>NZ_JBVUBB010000007.1:0-317278 GCF_055791185.1 Bradyrhizobium ingae
GCAATCAGGAACCGCCATTTCTGAAGGTAGTTCCGTTCAATCGTCCGATCGAAGCTATTGTCGCGCATCGAACCCTCCCTGCTGGGCTGGATTCGATCACCGAATTAATGAACTTGCACAATTGCGAGCGAAGCGAAGCAATCCAGAATCTGTCCGCGGAAACAGTCTGGATTGCTTCGTCGCTTCGCTCCTCGCAATGTCGATGGTTAGCGTTGGTGCAGCCTTACGCCGCGTTGAAGCCGGCGACCGCTTTCACCTCGAGGAAGTCCTCGAGACCGTACTTGCCCCACTCGCGGCCGTTGCCCGATTGCTTGTAGCCGCCGAACGGCGCAGAGCGATCGTTGGGCACGCCCTGGAGGTTGACGTTGCCGGCGCGGATCTGGCGCGCGACCTTCTTGGCGTTCTCGACCGTGTCGGCCGAGACGTAGCCCGCAAGACCATAGGGCGTGTCGTTGGCGATCTGCACGGCATCGGCTTCGTCCTTGGCGCCGATGATGGTCAGCACCGGTCCGAAAATTTCCTCCTTCGCAATCGTCATGTCGCTGGTGACGTCGGCGAAGATGGTCGGGCGGACGTAGAAGCCCTTGTTGACGCCCTCGGGCAGGCCCGGGCCACCGGCAACGAGCGTCGCGCCCTCGTCGATGCCCTTCTTGATCAGCGCCTGGATCTTGTCCCACTGGCCGCGGTTGACGACCGGGCCGATGGTGGTGCCTTCGCCGCGCGGATCGCCTGCCTTGGTCTTGTCGGCGACCGCCTTTGCGATCGCGGCCACTTCCTTCATCTTCGACAGCGGCACGATCATGCGCGAGGGCGCGTTGCAGGACTGGCCGGAATTGTTGAACATGTGCATCACGCCGCCAGTCACCGCCTTCGTGAGGTCGGCACCTTCGAGGATGACGTTCGGCGACTTGCCGCCGAGCTCCTGGCTGACGCGCTTCACAGTCGGGGCTGCACGCTTGGCAACATCGATGCCGGCGCGGGTCGAGCCGGTGAAGGAGATCATGTCGATGTCGGGATGCTCGCTCATGGCGGCACCGACCTCGGGGCCGAGGCCGTTGACGAGGTTGAACACGCCCTTCGGCACGCCGGCTTCATGGAGGATTTCCGCGAAGATCAGCGCCGAGGTCGGCGTGAACTCCGACGGCTTCAGGATCATGGTGCAGCCGGCGGCAAGCGCAGGCGCCACCTTGCAGGCGATCTGGTTGAGCGGCCAGTTCCAGGGCGTGATCATGCCGACCACGCCGACCGGCTCACGCAGCACCATGGCGGTGCCGACCGGCTCCTCGAAATGGTAGTTCTTGAGCACGTCGAGCGTGGTCATGAGGTGGCCGAGGCCGGCGCCGGCCTGGAGCTTCTCCGCCATCGGCAGCGGTGCGCCCATCTCGTCGGACACGGCGGCCCCGATCTCCTTGAGACGGCCCTTGTAGATCTCGATGACCTTGGAGAGCAGCGCAACACGCTCCTCACGGCTGGTCTGGGAATAGGTGACAAAGGCGCGCTTGGCAGCAGCGACGGCCTTGTCCACGTCGGCCTTGGAGCCGAGCGCAACTTCGTACATCGCCTCTTCCGTCGCCGGATTGACGACCGGCGTGGACTTCTTGACGGTGGGATCGACCCAGGCGCCGTCGATGTAGAATTGCATGCGATTGACCATTGTGAACCTCTTCTTGGGGAGCATTGGAGGGGGCGTTTCGGCAGGCATCCTTGCACGAAAGCCGGGGGAGTTGAACCCGCCCCCATGCCTGACCTGCGATGCGACGGACGCGCGGGAATATGATCGCGCGCCGGGGAACTGGCAAGACATCCGCTGCGTCATTCCGGGGCTCGCACAGCGAGAACCCGGAATCTCGAGATTCCGGGTTCGATGCTTCGCATCGACCCGGAATGACGGGCGGATGCCTCTAACGGCCCGGTTACTTCCGTCACACCGCCATCTTGCGATGGACGATCGGCGCCCCCGTGGTGAGGCTTTCCGCCGCATCGATGATGGCGTTCGCGTCGATGCCGTAGTGACGATAGAGGTCGGCAATGGTGCCGGTCTGGCCGAACTGCTCGACACCGAGCGCCTCGACGCGATGGCCGCGGACGCTGCCGAGCCAACCGAGCGTCGCCGGGTGGCCATCGATCACGGTCACGAGACCGCAATCGCGCGGCAGCGGTGCCAAGAGCTTTTCAATGTGGCTCAAATGCTGCACGCCGCGGCGGTCGCGGCGCAATTTCCGCGCGGCGGTCCAGCCTGCGTGAAGGCGGTCGGCCGAGGTGATCGCAAGCAAGCCGACGTCGCGCCGACTCTCGCCGATAAAGCCGGTCGCCTCGATGGCCTCCGGTGCCACCGCGCCGGTATAGGCGATCACGACTTCGGCATTGGGGCCGGGCTTGCGCAGCCAATAGGCGCCATCGGTGATGCCCTGCACGAGCTCGCCCGTCATGATCCGCTGCGCCTGCTCGATGGTGCGCGTCGAGAGGCGCAAATAGACCGAGCCGCCCTCGCCCGCCTCGCGCTGCATGTGGTCGAAACCCCAGCCCATGATCACGGCGAGCTCGTCGACGAAAGCCGGCTCGAACGATGCGAGCCCGTCCTGTGCCATGCCGATCAGCGGCGTGGCGATCGACTGGTGTGCGCCGCCTTCGGGGGCGAGCGTGATGCCGGAGGGCGTTGCCGCCACCACGAAGCGAGCATCCTGGTAGCAGGCATAGTTGAGCGCATCGAGGCCGCGCTCGATGAAGGGATCATAGAGCGTGCCGACCGGCAGCAACCGTTCGCCATTGATGTGGTGCGAGAGCCCCAGGGCCGACATCATGATGAACAGGTTCATCTCGGCGATGCCGAGCTCGAGATGCTGCCCCTTGGGCGAAGCGTCCCAGTTGAAGGTCGACGGAATTTTCTCGCTGCGGAATAAATCCGCCTTCTCGGCGCGTGCGAACAGGCCACGCCGGTTCACCCAGGGACCGAGATTGGTCGAGACGGTGACATCAGGCGACGTCGTGACGATGCGCTTTGCAAGTTCGCTGTCGCTGCGCGCGATCTCGTTCAGCACCAGGCCAAAGCCCTGCTGGGTCGACATCTGCGCCGACGGCTTGAAGGTGAGCTGCGAGGGCACCTCGACGACGGGCGCGGTCAGCCGGCGGCCGTCGTGATTGAAAGGCACGCGCGCGAGGAAAACTTCGAGCCCGGCGGCATCCTGTGCCATGCCTTCGAACTTGTCCCACTCGTGTCCGGGGCGGATGTTCTGGCTCTCGCGAAACTTCTCCATCTGCGCGACCGTCATCAGGCCGGCATGGTTATCCTTGTGACCCTGGAACGGCAGGCCGACGCCCTTGATGGTGTAGGCTATGAAGCAGACCGGACGATCGTGATCGATCTTTTCGAATGCCTCCAGCATGCTCGCCATGTCGTGGCCGCCAAGGTTCGACATCAGCGCCAAGAGCTCCTCGTCGCTGCGACGGTCGATCAGCTTCGTGATCGGCCCCTGGTCGCCGATTTCGTCATGCAGATGCTTGCGGAAGGCGGCGCCGCCCTGAAAGCACAACGCCGCGTAAAGCGCGTTCGGGCAGTTGTCGATCCACGCTCTAAGCGCTTCGCCACCGGGTTCGGCAAAAGCCTCGCGCATCAGCCGGCCGTATTTCACGATGACCACGTCCCAGCCGAAATTGCGGAACATGGTTTCGAACTTTTCCCAGAGCCCCTCGCGCACGACGGCGTCGAGCGACTGCCTGTTGTAATCGACGACCCACCAGGTGTTGCGCAGGCCGTGCTTCCATCCCTCGGCCAATGCCTCGAAGATGTTGCCCTCGTCCATCTCGGCGTCGCCGACGAGCGCGATCATCCGCCCTTCGCGGCGATCCTTCATCCAGCCATGCGACTTGACGTAGTCCTGCACCAGCGAGGAGAACAGCGTCTGCGCGACGCCGAGGCCGACCGAGCCGGTCGAGAAATCGACGTCGTCGATGTCCTTGGTGCGCGAGGGATAGGACTGCGCGCCTTTGAAGCCGCGAAAGTTCTCCAGCTTCTCGCGGGTCTGCCGGCCGAACAGATACTGGATGGCGTGGAACACCGGGCTCGCATGCGGCTTCACCGCGACACGATCCTCGGGTTGCAGCACGTGGAAATACAGCGCCGACATGATGGTCGCGAGCGAGGCCGAGGAGGCCTGATGGCCGCCGACCTTCAGGCCATCCGCATTGGCGCGGATGTGGTTGGCATGATGAATGGTCCAGGACGACAGCCACAGCACCTTGCGGGCGAGCGCGGACAATGTGTCGAGGCGGGCGGAATCGACGGGCATGGCAATGCTCCGAAAAAATGATCGCCCATGATACGCCTGCGGGGGCCGGCAAAATTCTCAAATTTTCGCACCGTATCAGCCAAGATTGGGATACTTTACCAAAATATAGCCCCTTCACACAGGTTTCATTCCAATGCCCGAGCTCGACGCCATCGACCGAAAGATCCTTGCCCTGCTCCAAGCCGACAGCCGGTTGACCATGCAGGAGCTCGCCGACAAGGTCGGCCTGTCGGTCTCGCCCTGCCATCGCCGGGTCAAGCTCCTGGAGGAGCGCGGCGTCATCAGCCGCTACATTGCGACCGTCGACCAGAAGGCGCTGGGGCTGCATGTCAGCGTCTTCATCTCGATCAAGCTGGCACGGCAGAAGGAGGAAGACCTCAACCGCTTTGCGCGAGCGATCTCGAAATGGGACGAGGTGCTGGAGTGCTATCTGATGACCGGCAACCGCGACTACCTCTTGCGCGTCGTCGCCGCCGACCTCGCCTCCTATGAGACCTTCCTCAAGACCAAGCTCACCCGACTAGAAGGCATCGCCTCGATCGAATCGAGCTTTGCGCTGAGCCAGGTCAAATACTCGATCGCGCTGCCGGTATAGTATCGTCATTGCAATGACGTCGTGTCAGCGCCACGGCTCCACGATGATCTTGGTGTGCGCCTCGGGATTGGCGAGATCGGCAAACGCTTTCGCCACGCTGTCGATGCCCACGGTCGCCGTCACCATTGCCGCCGCATCCACCTCCCCCTCCGCGATCAGGCGCAGCGAAGAGGCGAACTCCTCCGGTGTATAGCCGAGGACGTATTGGACGCTGAGCTCCTTCATGATGCCGAGCATTGGCTCGCTCTTGTCGCTCTCCATGCAGACGCCGACCACGACGATGCGGGCGTCGCGCGGGGCACCTTCGAACACCTGCTGGAGCAGGCCGGTCACGCCGACGCATTCGAAGATCAGCGCGGGCTTCAGCGCCGGCAGCATGGCCTGGAGCGGCGGCCGCGCGGCTTTCTCCTGCTCCGACATCTGCGCGTGCTCGGCCCAGGTTGCATAGGGTTGCGACGTCCGGGGATCGACGACGATGTCAGCGCCGAGTCTTGCCGCAAGCGCGCGCCGCGCCGGCGAATAGTCCGCGGCGATGATCGGGTGCAGGCCCTTGATCCTCAGCGCAGCGATCACCGCAAGCCCGACCGGCCCGCAACCGATGACGAGCGGCACTTCACCACCCTGCACGTTTGCTTTGGCGACGGCATGAACGCCGACCGCGAGCGGCTCGGTGAGCGCGGCGTGCTCCGCGGCGAGGCCGTTCGGCACTTCGAGCAGCAGCGGTTCGCTGAGCAGCATCGCCTCGGCATAGCCGCCGATGTTGTCGTTGGAGTAGCCAATGCCCTGGATGCCCGCCGGCGTCAGCAGCGCCGGCAGCGAGCAGACGCGCGCGCCGGGCTTCAGCCTGCGTTCGGTACCCGAACCGTAATCGACGATCTCGCAACAGAACTCATGGCCGAAAACGACATCGCGCGACAGGTCCATCGGCGTGCGCCCGACCTTCCTGGTCATCTCGACCATGCGATGGGCGTGCTGCCGCGCATGCAGGTCCGAACCGCAGATGCCGCAGGCAAGCGTCTTGACCAGCACCTGGCCGGGACCCGGCTTCGGTTCCGGCATCCTGTCGACGACGATCTCTCCGTTCCTGAAAACCGCGACCCGCATCCGGCTCCTCCCATTTTCGTTGGAGCCGTTGATAGCACAGGGCCAGCACTGAGATATTGCGTCAGGCGTTCGGCGAACGCTCTTCGCGTACCAAAAGATGGGCGCGGCGGACGCGCTCGCGATGGGCGATATAGAGGCCGCTCGCGACGATGAACGCGGCGCCCGTGATGGTCCAGACGTCGGGCAACTCACCGAAGATGAAGAAGCCCAGAATGCTGACCCACAGCAATTGGGTGTAGGAGAACGGCGCCAGCACCGAAGCATCGCCATAGCGATAGGCGAGCACGATGATCCACTGGCCGACCGTCGAGGCGATGCCGATGAAGATGCCGAGCCCGATGGCAGTCCAGCTCGGCGTGACCCAGACGAACGGCACCATCGCGGTAAGGAGGGCAACGCCCGTGAGCGCGGAATAGGCCATCGTGGTGAGCACAGCTTCCCGCCCGCTGATCATGCGCGTCAGGATCAGCGCAGCGGCCCAGCAAAACGCCGAGACGATCGGAAAGAAAGCGGCGACGTGAAATGCACTCGAACCCGGCCGAAGGATGATCGCAACGCCGACGAGGCCGAGCGCAGTTGCGAGCCAGCGACGCAAGCCGACCTTCTCACCCAGGAAGATGATCGAGAGCGCGGTGACGAATAGCGGAGAAACGAAGCCGGTCGCAGAGGCCTCCGCGATCGGAAGGAAACGCAGGCCGGTGATGAAGAACAACGAGGAGCCGAGCAGCGCCGCGCCGCGCATCAGCTGAAGGCCGAGCCGCTCGGTGCGCATCGCATAGAGCGGCGAGGCCGGCAACATCACCGGCGTGAACATCAGTGCGAAGGTCAGGAAGCGGATCCAGGTGATCTCGATCGACGGCAGGCCTGTCGAAAGATATTTCGCGGTAACATCGGAGCAGCCGAGGAACACGGTCGACAACAGGACCAGCGCAATGCCTTTGAAGGGATGGTCGACGCGGGCAGGTGCGCGGCGCGCGACCTGCTTCTTCTCTGGCATAGGCACGGAAATACTGTCGAGCCTTGCGGCTACGGCGGGCGGCGGTGTCACGGCTGGAACTCGGGAAAATGCGAATCGTACAAGTGTATAAAAACGCCAACTGCGCGCGCTTCACAACGTCCGAAAACAGGATGCCGATATGCGCTGATGGGCACGCGTGTAAACGCTCCATTAAGGAGGAGCGCTTTTTTGCACTACAGCATCGGCAGGCTGCGCGGCTTGCTCCCGCGCGGAAACGCCGCATCCAGCGCGGCGATGTCGTCCGTGGTCAACACGAGATCGCCGCTCGCCGCATTTTCGCCGGCATGCTCGGCGGACGACGCCTTCGGGATCGCGAACACCGTAGTTGCACGGGTGAGGAAGCTCAGCGCCACCTGACGCGGCGTCGCGCGGTGCGCTTCTGCGATGCGCGCGAGCACCGCGCCACCCTTGCTCGTCGCTGTGGGAAAATCGTCATGGCCGAACGGCGAATAGGCCACTACCGCGACACCGTGCTGCTCGCACCACGGGATCACTGCATGCTCGATCGCGCGCTCCTTCAGATGATAGAGCACCTGATTGCAGGCGATCCTGCCTTCGCCTGCGACGTCGAGGATGTCGTCGAGATCGTCGGCGTCGAAGTTGGACACGCCCCAGGATTTGATCTTGCCGGCCTTCACCAGTTCCTCGAACGCGGCAACGGTGTCATCCAACGCATAGGAGCCACGCCAGTGCAGCAAATAGCAATCGAGCCGGTCCGTCTTCAGTCGGTTGAGCGAGCGCTCACAGGCAGTGATGGTGCCGCGGCGCGACGCGTTGCTCGGCAGCACCTTTGAGACCAGGAACACCTCGTCGCGGCGACCGGCAATCGCATCGGCAATGACAAGCTCCGCATCGCCATACATTTCGGCGGTGTCGATATGCGTCATGCCAAGATCAAGCCCGCGCTGAAGCGCCGCAATCGCGCGCTTGCGGTCGCCGTGGTCGAGATACCAGGTGCCCTGTCCGATAACGGAAACATTGGTGCCGGTGCGGCCGAAGGGTTGTGTGTTCATGTTTTTCTCCACAGGCGAGAACGGGGTCGCCCTCTTCCCGCTGGCAGGGCAAGGCGAACAGCGCGTGGCTCGCGCGTCATCTCACAACGACTATCGTATGCCAGAGTTCACCGATATCGGCCTTTCCAGTTCATGATGGTTGTGTGTTGTCAGCATGTCCCGGCGGGCGATCACGCCAGCATAAGCGACAATCTCGGAACCGTCGATCGGTGCACACATCATCGCTGCCGAAGCATCGAGCCGGCGCCACACTCTCCGCCGCCCCCGGGGCAAACTTGTCGTACCGGCTCAGCACCGTCATTGCGAGGAGCATTTGCGACGAAGCAATCCAGGCTTTCCCGCAAAGATACCGGATTGCTTCGCTGCGCTCGCAATGACGCCGGGCTTACATCAGAGCAAGTTTCTTCAATGGCCCTCGCCGGTCACGCAGCACGCGCAGCGCATTCAGAATCACGGCAACGTCGATCACTTCCTGGAGGATCGCGCCCTCGACCGGGGTCAGGTAGCCGAAGGCGGCGGCGATCATGCCGAGCGTCGACAGGCCGATGCCGGCAATGACGCTCTGAAGCGCGATGAAACGTGCGCGGCGCGCGATCTCGATCGCGGGCACGATGCGGTCGAGCGTGTCGACCAGCAGCACGGCGTCGGCTGCTTCCGCCGACGCGGCGGCACCCGTCGCCCCCATGGCGACGCCGACATCGGCAGCCGCAAGCGCCGGGGCGTCGTTGACGCCGTCGCCCACCATCATGACTCGACCGGCCTTGCGCTCGGAGAGCACCACCATGACCTTCTGGTCCGGCGTCAGCTCGGCACGAACCGCATCGAGGCCGAGACCGGCCGTGATGGCCTCGGCCACGTCGCGGCGGTCGCCGGTCGCGAGCACGATGCGCTCGACACCAAGGCGCCTCACCTTGGCAAGCAACCCTTCGATGCCGGAGCGCAGCTCATCGGCCAGCACGATCCGGCCGGCAAGCCGGCCGTCAAGCGCGAGCCACACGGCGGCCGCGCCCGGCGCGGTCAGCGTGGGCTCGGCTGTGCCCCGGCTCGGATCCGGCAATTGCGATCGCACATAGCGGCGACCGCCGACGGCGACGAAGCGCCCTTGCACGCGTCCCTTGACGCCTTCGCCGGGCGTCTCCGCGACATCGGCCGGAATCGACAGGGCAAGCTTGCGGCGCCGCGCCTCGGCAACCAGCGCCTGCGCGATGACATGCTTGGAGGCCTGATCGAGCGATGCGGCGATCCGCAGCACGTCGTCCTCAACAAATCCTTCCGCGGCGTGGACCGCAACCACTTTCGCCTTGCCATCAGTGAGCGTGCCGGTCTTGTCGACGACGAGGACGCGGATGCGCGCCATGGTCTCGAGCGCCTTGCCGCCCTTGATCAGGATGCCGTGATGGGCCGCGCGCGACAGGCCGGCCACGATGGCGACCGGCACAGCGAGGATCAGCGGGCATGGCGTCGCCACCACCAGCACGGCCACCATGCGGATCGGATCCCGCGTCCAGGCCCAGGCCGTGCCCGCGATCGCGAGCGTCGCGATCAGGAAAACGATCGCATAGCGATCGGCGAGCCGCGCCATCGGCGCCCTGGCGCGCTGCGCGGCCTCGACCAGGCGGACGATACCTGCATAGGTGCTTTGCGCCGCCGGACGCGTGGCGATGATGTCGAAGGCTTCGCCCGCATTGGTGGCTCCGCTCATCACGGCTTCGCCAAACTTGCACTGCACCGGCAGCGATTCCCCCGTCAACGCAGACTGATCGAGCACGGCGAGCGGGCTTGCGAGCGTGCCGTCGGCCGGTACTATCTCGCCCTGGCGGATCAACAAACGGTCGCCGATCGCGACGAGCCCGACGTCGATCTCCTCGAGCCGATTGTCACGATGGCGCATCGCCTTGCGTGGGGCACGGGCGAGCAGCGCCGTCATCTCGCGCCGCGCGTGGCCTTCGGCAAAATCCTCGAGGTATTGCCCGCCGGCATACATCAGCGCGACCACGGCGGCCGCAAGTTCCTCGCCGACCGCCAGCGCCGCAGTCATCGAGAGCGCCGCCACGATGTCGAGCCCGACATCGCCACGCCTCAGGCTGCGCACGATCTCGACCAGGAGTGCGAGCAATACCGGCAGCGTCGCGATCGCCCAGACCAGATCCGCCCGCGCCGAAAAGCCCAATGCGCGCAGCAAGAAGCCGAACACGAGCCCCGCGGCGGGAAAGCCGATCAGGAACGGCCGAATGGGAACGTCGGACAAGGACACGGAAAACGCCGGGCGAATTGCGCGGACGGCGAGGATGACAGTGAGTGCGCGATGCAGCGATGATTTAGATCAAGCCGGTGAAGCTGCGGTCCGCTCGTTAGCAAGCAAACCAAGTGACCTGCCATGATAAGTCGTCCTGGCGAAAGCCAGGACCCGTTACCACAGGGAGATGTTGTCGCAGACGGTGATGGCCACAGCGCGTTCTGACAACGCTGACCGGGATTATGGGTCCTGGCTTTCGCCAGGACGACCGTAGTCTAGCTCGCAGCCCCCGCGAACTTTGTTTCCTTTGCCGCCCCACCCGTCTCCGCAATCAGCCGCTTCAGCTCGGGGATGCAGGAGCCGCAATTGGTGCCGGCCTTGAGTTTTGCTCCGATCTCGGCCGCGCTGCGCGCGCCGGCGGCGATGGTGTCGCAGATAGTTGCGCGTCCGACGCCGAAGCAGGCGCAGACCACGGGACCGGTCGAGGCGACGCCTTCGGTCGACTTGCCCGAGAGCAACAGGCGGCGCTGCTCATCGCTGACGACGTCTGCCGCGAACAGGCTCTTCACCACCTCCCAATCGCCGGCATCATGAGCAGGGCCGATGAACAGGCAGGCCGCGATGCGATCGCCGTCAAAGGACGCGGCGCGATAGATGCCACCACCGAAATCGCGGTACTCGGCGATGTCATCGCCCCCGATATCGTGCAGCCAGGTTGGCCAACGCGAAAGATCCGCGTTGTCGGCGAAGAGATAGCCGTAGCCGCCGCTGATCGCAACACGTGCCCACCACAGATGCGGCGGCAGCGCGAGCGCTTTCCGCGACAGCACAAAGCCGCGGAAAACGTATTCGTACGGCGCTATCGCGGCCGGGGTTGCCTTGGTTTCCGGCTGCCCCGAGAATGGATCGTTGAACGACTGCACCAGCGCGCCGATGCGGCCATGCGAGGTGTTCATCGCGCTCCAGTGGATCGGCGCGAACAGCGTGCCGCGCTGCTGCCGCTCGCTGACCACGACTTTCAAGATGCACTGGCCGTAATCGGTGGTGACGCGGGCAAAGCTGTCGTCGGTGACGCCGTATTTGCCGGCGTCATCCGGATGGATCTCGATGAACGGCTCTGGCAAATGCCCCCCGAGCCGCTGGCTGAGGCCGGTACGGGTCATGGTGTGCCACTGGTCGCGGATGCGACCCGTATTCAGCCGCAGCGGTCGCGCCGCGCTGGTCTCGCCGCGCAGCGCCGGCACCTCCGGCGCAACGAAGCGGCCCTTGCCGTCGTTGGTGAAGAAGCCGCCTCCCGCAAAGAAGCGCGCGCCGGGTTCCTGTTGCCCTTCGCGCGCGGGCCATTGCAGCGGAACGAGCGCGTCGTAGGCCTCATCGGACACCGATTGCAGCGCGCCGATATCGAAGTCACGGCTGCCATGGTTCTCGAACGCAGAGAGCGCGGCATGCTCGCGGAAGATCTCGGCGGCCGATTTGTAGTTGAAGCCCTCGCCGAAGCCGAGGCGCTTTGCGACCTCGCTCAAAATCCACCAATCCGGTCTCGCCTCGCCGGGCGCCGGCAGGAACGAACGCTGCCGCGAAATGCGGCGCTCGGAATTGGTCACCGTGCCCGACTTCTCGCCCCATGCGAGTGCGGGCAGCAGCACATGCGGCCCCGCTTCGACCGTGTCGTTGGAGAGCACGTTCTCCGAGACCACGAACAGTTCGAGCTTCTTCAGCGCCTCGCGCACGAGATCGGCATCCGGCAGCGATACCGCAGGATTGGTGCCCATCACCCACAGCGCCTTGACTTCGCCGCGGTTGATCGCCTCGAATAGCTGCACCGCCTTGAGTCCCTCATGCGTGGCGATGCGCGGCGCCTTCCAGAACCGGCGCACACGATCGATCTCGGGCGGCGTGAACATCATGTGTGCGGCGAGCTGGTTGGCGAGCCCGCCGACCTCGCGCCCGCCCATCGCATTGGGCTGTCCCGTCAGCGAGAACGGCGAGCCCCCCGGCTTGCCGATGCGGCCCGTGGCGAGATGGCAATTGAGGATCGCGTTGACCTTGTCGGTGCCCTGCGCCGACTGGTTGACACCTTGCGAATACAATGTGACGACGCGCTCAGTCTCGCGGAACATCGCAAAGAACGCCGCGACGTCGTGCTCCGACAGGCCGGTCGCGAGCGCCGTCGCAGCAACGCTGCCGGCGATGCTGCGCGCACGCGCGAGCGCATCGTCGAAACCCGACGTGTTGTTCGCGATGTAGTCCTTGTCGAGCGCGCCGCTGTCGGCGAGATGGACGAACAGGCCGGAGAACAGCGCGGTGTCGGTGCCCGGCTTGACGCCCAAAAACAGGTCGATATCGCTAGCGGTATCGGTCCGGCGCGGATCGATCGCGATGATGCGCGCGCCGCGCTCCTCCTTGTTCCTGCGCATACGCTGGAACAGAATCGGATGGCACCAGGCCGCATTGGAGCCGACCAGCACGAGCAGGTCGGCCTGGTCGAGATCCTCGTAGCAGCCGGGCACGGTATCGGCCCCGAAGGCGCGGCGATGGCCGGCGACCGACGAGGACATGCAGAGCCGCGAGTTGGTGTCGACATTCGCCGTACCGACGAAACCCTTCATCAGCTTGTTGGCGACGTAATAGTCCTCCGTCAGCAACTGGCCGGAGAGATAGAAGGCGACGGCATCAGCGCCGTCGCGCGCCACGATATGCTGCATGCGATGGGCGACATGGTCGAGCGCATCGCTCCAGGCGACACGTTCCAGGACACCCTTGCAGCGGATCATCGGATAGAGCAGACGTCCTTCGAGGCCGACAGTCTCGCCGAGCGCCGAGCCCTTGGAGCAGAGTCGGCCGAAATTGGCAGGATGCTCGGGGTCGCCGGCGATCGCCGCGCCACCGTTGCCGTCGGGCGTAGCCAGCACGCCGCAGCCGACGCCGCAATAGGGGCAGGTCGTTCTGGTCGTGCGGAGCGTCGGATCGATCGCAGTCATTCAGGCGGCATCCATCAGGCGGCTTTGGACGGAAGCGCAAGCGCGCGGCCGAACATCATATCGGTGCGGATCGCGGCGACTTTGTCGCGATTGCGGATCAGCTCGAGATACCAGAGCGCGTCCACGGTATCGCCGATCAGCACCGCACCGGTGAGCCTGCCGTCGGCGATGACCAGCTTCTTGTAGGTGCCGCGCCTGCGATCGGAGAGTACGAGGCTCTCACTGCCCTCGCCGCCGACGAAATCGCCCGCCGAGAACACGCTGACGCCGGACACCTTCAGATTGGTCGAGACCACGCTGCCCTGATAAGCGGCACTCTTCCCGGCAAGATGCCGCGCCAGGACGCGGGCCTGCTCATAGGCCGGCTCGACAAGCCCGTAAGCCGTGCCGCGATGCTCGGCGCATTCACCGAGCGCGAAGATGTCGGGCTCGCTGGTCTGGAGGCAATCGTTGACGACGATGCCGCGGTTGACGGCAAGCCCTGCCTCCTTCGCGATCGCGACGTTCGGCCGGATGCCGGCCGCAAAGATCACCGCATCGGCCTCGATGCGGCTGCCATCGGCAAGCTCGACAGCCTCGACGCGGCCGTCGCCATGAATGCATTTGGTGCTCGCATTCAGAACGACGTCGATGCCCTTGCGCTCGACCAGCGTCTTGAGCAGCTCAGCCGCCGGCAGATCGAGCTGCCGTTCCATCAGGCGGTCCATGAGATGCAGCAGCGTCACCGGCGCGCCGGCCTTCGCAAGGCCGTAGGCCGCCTCAAGTCCCAAGAGGCCACCGCCGACAACCACGACGCGCTTCTTGGCCGCTGCGAGCGTCAAGAGCAGATCGACATCGCGGCTGTCGCGAAAAGTGTGTACGCCCGTGAGATCGGCGCCCGGCAGGTTCAGCCGCAGCGGCGTCGAGCCGGTGGCAAGGACGAGCTTGGAATATTCCATGCTCTCCTCGCCGGCGATCTTCAGCTCGCGCCGGCCGACATCGATCTCGGTGACGCGATAACCGTAGCGTACGGTGACGCCCCGCTGGCGCCACCAATCGGCCGGCCTCAGCTCGATCTCGTGCGAGCCGGTCTCGCCCGCGAGCACGGACGACAGCAGCACGCGGTTGTAAGCGAGCCGCGGCTCTTCGCCGATCACAGCGACTGCGTAACGGCCGAGCGAAGTCTTGGCGAGTTCGTCGACCAGACGCGCGGCGGCCATACCGTTACCGACGATGACGAGCGGCTCACTCACTTTGCTCTCCTATTCTGCGGCCTGCGGCCGCGCGCCATAGGCCTCTGAAATCATGAAGTTCGACAGCAGTCCGTAGGCTGCGGTCCACGCCCCCGCGACGTCGGGCGTCCAGGCATCGCCCAGCCCCTTCTCCAGCGTCCACAACAACGTCGAGCCAACGACCGGATAGTGTTCGGGCTTCGCACCATAAGCGACGTGACGTTGCGCAAGCGCGGAGGCCGCCGGCAGGATCGAATCGAGATTGGTCAAACCGTTCACGACGACGGCAAGCGTCGCCATCAGCTTCTTGCGCTGCTCGGTCATGTCGGCAGGAAACATTGCCTTCACGGATGGCGCGACCTCGAACAGACGGTCGTAGAACAACACCGCAGCCGTCTCCGAAATCGGCGCGACCTTGGCGAAGCTCTGCTGAACGAGGTTGATCTGTTCGGGCGTCATATCGGTCTCCTTGCTGGTTTGAAGTCTGCCTTTGTCCGCGCCATTGCGGATAAGGTTCATGGGTCAAACTCTCCGGCAAAACTTCTCCCCGCGTACGGGGAGAAGCGAGATTCGTACCAAGTCTCTACACTCGCGCTTCGGCAAGGCTCGGCGCGCCTTCGGCCTGCGGACCACGACGCAGATAGAACCACCAGGTCAGCCCGAGGCAGGAGGCGTAGAAGACGAGATAGATCGCGAGCGCGAGCTGCGGGCCGCCAGTCAAGGCGATCGACTTGCCGAAACCGCTCGGGATCAGATAGCCGCCGACCGCACCGACCGCGCCGATGAAGCCGACAGCCGCACCGCTTTCGATGCTCGCCGTCTTCAGCGCGATCGCGCGAGCCGCATCACCCTTGCCACGCACCTTGAACAGGTTCTCCTCACGGAAAATCGAGGGAATCATCCGGTAGGTCGAGCCGTTGCCGATGCCTGTCGTGAGGAACAGGATCAGGAACATCGCAAGGAAGCCGACGAAGTCCTTCTGTCCCACGAAATACAGCGCGCCGATCGTGGCCGCCGCCATCGCGATAAAATTCCAGAAGGTGATGATGGAGCCGCCGACCTTGTCGGCGAGCCAGCCGCCGAACGGCCGCGCCAGCGAGCCGACCAGCGGCCCCAGGAACGCGATCGAGATCGTCACTGCCGGGAATTGCGTCTTGAGCAGCAACGGAAACGCCGCCGAGTAGCCGATGAAGGAGCCGAAGGTCCCGATATAGATGTAGGCCATGATCCAGGTGTGCTTGCGCTTGACGATCGCGAGCTGGTTCTTCACCGACGACTTGGCCGAGGTCAGGTTGTTCATGAAGAAGACGGCGCCGAACACGGCGATCGCGATCGGCAACACCCACATCAACCCGGCGTTCTGCAGGAAGATGCCGTCGACGGGCGTTGCCTGGAACAGGTTGATGACGCCGAGCGTCATCAGGATGGGCGTCAGGAGTTGCACGCTGGAAACGCCGATATTGCCGCCGGCGGCATTGAGGCCCAGCGCCGATCCCTTCATCCGGTCAGGAAAGAAGAAAGAGATGTTGGTCATGCTTGAGGCGAAATTGCCGCCGCCGAGGCCTGCTGTCGACGCAACGAGCAGCATCAGCCAGAACGGTGTGTCCGGCTGGCTCACGAAATAGGCAAGCGACATCGTCGGGATGAACAGGATCGCCGCGCTGAAGATGGTCCAGTTGCGGCCGCCAAAGGTCGTGACCGCGAAGGTGTAGGGGAAGCGCATCAAGGCGCCGATCAGGCCCGGCACGGCGACGAGCTGGAAGAGCTGGTCGGTGGTGTAGTGGAAACCTGCCTGCGGCAGCTTGGTGGTGACGATGCTCCAGATCAGCCAGACCGAGAAGCCGATGTGCTCGGCCACGATCGACCAGATCAGGTTGCGTCGCGCGATAGCCTTGCCAGTCGCATTCCAGAACGCCTCATCTTCGGGGCGCCAGTCTGAAATCCAGGTCGGACTTGAAGCCGGATTTCCATTCGGGTTCGTCGTCATTGATAATCCCTTCTAGGCTCACCGCTGCGTCGTTGCAGGCTTAGCCTCCAGGCATGGAGGCACGCTCCGAGGCTTCTCCCCGGTGGCGAGTTCACGATGCTGATTGATGATGTTGAGGGACGTCTTCGTTGGCGTCGCAAAATGACATTTCAAATTCCATGCCAACTGCACGCATCCTGGAAATGCAGGGATTTCAGCGAGTTATTCGCGTGGCCCGAATTTCTTGCAGGACTTTTTCGCTCGCAAATTTTGCGATTCGCTCAATCCTTGTGCGGCGCACAAGGATTGAGCGAGATGTCGATTATTTAGGCGCGGAGAATTCTCGCGTTAACCACTCGTTTACGCCGCCTCAACGAAGCGATGACGCTCGTAGAGAAATTCGAGCACGCGCTGGCGGCACTTCAGGTAAGTGACATTCGACGCGAGCTCGATACGCTTGCGGGGACGCGCAAGCGGCACATCAAGCACTTCGCCGATGCGCGCGCTCGGCCCGTTGGTCATCATCACGATGCGGTCCGACAGGAGCACGGCCTCGTCGACGTCGTGGGTGATCATCAGGATGGTGTTGCCGAGCTTCTGATGCAGCGCCATCACCGAGTCCTGGAGGTGCGCGCGGGTCAGGGCGTCGAGCGCGCCGAATGGCTCGTCGAGCAGCAGCACCTTCGGCTCCATGGCGAGCGCACGGGCAATGCCGACGCGCTGCTTCATCCCGCCGGAGATTTCCGACGGACGCTTGTCCTTGGCATGGGCCATCTGCACGAGGTTGAGATTGTGCATCACCCAGGCCTCGCGCTCGGCCCGATTCTTGGTCCGGGCGAACACCTTGTCGACGCCGAGCTTGACGTTCTCGTACACCGTCAACCAGGGAAGCAGGCTGTGGTTCTGGAACACCACGGCGCGATCGGGTCCGGGCGAATTGACCTCGCGGTTCTCCAGCAGCACACCGCCGGTCGAGGCGCCGGTCAGTCCTGCGATGATATTGAGCAGGGTCGACTTGCCGCAGCCGGAGTGGCCGATGATCGAGACATACTCGCCCTTCTCGATGGTGAGGTTGATGTCCTTCAGCACCTCGGTCGTGGCGGCGCCGCGGGTGAAGATCTTGTCGATGTGATCGAGCTTCAGATAGGCGGTCATGTGCCCCCTCCTTCAGTTCTGCGCCGTGCCGTGGGTGACGAACCTGCCGAGGCCCGCGATCAGGCGATCGAGCACGAAGCCGATGATGCCGACATAGAACAGCGCCAGGATGATCTCGCTGATATGCGAGGAGTTCCAGGCGTCCCAGATGAAGAAGCCGATGCCGACGCCGCCGATCAGCATTTCCGCCGCGACGATCGCGAGCCAGGACAGGCCGATGCCGATGCGCAGGCCGGTGAAGATGTAGGGCGCGGCCGCCGGAAGCATGATCTTGGAGAAGAACTCCAGCGGATTGAGCTGCACGACGGCGGCGACGTTGCGATAGTCCTGCGGGATGTTGCGGATGCCGACCGCGGTGTTGATGATGATCGGCCACACCGAGGTGATGAAGATGACGAAGATCGCGGAGGGCTGGCCGTCGCGGAAGGCGGCGAGCGAGAGTGGCAGCCAGGCCAGCGGCGGTATGGTGCGAAGGACCTGGAACAGCGGATCGAGCCCGCGCATCGCCCAGACCGATTGCCCGACCAGCGTGCCAAGCGCGATGCCGACGATTGCCGCGATCGAATAGCCATAGGCGACGCGCTGGAGACTGGCGGAGAGATGCCAGAACAGGCCCTTGTCGATGCCGCCATGATCGAAGAATGGGTCGAGGATCAGCTCCCTCGTATCCTTGAACACTTTCGACGGCGGTGGCAGCGTCGAGCCGGCGCGGCGGCAGACGAGTTCCCAGACCAGCATCAAGAGCGCGAGCACGACAAGTGGCGGGATAATGCGGACCGCGGTCTCCTTTGCCATCCGCGCATATGGCTCGGCGCGCGGCGGACGCTTCGGTGTCATCGCGACGACCGGCGCGGTGGCGCCGGCGGAAGGCGCAACACCTTCAGTGTCAATCTTCTTCACGGACATGTTCATCGAATCTGTTCTCCGGCTGCAATGGCGATGCGGCCGCCCATGGGCGGCCGCAGGACCCATCAGACTTCGACGCGCTTGATCGCGAGCGACTTCAGATAGGCGGCCGGATTTTCGGGATCGAACACCTTGCCGTCGAAGAAGGTCTCCTTGCCGCGCGAGGTGGAGGCCGGGATGTCGGAGGCCGCAACCCCGAGTGTCTTGGCCGCGTCCCTCCAGAGATCCTCGCGGTTGACCTTGGCGATCAGTGCCTTGGTGTCGAAGCCCGGCTCGTACTTGCCCCAGCGGATATCCTCGGTGAGGAACCAGAGATCGTGACTCCTGAACGGATAGGACGCGCTGTCCTTCCAGAAGCGCATCTGCTGCGGCGAGTTCTCGACGATACGGCCGGTGCCGTAGTCGAACTTGCCCTTCATGCGGTCGGTAACGTCCTCGACCGGGCAGTTGATCCACTGGCGCTTGGCGCAGATCGTCGCTGCTTCCTCGCGGTTCTCGACCTTCTCCGCCCATTGCTGGGCTTCCATCACCGCCATCAGCAGTGCTTTCGTCGCCTTCGGATATTTGTCGACGAAAGCCGCGCGCATACCGAATGACTTTTCGGGATGCTTGTCCCAGAGTTCGCCGGTGGTGATCGCGGTGTAGCCGATCTCCTGATGGATGAGCTGGAGATTCCAGGGCTCGCAAACACAGAAGCAATCCATGGTGCCAACCTTCATGTTGGCGACCATCTGCGGCGGCGGCACCACGATGGTTTCGATGTCCTTGTCGGGATCGATGCCGCCGGCGGCGAGCCAATAGCGGATCCAGAGGTCATGTGTACCGCCCGGGAACGTCATCGCGGCCTTCACGGCCTTGCCGGAGGCCTTCTTCTTATCCAGCGCGACCTTGAACGGAGCAGTGTCGATTCCAACCTTGATGTCGGCATATTCCTTGGCGACCGAGATGCACTGACCATTCAGATTGAGCCGCGCCAGGATGTACATCGGCGTCGGCTGATTGTTCTGCGTCACCTTGCCGGCGGAGATCAGATACGGCATCGGCGTCAGAATGTGCGCGCCGTCGATGCCATTGCCTTCGGAGCCGAGCACCAGGTTGTCGCGCGTCGTGCCCCAGGAGGCCTGCTTCTGCACCTCGACGTCGGGCATGCCGTATTTGGCGAAGATGCCTTTCTCCTTCGCAACGAACAGCGGAGTTGCATCGGTGAGCGCGATGAAGCCGAGCTTGGCGCCTTTGACCTCGGGGCCGGCATCTTGGGCGAACGCACCGGCGGGGAAATTCAGCTTGGCGGCGGCGAGAAGGGCGGCGGTGCTGCCAGTCGCCTTCAACAATTGACGGCGGCTCAGGCCGCTCTCGGAGGGCCGGCGGATGCGCTTGGTCATAAGTCGGGTCGTCCTTTGCGTCGTTGCAGAAGTAATGCGTCAGTGCACACGAGCCCGCCTGTCCGATGACGCCGCCATTGGCGCATGCGAACGCACGGCGGGAGGAACCCCCGTCTGGTGGCGTCGGCAAATTCGGATGAACAGTCTCGCGGGACGGCATCAATGGCGTCGGCACTAACTATTCAAGCTTTGTGCCAAGCGGCACGAGCCAAATAACTTATATAAATCAATAAATTATGGTATCGGAACAGATTGTCGCAGGCCGCTGTTCCGCACGCCGAATTTGCGATTTGCCCATTTCATATGCACGCACATAAAATGGGCATATACTGATACGACGCGATCAGGCGTGCTCCGCGGCCTTCACCCCGAGTGGCTTGGGAGCCAAACCGCTGCCCGGCTTGAGGTGGAATTCATAGGTCATCAGATGCCAGGGCGCGGTCGCCTTGCCGCCGTCGGGCATCGCCGGATCGGCGCGTTTCTCGACCTTGGCGACCAGCTCGTCCTTGACCCCGAATACCACGTCGGAATCGAGATATTTGTCGCCGCCGATGAAGACGTGGGTGATCAGGGGCTCGTAGCCCTTCGCGTTGACCAGGAAGTGCACGTGCGCGGGGCGCATCGGGTGACGCCTGGTCTGCATGATCATCTCGCCGACCGGACCGTCGGTCGGGATCGGATAGCTGCACGGCAAAATGGTGCGGAAGAAGAACCGGCCGTCGGAATCGGTGATGAAGCGCGCCCGGGCCGAGGCGCCGGTCTGCTCGTAGTTCGGCTTCTGGGAATCGTAGAAGCCATCGTCGTCGGCGTGCCAGACGTCGACCGGAACGTTCGCAAGCGGCTTGCCGCTCAGATCCGTGACACGGCTCTGCACGAACATCTTCTCGCCGGTCTGATTGTGCGGCGAGATGTCGGTGCCGTGCGCGGTCACCTTGTGCTCGCCGACATAGAAGGGACCGAGCACCGTCGTCTCGGTGGCGCCCTCGCGGTCGCGGTGGTTCACCGCGTCGACCAGCATGGAGACACCGAGCACATCAGAGAGCAGGATGAACTCCTGGCGGGTGTCCGTGCACTTTTGTCCGGTGCGCGTCAGAAAATCGATCGCGTAGTCCCACTCCTCGAAGGTGAGGCCTGTCTTGCTCACATATTCGTGCAGCGACTTCACCAATTCCTGGAGCAGGAACTTTGCACGCGGATTCGGCGTATTGTCGAAGCTTTTGATGACGGCTTCGGTGAGCTCGGTTTCGTTGAACTGGGTCATTTCTCTTTCCCGCTGTCCGATTTTCTCGTTGTTTGGCCTGACGGCGTTCCGCTGCGGAGCCTACACCAATCGGGCAGGCGGCGTTAAGCGCGACCGGCTTGGAATTGGGTCCGCATTTCGGCTATCACGTCCCTATAAAATCGTCCGGAGGAACGTTCCCGATGCTCGCCCCCACCCCCGCCTCACCCGAATCCGTCGGCATGTCCAAGGCCGCGCTCGACCGCGTCGATGCGCATCTGAAGAACCGGTACATCGATGCCGGCCGCTTCCCGGGAACGCAGCTCCTCGTCTATCGCCGCGGCAAGATCGCTCACCGCTCGGTGCTGGGGTTTGCCGATGTCGAGCGCGAGGTGCCGGTCAAGGACGACACCATTTACCGCATCTATTCGATGACCAAGCCGCTCACCAGCGTCGCCTTCATGATGCTGGTCGAGGAAGGCCTCGTCGCGATCGACGAACCCGTGCACAAATACATTCCGGAATGGAAGGACCTCGGCGTCTTCGTCGCGGGTACGAACCCCGCGTTCCTGACCCGGCCACCGTCACGGCCGATGCAGATCGTCGATCTCCTGCGGCACACGTCGGGACTGACCTACGGCTTCCAGCAGCGCTCCAACATCGATGCGGCCTATCGTGAGCAGAAGATCGGCGAGGTGGAGAAGGCCGGCACGCTGCAGACGATGATCGAGGGACTGACGAAAATCCCGCTCGAGTTTTCTCCGGGAGAGGCCTGGAACTACTCCGTCTCCACCGACGTGATCGGTTATCTCATCGGAAAGATCTCGGGCGTTCCCTTCGAGCAATTCCTGAAGCAGCGCATTCTCGACCCGCTCGGTATGACCGACACGGATTTCCACGTGCCGGCCTCGAAAGCGCATCGCTTCGCCGCCTGCTATTCCGCCGACCCGCAAGGCGGCATGACCTTCCACGCCGGCCAGCGCCGCCAGGGCCTGACGCTGCAGGACGACCCGACCACGAGCTCGTTCCTCGCCCCGCCCTCCTTGATCTCCGGAGGCGGCGGATTGTGCTCGACCGTCGCCGACTATCTCACCTTCTGCCGCGCACTGCTCAATGGCGGAGAACTCGGCGGTGTCAGACTGATCGGGCCGAAGACGCTGGCGTTGATGACGACCAACCACATTCCGGGCGGACGCACGCTGCCCGACGTATCCCGCTCGCTGTTCTCTGAGGCGACCTACAATGGCATCGGCTTCGGCCTCGGCTTCGCCGTGACCATGCGGCCGGCAGAGACGCTGATCGCCGGCAGCCCTGGCGAGTACAATTGGGGCGGAGCGGCGACGACCTCGTTCTGGATCGACCCGGCGGAGGAGCTGATCACGATCTTCATGACGCAGGTGCTGCCGTCGAGCGCCTATCCGATCCGGCGCGAGCTGCGCAGCATGGTCTACGCCGCGATCAGCGAGAGCAATCTGTAAGCGCAACATGAGGGGCGGGCCTCGGCGCTTCAGCGCGGAGGCCCGTTCGTTCCAACCTCGGCCTCGTCCTCCCAGTCTTCCCAGGCCACATCATTGATCTCGAGATAGCGAGAGACGGCCACCCCGATCGTTGGAAAGAAATATTTCTCACCGAGCTGCGCGAACAAGCCAAAGCGCTTCAACTTGTCCTTGACGGGATCCTTGAGCTCGGCAAAGCACAGCTCGATCTCCCGCGTGTGTAGCGCTTCATCGAGTTCGGCGACCACATCGCAGGCGGTGACGTCCACGCTCGTGACCGGCTCCGCTGCAACGACCAGCCAGCGTACGGGTGTCGGCGATGTCGCTATCGCATCCAGGATGCGTTCCTTGAAGAATTCGGCATTGGCAAAGAACAGGGGCGCATCCCAGCGAAACAGCACCAGCCCGGGGATCCGGCGTGCATCCGGATATCTTGTGATGTCGTGATAACCTTTGACGCCGTGGGCGCGTCCCAATATCGCGGAGTGTGGCCGCCAACCGTCCCAGAGGAACTCGGCGATGGCGATTGCGATTGCCAGACCTATTCCTGGAATCACTCCGAGCACCGCCACACCGACAAAGCAGGCGATCGCCAGCCAGAACTCCCACCGCTGAATGCGATAGATCCGTTTCAGGTCGGCGACCTCGATCAAGCCGATCGCCGAGGTGATGACCACGGCGGCCAGTGCTGCGCTCGGCAAATGCTGCAGCAGGTTTGGCGCCGCCAGCAAGAGCACGACGATGGCAAGTGCGCCGACGATGCTGGTGAGCTGGGTGCGCGCGCCGGCGGCTTCCGCAACGGGTGTACGCGAACTGCTACTGCTGATCGAAAACCCCTGAAAAAAGCCGGTCGCCAGATTGGCGACGCCGAGACCCACCAACTCCTGGTTGGGATCGACCCGCGTCCCCAAACGGGCAGCATAGGCCCGCGATAGCACGCTGGTATCCGCAAATGATATGAGCGCAATTGCACAACCGCCGACCAGCACAGGGACCAGGTCGCTGGAGCTGATCCAGGGAACGACGAAACCCGGTAGCCCCTGAGGAAGAGGACCCAGGACCTTCACGTCGTAAGGCGCTGCGAGCCCGAGCGCGCCGACGACGACCGTCGCGCCGAGGACTGCGATCAGAATGCCCGGGAGCCGCTTGCTGTTCTTGAGAAGCAGGATCACGATCAACGTGCCGAGCCCGATCCCAAATGCGACCCAGTTCGTCCGCCCATCATGGATCGCACCGCCGATCGCCCACAGGCTCCGCAGCGGCCCCTCGCTCTCGATCGAGAAGCCCATGAGCTTCGGCAACTGGCTGATCAATACGGTCAGCGCGATTCCGTTCATGTAACCGTAGCGTATCGGCTTGGAAAGAAGCTCGGTCACAAAGCCGAGGCGCGCGACACCCGCCAGAATGCAGACGATCCCCGAAACGATCGCCATCATGCCGGCGAGTGTCGCGGCCCGCACGGGATCACCACCGGACAGCGGAGCGACGACGCCGAGAATGACGCCTGCCAGAGCCGAGTCCGGACCGAGGACGAGGATGCGGCTTGGGCCGAACAACGCGTAGACCAGCAGCGGCACGATCGTTGCGTACAGACCATAGATGCCCGGCAACCCCGATGCCGCAGCGTAGGCAATTCCAACCGGGACCAGCATTGTCGCCAGCACGATCCCGGCGAAGATATCGTGCCTAAGCCACGCTGCCTCGTACCGACGGAGAGTGTAGAGCCCCGGCAACCATCGGATCCAATGCTTCATCGGCGATCACCCCAAACCCGGGCGGGGCTCGTTGGCCGCGCTCTATACGCTGGCCGAGATTAGAGCGGCTGGAATCCGGCGTAGGCTAGTATGCCCGCAGCAAGCTGAACAGTGGCGCGGTGTCACGCGAGCAACGCAGAATGCAGTGCAAAATTCGATGCGCCGTCATCTGCCGTGAGCTCGGAAATCCGTGGCGCAACGGAGAGGCTCCTCGTATGCTCTTTCATCTTCCGGCGCCATCGCGACGGAACCAGGGCGTCCGCGTTTGTCCAAGCTGACCTTACCTGTGCGGCTCGCGCTCCTCGTCATGGGGACGATGCTGCCCTTGATCGTCTTCGCCGTCGGTATCGTCTTCTACAACTACACCCAGGACCGCAGCGACGCGAACCGCCGCGTGCTGGAAACGGTGCGCAGCATACGCCTGGTGCTCGATGCCGAGGTCCAAAGGATGACCGGAGGCTTGCAGGTGCTGGCGCTGACCAACGCACTGCGCGGCGGTGACTTCCAGAACTTTCGCCGCATCGCCTTGGGCTTTCTCGACCAGTATGGCAAGGACGGCGTCGTGCTGGTCTCCGACCGCAAAGGGCACCTGCTATTTTCCTCGATGACGGAGGACACGGCCGGCCTGCCGCCCCGCAACAACACCGAGATCGTGGAGAAGGTCTTCGCGACCAAGCTGCCGCAATATTCCGACCTGTTCCTCGGCGCGATCAAGCAGCGCCAGGTCGTCACCGTCGAGGTTCCCGTCTTGCGCGATGGCGAAGTGATCTACGCCCTCACCTTCAGCCCGCCGCTCGACATCTTCCAGACGCTGGTCGAGAAGCAACGGCCCGATGAGCACTGGACGGTGTCGCTGCTGGACAGCAAGGGCGTCGTGTTCGCACGCGCGCCCAACGCCGGCGACACGATCGGCAAGCGCGCAACGTCCTCGCTCTATGACGAGATGTTCCGCAAGGGCGAGGCGTCACTCTCCGCGGTCTCGCTCGATAACGTCCCGCTCAGTGCCGCCTATACGCGATCGCGCCTGACAGGCTGGACGGTTGCTGCCGGCGTCGCCGAGAGCTCGCTGGTCGCGCCACTCTGGCGCGACATCGCAATCACGAGCCTGATCGGTGGCGTATTGCTGCTGACCGGGCTTGCCTTCGCCTTGCGGATGGCCGCCACCATTGCGCGTGGCGAAATGCTGCACAATCTGCTCATCGAAGAGCTCAACCACCGCGTCAAGAATACCCTTGCCTTGATGCAGGCGATCGCGGTGCAGTCGTTTCGCAGTGCGAGCCGCGACGAGCGCAAGAAGTTCGAAGGGCGCCTCGGCGCGCTCGCGGAAGCGCACAATCTCCTGAGCCAGGAGAAGTGGCAGGGTTCGGATCTGAAGGACGTCGTTTTCCGCGCATTGGAGCCATTCCTGCTGAACAATCCGGACCGCATCCGGATGAACGGACCGGCGGTGCCGCTGTCGCCACGCCTCGCCGTCGTGCTGTCGATGATCGTGCACGAGATGGCGACCAACGCCGCCAAATACGGCGCATTGTCCAACGAGACCGGGATGGTCACGCTGGACTGGCAAATCGCGTCCGATACGCCAAAGCCGCGGCTGCGGCTGATCTGGACCGAGCGCGGTGGCCCGCCGGTGACCGCGCCCGTGCAACGGGGCTTCGGCTCGCGCCTGATCGAGCGCAGCGCGCGCGATCAGCTCGGCGGCGAAGCAACCGTGGACTTTTTGCCGCGCGGCGTCGTCTACACGATCAGCTGCGCGCTGGACGAGCCGCGGTAGCGACCGGTCCTAACCGATACTCTGGAGCACTGGAAAGGTCTCGAGCAGCCAGATGCTCATGTTGCTGATCGCGCCCGTGAGAAAGAAAATGCCGGTGATCACCATGAGCACGCCCATGGCCCGCTCGACATTGACGAGATGGCCCTTCATGCGCGCGAACAGCACCGAGAATTGCTCGATCAGGAGCGCAGCAATCAGAAAGGGAATGCCGAGCCCCGCGGAGTAGACCGCGAGCAGGCCGGCCCCCTTGGTCACCGTCGCCTCCGCTGCGGCGATCGAGAGGATCGCCGCGAGGATCGGCCCGATGCAGGGCGTCCAGCCGAAAGCGAAGGCCAATCCCATGATATAGGCGCCCCACAGCCCCACAGGCTTGGGGATCGGCAGCCGCCCTTCCCGCATCAACAGGCTGATGCGAGTTAAACCGAGGAAGTGCAGGCCCATCACGATGATGACGACGCCAGCGAGGATCGAGAGCTCGGCCGACCAGGCGCGGATCACGCTGCCGATCAGGGAGGCACTGGCGCCGAGCGCAATGAAGATGGTCGAGAAGCCAAGCACGAACAGCAGCGCCGACATCATGACCGCGCGCCTGGAGGCGGAAGGCTGCTCCTCGCTCTCGACGTGCTCGATCGTGGCGCCGGTCAGATAGATCAGATAGGGCGGGACGAGGGGCAGGACGCATGGCGAGAGGAAGCTGACGAGGCCGGCAAGCAGCGCCGCCGTAATCGAAACATTTTGCATGATGCAGTCGGGACCATCTCAAGGCCCGCCCCGCGCGCAAGGGGAAGCGCGCCGGAATTGGGCCTAATGGCCTCTGGTGTAACCGATGCAGGGCAATGCGCAACAGAGGCGCGGGAAACCAGGGCTCCTCCCGATGCCGCCTCTGATCACAGATGCGGCATCGGGACGCGCACAAATCTCGCGGATGCGAGAGATGGCGGCGCGGTTATTTCACCACGCGGAGCAGCGGACGCCGGGGCTGGTCCTGCGTCTGCTTGGAACGGGAGGCGGATTCGCTGGCAGCGCCCCGCAGCATTTCGTCGCACAACGCCCGAAGCTCGGCATTGTCGACGCCTTTGAGTTTCATCCGTAAATCGAGGATGGCGATCGAGACCAACTCGACCGTCTCGCGGATCTGGTTCTCACCGAGAATCCGACGGCACTCCTCGAGCGTTTCGAGCACCGACTGCAATTGTTCATCTGAATGCGACACCGGCGTTCTTTCCGTTAGTTCAGCCTCGGAGAATGAATGGCAACGATCCCCGCGGCCCGTGGTTGCGGGCGAGGATAGCACGACGAATCCATGCCTTCGAAGGCGGATTCGGCGCGTCCAAGCTCGAAAATCGCTGTTCCATTGCAAGAAAAGCCTTGCGTGATCGCCAGAGCACACGGCGTCAGCACGATTGGATTTGTCGGCAACGATGTTTCCGCAGAGGACAATCGGAGGATGGACGCGAAGCCGGACTTGCGACCAATGCTCTTCGTTTTCGGAGAGCCCGATATCCACACGGTCTTCTCAAGGCTCGCAACGGAACGCACGCGATACCCCTCATCCGGACGATCGACCGTCCGATTCCCAGTCCTGGCGCACTCAAATACCTCCCACGACACGGTAAGTATGGAGTTAAAAACCCGCAACCCCCGCAACCCGCCGTGGTTGTGGTTTACGCAAGATTCTGCCAGTTTAGCCAGCTGAAAGGACTTGTATGCACCTCTTGGCGGAAAGGGGCGTTCCACTGGAAGAACGCCAAAAAGCACTCCTCGGCGGCCTCTCGGATTGGGATGCGGCCAGGATATTCCTTGAGGTCGTGCGCTGTGGCAGCTTCCGCTCGGCGGCCGAGCGCCTTTCGCTCTCCATTAATGCGGTCCGTCGGAAGATCGACGATTTCGAGCGCCAGATCGGCGCCACCCTGTTCACCCGCGACGTTCACGGTACCCATTTGACCGATGAAGGCGCGCTGGTGGTCTCGGCCGTGGAGCGGATGGAGGCTGCGACTTTCGACGTGCTGCGGGCCAGCGATACGCTCGCTGGCACGTCCGGCGAAGTGCGGGTCGCCGTCACCGAGGGACTCGGCACCTTCTGGCTGGCGCCGCGGCTGGTCGAATTCCAGCAGAGCTATCCGAACATCCTCGTCGACCTGCACTGCGCGATGCGCTCGGCTGACGTCTCCCGTCATGAGGCCGACGTCGCCATCCATCTGTCGCGGCCCTCGGCGCTCGACATCAAGCTGGTGCGGCTAGGCCGCATGCATCTGATGTTCTGGGCAGCCGAAAGATACATTCAGAAACATGGCGCGCCGCGCACGGCTCACGAATTGATCAAGCACCGCCTGGTGCTGCAATTCGCCGACCAGATCGCCGCCAAGGAAACATTCGAGAGCTTCTTCCCGGGCGTTGCCGAGCGTGACCTTCTGGTCATGAAGACCAACGTCTCAAGCGCCAACTATTGGGCTGTCGCGAACGGCGCCGGAATCGGCGTATTCCCGAGCTATGCCATCGCGCTTGGCGGGAAGTTGATACCACTGGAGGTCGCGTTGAACCGACCACTGGATATCTGGTTGTCCTACCATCCCGGTAGCGGCCGGATTCCAAGGGTGCGGCACATGATTGACTGGCTGATCGAAGCCTTCAGTCCGGCTCGCTTCCCGTGGTTCAAGGATGAATTCGTGCATCCGCGCGAATTCAAGGAAGTGTACATGGGCGAACCCCTGACCCAGCTCTTCGGGGGATTTTCAACCGAAGAACGGTGAGAAAAAGTATGAAAACAGCGGCGAAGAGAATGAAGCAGCGCAGTGCCGGCAAGCCGGACATTGAGCTTGGCAAGCGGATCAGGTTGCGGCGCGTCGAGATGAAAATCTCGCAGGCTGAGCTTGGCGAGAAGCTGGGCGTCAGCTTCCAGCAGGTCCAGAAGTACGAAAAGGGCGTCAATCGTGTCGGCGCGGCCCGTCTGCAGCAGATCGCTTCGGCGCTCGATGTGCCCGTCACCTTTTTCTACGATGGCGACAACAAGGCGCGCGAGGTCGAGAGCCTCCTGTTCCTCGACAGTGCCTTCAGCCTCCGGCTGCTGCGTGCCTACAGCAAGATCAAGGACCAGACGGTACAGCGTCAGCTCGTTTCGCTGATGGAATCCATTGCCGCAAACGAAAGCTGAGCGATCGACGGCTGGGCAGTCGGCCGTCCATCGGATTTGATGTTCAATCCGCCGCGTCGCGGGGGCGCGGCTGGATTGGACGGGACCTCGCCGCGCGGCTGACGCGCGGCTTTTGCGTTTTTGCGCTCCCTTCTGATCGAGCCCCAGGGGCTTTTCGTCCATTTCCGGCACGTTTTCACGAACCAATCCGAGCCATCGAACGACCAAATCGAGGGCGGATGGGCCCGACGCCTGAGTTTAATCGGACCGCAAGCCCCACGGCCTAGGCCTGCCGCCGCCTCACGAATCACCAAAAGCCGCGCCCGCGGCAGTGCTGCACGAAGAACATCATGCGAGCGCCCGTCCGGGCCTCGTCTTTCCGAGGGGAAGATCAGAGATATGTTGAAGCGCCAAGCCATCATCCTTGCTGTTGGCATGCTCGCGAGCGCCTCGGCCCTTGCACAAACCGAAACCACCGGCCAGGCCGGCCCCGCCAAGCCCGTTGCCGCAGCGCCGGGCGGCACGACGCCAGCGACCGCCAATCCGGCCCACATGACGGCACCGAAGACCGCCACCACACCTGCCTCGACCCCGGAGTCTCGCTCTGCCGCCGCGCTTGCGCTGTCGCACGAGCCGACCTTCGACGAAGGCTCGGCCCAGCGGATCAAGGATGCGGCTCTGAGCTACTCCGACCTCGCCGTGCGCGGCGGCTGGCCCACGCTCCCCGCAGACGCGAAATTCGCAGCTGGCACGCAGGGCCCCAATGACGAGTTGCTGCGCAAGCGCCTGATCGTCTCCGGCGACCTCGCCGCCGACAAGGCAACCGGCGCCTTCGACCAGGATGTGGCAGACGCCGTGAAGCGCTTCCAGGCACGGCATGGCCTGGCACCGACGGGCATCATGACGCCGCGTACGATCGCGGCCATGAACGTTTCGGTTCAAAAGCGTATCCGGCAGCTCGAGGCGTCGCTCGAGCGGCTGCAGAACAACAGTTTCAGTTTCGGGCAACGCTACGTTGTCGTCAACATTCCCGCGGCTTTTGCCGAGGCAGTCGAGAACGACGTCGTGGTACGGCGTTATCGCGTGATCGTCGGCAAGACCGAGAAGCCTTCGCCAACGCTGACGGCCGAGATCACCGGCGTCGTCCTCAATCCGACCTGGACCGTGCCCTCCTCGATCGCCAAGACCGAAATCTCGGCGCACATGCGCAAGGATCCGACCTACCTGTCGCGCATGCACATGGAGGTGCTCGACAGCCACGACACCCCGATCGATCCGCATTCGGTCGATTGGTCGGGCTCGCACACGCCGAACTTCACGGTGCGCCAGCAGAACGGCACCTGGAACGCACTTGGCGCGGTCAAGATCGACATGCCGAACTCCTATTCGGTCTACATGCACGACACCAACCAGCGCAATCTGTTCAGCGACGACTACCGCTTCGATTCCCACGGCTGCTCGCGCGTCGACAATGTCCGCGATCTCGCGGCCTGGCTTTTGAAGGACCAGCCGAAGTGGAACCGCGCCGCGATCGACACGGAAATTGCCACCGGACAGCATCTGGAAGTCCCGATGGCCAGGAAGGTGCCGGTGGCCTGGATCTACTTGACGGCGTGGATGAGCAAGGACCAGGTCATCCAGTTCCGCAACGACGTCTATAACCAGGATGAGCAGTTGCTGGAGGCCACGGCCGAAGAGGCCGCATTCTTCAGCAATGCGGCCAACCATCCGCTGACCGCACATATGGCACAATAGGCGCGGCACGGCCGCTCGACCAAAATCCCAAGGAATGGGCCCGCCACGGTTGACCTCGCTGCGGCGCCTGCCGCACATTGCACCCGCGAACGACGAGCGGGTGCGCGATGCCAGACGTTTTCCAGCCGGAGACTTCATTCGCTGACGGCAAGATCCTCAAATCGTCCGCCGACGGCGTCGGCGTGATCACCTTCAACAATCCGGACAAGCGCAACGCGATGTCGCTGGAGATGTGGGAAGGATTTGGCCAGGCGCTGACTGAGCTGCGTGATGACGATACAGCGCGCGTGGTGATCCTGCGGGGAGCCGGCGGCAAGGCTTTCGTGTCGGGCGCCGATATCAGCCAGTTCGAGAAGCAGCGCCACAACGCGGCAGCCTCCGAGGACTACGCCAAGCGCAGCGCCGCACAGCGGGCGCTGCTCGCAGACTATCCCAAGCCGACGATCGCCTGCATCCAGGGCTTCTGCCTCGGCGGCGGCATGCAAGTCGCAATGCTCGCCGACATCCGCATCGCCGCCGCAAGCAGCCAGTTCGGAATTCCCGCGGCAAGGCTCGGCATCGCCTATGGCTATGACGGCTTGCGCAACCTCGTCTCGCTGGTCGGACCGTCCTGGGCTCGGCTGCTGATGTTCACGGGCATGCGCATCGGTGCGATGGAAGCGCTGCGGATCGGGCTCGTGGAGCGCGTGATCCTCGACGATGAGCTGTGGGGCGAGACCATGGCGATCGCCAAGACGATTTCCGAGAACGCGCCGCTTGCAATCAGGGCCGCCAAGATCACCATTGCAGAGGTGCTGAAGGACGAAAGCCAGCGCGACATGGACGCGATCAAGGCAATCGGCACTCTCTGCATGGACAGCGAAGACTTTCGCGAGGGTCGCCAGGCCTTCATGGAAAAGCGCAAACCGCGGTTCCGGGGGCGCTAGGGGGAAGATGATGAAGAGCATCTCGGCGGACATGATACCCGAGCATTTCTGGCGAATTAGGTACGATCCAAACCACGATCCCAACACGCCCATGCTGCCAAGCATTTCTGAAAGTCCAAACTGCCAGAATTTCGCGTACGCTCTGCTCAAGCACTTCGGATTTGAAATATTCCCGTTCCGGTCAAGCAACCTATGGGAGGACAGCAGCGAGACCCATTTGGTATCAGACGAGCTGAGGCCGTTCGACCTTTTGCTCTTCAATCGGACCAAGAATCCCTGGGGAGCCCACGTCGCACTTCACCTCGGTGAGGACCACGCCATTCATCTGAGCAAGAAGCAGTCAGAACCGGTGATCTGGCCATTGGCTCAATTCCTCGAACTTGCTGAGTATCGAACCTTCATTGGAGCAAAGCGGCTCCGAAAAACTGGCGTTGGCCTATTAGTCGAAGGCAATACCTCGCCTTGACCGCTCCGGGATCGCAGGCCGCCGACCAGGGCCAAGCCGGGGAACTTCCGCTTTGCGGTCGAGCGCCGACTTTATGAGTACGAGTGTTAGCTCATCGCGCAGCTGAACCGATATTCAGGAAGATTAAATCCCGCTCGAGTCCGTTCGAATATTGCAACCAACTGATCGCGCGACGGTTCTCTCGGCACCAACGAGGGAGATTGTGATGAAACTCAGCTTTGCTGTGCTTGGCTTGGCGGCGATGGGCGGCGTTGCGCTCGCGTCAGGGCAAGCTCTGGCGGCAATGCCGAACGGCATTCCGCAGGCCGATCGTATCGCCAGCGGCCCGGCTGCCAATGTCGATCAGGTGCGCATGGTGTGTAACGCCTGGGGCCGCTGTTGGTGGCGCCCGAACTACTATCGTGCCTACGGCTTTTATGGTCCGCGCCGCTTCGGACCTCGCCCATGGGGCTGGGGTCACCGTCACTGGCGCCGCTGGTGAACGATGAAGGGGCCCAACGGGCCCCTTTTTCCTGTGATGCGTCTTGCCTACAACTCACTTCGTGAGATTTCAGAAACATCTCATTACGCAGACGACTGAAACAGCACGGCGCGCGCGAGCATGATGGCGACTCGCCGCTGTAGTTTTCTAGGATGGCCGCTCGACGAAGGAGACGGCCTTGTTGCTATAGGTCCATGTCGCGCCGTCGCGTTTGCTGATTCCGAGAAAGGCGGTCGGCGTTCCGGCATATGTCATGGCCTGATTGCCGCCCTCGATGCCATAAGCCCATGGGTCGAGGCACAGAAACTCGGTGACCTTGTTGTCGGCTCCCGTAGTACGGTGGCCGACGATGCCGACATAGTGAGCGCCGCCGAGGGAGGTCCGCACCGGCACCTTGTTTTCGAGATTCTTGATTGTCCAATCCACCGCTGTGCTGGGATCCCGGCCCACGCTCACCTGGTCGCGCCCCGTCGGTTCAGCCATTTTCCAGCCCATGTAACGGACGAAGACGATCTTGAGGATTGAACCGCACCAATATTCATCGTTCACCGCCTTGAGGAAGCCGCCATTGTTCTGGTTCCATGGCAGCTTGCTCTTCTTGTAGTTCTCCATCGTTGCGGCCGTCGAACTCTCGATCTTGGGATGGGTGTGCAGCGCCTCATCCACCAGCATTTCATAGACACGATGGCGGTTGTCGAGTTCGTCGGTGGGGTCTTGGTTGCTGTAGAACTTGCGATAGGCAGCAGGCGCCTTGGCCGCCGTCGTGACGGTGTGGAAATAATGCCAGATCAGATCGGTTTTCCACGAGGGGTCGCGGGTATGGGTGTCGGACATGGAGACGTTCCATATAAGGCATTCCGCCGCGGCGGCTTCGCGGCATTCCCATTTGCGGTCAGACCAGCCGCACTGAAAGATTAGTCCCCGCTCGCTTGATGACGGTTCAATCGCATTCGCTGGGGATGAAGTCCCGGGCCTCGACAGCAACATCGGCGCCGGTGCTTGGAATGATGCAATTTTGGCGCTTCGCTTTTAGCGATCGTTAGTCAATTTCGCAGGCGGAACTCGCGCGAAGCCAGCGCAGCTCCTGGCGACGCCGCAAGTCCGGCTCTGACCTCCAGCGACGCCCGCCATCAAGCCGCTGTCGGCGACCAAGCGGACATCAAGGGAGATAACCAATCAGTTTGTGAATCCACGGCCTAGAGTGCCGCAAGCACCGCTCTCGCGATGTCGGCAGTGCCGTTGTTGCCGCCAAACTCCATCGGCTTGATGCCGTCGGCATAGACCTGGTCCACCGCGCGCTCGATCTGCTCGCCGGCCTCCGCGGCGCTTTCCACGCCATGCTTGTTGGCGAGCCAGTCGAGCATCATCGCCGCCGACAGGATCATGCCTGTCGGATTGGCCTTGCCCTGCCCCATGATGTCTGGCGCGGTGCCGTGGCAAGGCTGGAACACGGCATGCTTGTCGCCGATGTCGGCCGATGGTGCCATGCCGAGACCACCGATCAGGCTGGCAGTGATGTCGGAGACGATATCACCGAACATGTTCTCCATCACCATCACGTCGAAATCCCAGGGTCGCTTCACCAGCATCGCCGAACAGGCGTCGACATAGAGGTGATCGGTCTTCACGTCCGGATGCTGCTTGGCGGCTTCGTCGAAGATTCCGCGGAAGAAGGCAAAGGCCTTGAACACGTTCGCCTTGTCGACGCAGGTCAGCGAGCCCGGGCGACCGCGCGCCTTGCGCCGCTCGGCAAGACGAAACGAGAAATCGAACAGGCGCTCAGATGTCTTGCGCGTGATCACCATCGTCTCGCGCGCATCCTCATGCGTGACGACGCCCTTCCCCATGGAGGCGAACAGCCCCTCGGTGGATTCGCGAATGACGACGAGATCGATGCCGCGCTGATCCGCGCCGACGATCGGGCTCGGCACGCCCGGGATGAGGCGTGCCGGGCGCACGCCGGCATAGAGATCGAAGATGAAGCGAAGCTCGATCTGCGGCGCGATCTCGGTATTATCGGGGTAGCGCACCGACGGCAGGCCGCACGCACCAAGCAGGATCGCGTCGGCCTGCTCGCACAGGCGAATCGTCGAATCCGGCATCGACTTGCCGGTTGCGAGATAATTATCGGCGCCGGCCGCCGCCTCGCTGAAGCGGAAGCTGAGCCCTGCCTTCTCACCGACCTTCTGCAGTATCTCCATTGCCGGCGCCATGACTTCGGGACCGATGCCGTCACCGGCGAGCACTGCAACGTGGAAGGCGTTATTTGCGGGCATGTGGGGATTTCCTGAGCAAAGACCGGAGCCACACTGTCATTGCGAGCGAAACGAAGCAATCCAGAAATGCACCCGCGAAGAGAGAGCGGATTGCTTCGCCGAGCCAGTCATCGGGCCGCGCTCCGCGCGGGTCCGTTGGCCTCGCAATGACGGAGGATAGAACGTTCACTATGGCGTCAGCACCGTGCGTCCAACTACAGCACCTTGCTGCAATTGCACGAGCGCGTCGTTGGCCTTGTTGAGCGGCAACGGCGTCACGGGGATCGGCGGCACTTTCTTCGACCGAACGAGATCGAGCAATTCCTGCGTCTCGCGCAAATTGCCAACATAGCTGCCCTGGATCGTCACCGCCTTGATCGGGATCAAGGGCAGCGCCCAGGTGGCGCCGCCACCGAACAGGCCGACGATGACGAGCTTGCCGCCCTTGGTCAGGCAGTCAAAGCCGAGTTGCGTGGTCGCGGCGTTGCCGACGAGATCGATCACCGCACGGATCGGACCGCCCGCCTTCCTCGCAAGCTGCTCCAGCGCATCCGGCACCTTGGGATCGACGGTGGCGAGCGCGCCGGCCTTCTCGGCCGCCTCACGCTTCTTCGCATCGATATCGACCATGATCGCACCTTTGCCGCCCATCGCCTTGAGCAGCGACAGCGCCATCAGACCGAGGCCGCCGGCGCCGAACATCACGATCGGCGTGTCGAAATGCTGCTCGACCTTCTTCAGCGCGCTGTAGGTGGTGACGCCCGAGCATGCGTAGGGCGCAGTGGTAGCGGGATCGAGCCCCCTGAGATTGAGAAGATAGCGCGGATGCGGCACCAGCATGTGATCGGCATAGCCGCCGTCGCAATAGACGCCGAGAGAACGCGGGGTCAGGCACATGTTCTCGTCGCCGGCCAGACACGTCGCGCATTTGCCGCATCCGATCCAGGGATAGACGAGGCCGACATCGCCCTTGTTCAGGTCACCCCGATCGGACGGTTTCACGTCGGGACCAAAGGCCAGGATCTCTCCGACCGTCTCATGCCCCATCGTCAAGGGCAGCGCGATGCCGCGGTCCTTCAACGAGAGTGGCTTGCGGCCATGGCCGAGATCATAGCCGCCTTCCCAGATGTGCAGGTCGCTATGGCAGACGCCGGCCGCCTTTACCTTGACAAGGACCTGCGTTCCCGAGGGCTGCGGCGTCGGCTCATCGAACTCCTTCAGCGGCGCTTTGAAATCAGCGACCTTGAAGCTTTTCATGGCGTCTCTCCCGCTCAATTCTTGTTTTCAAGGACAACCTTGGCACGTCCCGCCGCGCAAAACAAACGGCGCCGCCTTAAGTTACGTCAATGGATGATGGCAGGCCGCGAGCTGGCCCGGAGCGACCTCGCGCAGCTCAGGCATCTCCACAGCGCACCGCTGGTCCGCACGCGGACAGCGGGTGCGGAAGCGGCAACCGGACGGCGGCGCGATCGGCGATGGCGGCTCACCCGTGGCGACACTTTCGGCGGGCCGCACGTCGGGATCGGGGACCGGAATGGCCGCGAGCAGGAGTGCCGTGTAGGGATGCGCGGGCCTGGCGAATAGTTGTTCCGAAGGCCCGACCTCGCACAGCCGTCCGAGATACATCACGGCGACCCGGTCGCTGACAGCTTTGACCACCGCCAGATCATGCGCGATGAACAGCAGCGTGAGGCCGAACCGCGCCTTCATCTCCTCCAGCAGATTGAGGATCTGCGCGCGGATCGAGACGTCGAGCGCCGAAACCGGCTCGTCGCAAACGATGAATTCGGGATTGAGCACCAGCGACCGCGCGATCGAGATGCGCTGGCACTGGCCGCCGGAGAATTCATGCGGCAGGCGGCCGGTCACGAGATCGGGATCGAGGCCGACCGCGCTCAGGACCTCGTGGACAAGCTGCCTGCGCTTTTCCGCATCCTTGATGCCGGCGATGATCAGGGGCTCTGCGACGATGTCGCCGATGCGCCGGCGCGGATTGAGCGAGGCGATCGGATCCTGGAAGATGAGCTGGACGCGACGTCGCATTTTGCGCAGCGGCTCGCCCTGCATCGCCGTCAGGTCCTCCCCGTCGAACAGCACGCGACCGGACTTGGCGCGGCGCAGTTGCAGCACCGCGCGCCCGAGGGTCGACTTGCCGCAGCCGGACTCGCCGACCAGTCCCAGCGTCTCCCCGCGCGCGACGTCGAGGCTGACGCCGGAGACCGCGTGCACGGTCTTGTTGCCGAGGCCATATTCGACGACGAGATTGTCCACTTTCAGCAGCGGCACGTGGGACTGCGCGCGGGCGACGACCTGCATCATGCGTCAAGACCTTCGGCCATCTGGATCGGATGGAAGCAGGCGTAGAGATGTCCGGGCACTTCGGCGCCTGTCAGTTCCGGCTTCGCCTGGTGGCATCGGCCGGCGGCGTAACGGCAGCGCGGCGCGAAGGAGCAGCCTTGCAGCGGCCGGGTCGGATCAGGCGGCCGGCCGGAGATCGCCGGCAGCGGCGTGTGCGGAGCGGTCTCCAGCTTCGGGATCGCGGCCAGCAATGCCTCGGTGTAGGGCATGTGCATCCGCTTGAAGAGCGCAGGCGTCGGTGCGCGCTCGACCACCCTGCCCGCGTACATCACCGCGACCTCATCGGCGCGGCCGGCGACCACACCGAGATCATGGGTGATCAGGATCATCGCCATATGGCGGCGGCGCTGCTCGCGCGCCAGGAGATCGAGGATCTGAGCCTGGATGGTGACGTCCAGCGCCGTCGTCGGCTCGTCAGCGATCAGGAGTTTTGGCTCGCATGACAACGCAATGGCGATCGCAATACGCTGACGCATGCCGCCGGAACATTGATGCGGATATTGCACGAGCCGCTGCTCCGGCGCCGGGATGCCGACGGCCGCGAGCAGCTCGATGCTGCGCTTTCGTGCGGTCGATGCGTCGAGCTCGAGGTGCTGCTGGATCGTCTCCGTCAATTGCGTGCCGATGGTCAGCACGGGGTTGAGCGAGGTCATCGGATCCTGGAACACGACCGCGAGGTCGCGCCCGCGCAGCCGCCGCAGGCTCTCCGCATCGAGCCGCGCCAGATCCTGGCCATCGAACATGACGCGTCCGGTGAGCTTCGCCTTCTTCGGCAGGAGCTGGAGGATGGCGCGCGACAGCATGGTCTTGCCGCAGCCGGATTCGCCGACGATGCCGAGCGTGCGGCCCGCCTCCAGGGTGAGATCGACATGATCCACGGCGCGCAAGTTGCCGCGCGGCGTCGGCAGCTCGAGCGCGACGTCCTCGATTGCCAGTAGCGGCCCACTCACAGCGCCCCCTGACGCGGGTCGGTGATGGCCCGCAAGGTGTCGCCGACCAGATTGAAGGCCAGCACGGTGAAGAACAGCGCGGTTGCCGGCAGGAAGGCGAGCCGCGGCGCGATATCGAGGCTTTCACGCCCCTCCCCGATCATGCTGCCCCAGCTCGCCATCGGCGGCGGTACGCCCAATCCCAGGAACGACAGCGCACCTTCAACGACGATGGTCACGGCGACAGCGAGCAGGAAGAACGCGAGCAGCGGAAGGATGACGTTCGGCAACAGCTCGCGTAGCAGGATGCGCGCATGCGTGGCGCCGAGCGCCTCAGCTGCAATCACGAATTCGCGTCGCGCCAGCGTCAGCGTGGACGCACGCGCCACCCGCATGAAAGCGGGAATGCCGAGCACGCCGAGGATGAAGGTGAGATTAGGGATGGACTGGCCGAGATAGGCGGTCACTGCGAGCGCGAAGACCAGCGGCGGAAAGGCGAGCAGCACGTCCATGCTGCCGACCACCAGCGTCTCGAAGCGGCCACGGAAGTAACCGGCAAGCAGGCCGAGCGCGCCGCCGATGGCCAGGCCGATCATCGGCGCAAACAGCCCGACCGTCAGCGAGACGCGCGCGCCGAAAACCAGACGCGCGAACTCGTCGCGGCCGAGACCATCCGTGCCGAACCAGTGCTCGGCCGAGAACGCCGCTCGGCGCTCCAGCATGTCCATGTCCACAGGGCTTTGCAGCGGCAGCATGGGCGCCAGGATCGCGAGCGCGAAGACCACGGCAAGCCAGGCGATCGCCGTCCAGAACAACAGGCCGAGCCGCCGCCGCCGCTTTGTCTCCGACGCCGCCTCCTCACCAAGCGATAGCTCAAGCGTGGCCATGGCGTATCCTGGGATCGAGGACGGCGTAGAGCATATCGACGACGAAGTTCATGATCACGAAGCCGGATGCGACCAGCAGCACCACGCCCTGAAGGATGATCAGGTCGCGGGTGTAGATCGCGCCGACCAGAAGCCGGCCGAGGCCGGGCAGCGCAAAGATCGATTCCACGATCAGCGCGCCGCCGATCAGTCGTCCGATGTTGATGCCGGTCACCGTCACCAGCGTCAGCGACGACGGCTTCAACGCATGCACGAACAGGATGCGCGACGGCGTCAAGCCTTTGGCCTTGGCGAGCGCGATATAGTCCTCCTGCAATGTGGCGATCATGTCCGAGCGCAACACGCGCATGATGCCCGGCCATTCCGCGAGCGCCAGCGTCAGGGCCGGCAGGACGAAGAATCGCAGATTGGCGAGCGGGTCCTCCGTGAACGGAACGTAGCCGGTCGCCGGCAACCAATGCAGCTCCACTGCGAACAGGTAGATCAGGAGGATCGCAGACAGGAACGACGGCACCGACAGCATGGCGAAGGCGCCGCCGGTCATGAAGCGGTCGAACGGGCCGCCGGCGCGCGCGGCGCAGATGATCGCGAGCGGAACACCGATCAACAGTCCCAGAAATTCGGCGAGCAGCATCAGCTCGATCGAGACAGGCACCCGCTCGGCGACCGCCTGGAGCACCGTCTGCCCGGTACGGAAGGAGCGGCCGAGATCGCCCTGAAGCACGTGACCGAGCCAGCTCAGATACCGCCACCACAGCGGCTGATCGAGCCCCATGTCGTGCCGGAGCGCTGCGACCTTCTCCGGCGTCGCCTGGTCACCGAGGATGACGTAGGCGAGATCGCCGGGCAGAAGCGAAGCGATCAGGAAGGTGAGCAGCGAGACGGCAGCCAGCACCGGCAGCAGATGAACGAGGCGCCGCATGACGAAGGCGAGCATTGCGCTCAGTCCAGCCAGGTGTCCGAAACGTCGATCACGCCGTTATAGATTTTCGGAAAGCCTTTCAGCCTCGCGCTCGATAGCGCGTAATAGGTGTTCTGGAAGGTCCAGAACCAGATCGCCTCCTTGTTGATCAGGCGGCTGATCGCGCAATAGTCCTCGATGCGCTTGTCGGTATCGGCGGTGATGCGCGCATGATCGAGCAGCCGGTCGAGCTCCGGATCGGCAAAACCGGCAAGCGCCAGCGGGCTGCCGCTGTGGAAATTTGCGTACATCTGCGGATCGGGATCGGCGAGGTCGACGATGCGCCATGGCGTCAACTGGAATTGGCGCATGAAGGCGCGCGGTGGGATCGTCGCCTGGTCGACCTGTTCGATCTCCATATTGGCTCCGACCCGTTTCCAGAATTGCTGGAGCACCTGGCCGATCATGCGACCGCGCGGCGTCGCCGTGGCCAACATCTTGAACTCGACGGGCTTACCGTAGTCCTTGATCAGCGCCTTGGCCTTTTCGACGTCGAAAGGCAGCGCGCCGTCATCCTTGCATTTCACCCAGGAGCCGTCGCCGTAAGGGTTGCTCGCCGGACGGCTCAGGCCGTTGCTGATCGCCTGCGACATCTTCGGCCGGTCGATCGCCATCACCAGCGCCTGCCGCACGCGGACGTCGTCGAAGGGAGCGGTCTTGGTGTTGAAGGCGGAGACCTGCGCGCCCGAGCCCTTATAGGTGTGTACGGTCAGCTCGGGGTCTTTCTGCGCCTTCATGATGTTGTCGGCGTCGTACTCGTCGTCCCAGATGATGTCGGCTTCGCCCGACTGCAGCGAAGCGAACCGCGACTGCGCATCCGGCAGCGGCTTCAGGATGATGCGATCGAGGTAGGGATGGCCCTTGTTCCAGTAGTTGGGGTTCTTCTCCAGCACCATGCGGTCGCCCGCGGTCCATGATTTCAGGATATAGGGACCCGTGCCGACGGGATTGCGGTTGTAGTCGTCACCCCTGGTCTTCCAGGCGGTCGGCGAATGCACGACATTGTTCTGGCTTTGAATGCTGATCACAGCCGGCAGATTCACTGACGGATCGGTGAGATTGTAGACGACGGTGTATTCGTCGGGTGCCTGCACATCATGGACATTGGTGATGAAGAAGGCACAGCGGCACTTGTTGGCCGGATCCTTCTGGCGGTCAAAGTTTTCCTTGAAGGCCTGTGCATTGAAAGGCGTGCCGTCATGGAATTTCACGCCTTCACGCAATTTGAACGTCCAGCTTTTGTAGTCGTCGGAATGCGTCCAGGACACCGCGAGCTTGGGCGCCGCCTCGCCCTTGTCGTCGAGCGTGGTAAGCGTGTCGAAGATCGCCGCAGCAGCCGTGAAGGTCGAAGTGTCGTAGACGCCCACCTTGAGCGGATCGAAGCCCGGAATATCGAGCTCCTGGCCCATCGTGATGCTGCCGCCGGATTTTTGCGCGTGCGCAGGCTTCACCAGCGGAACAATGACAAATGCCGTTACAAGGAAAATCGGCGCGAGCCTGCGCGCCGCGGCAAGTGCGTTTGTCATTGTTTTCTCCCAAAGTCTTTCGTCCGGTATGTTCCAGATCCTTGATGACTTCAAATCGAGATTGGCGAGAATCGTTCGCCACGGCAAGAGGAACGCACACGGGATCAAACGCCGCAGTGCTTATTGTTGTGCAGCCGTTTTGCCTCACGGAATTAGCGCATCATCGCCGAGCCCCGCTCCGCGCAAAGTTCACGCGTGCGCTTAGGTCTGCCGGGTTGCCACGTCGAACACAGCGGCGGCTTCACCACGAGCTGTGAGCTCTACGGCTCTATCACCGTGAGCATCAGCATCAACTCGCGTCCGCATCGTCTTGCCGCCGTCGGTCTCGATCCCGATGACCTCGTCATCCATGTCGGCGCGGAATCCCGGAATGCCCTTAGGAACCGTGCGGGTTCTTGCTTGTTGATGCGCCGACGCTGGATGGCGGCGGTCTGGTAGGAAAGCCTTTACCGAACGGCAGCTTCCCAGGGGTGGGCTTGGAATTCCGAGGGCAACTGGACCCGATCTTGCATAGCAGCAAGCGGGCTCGGAAGAGGGCAGCTGTTCTTGAGGGTCTTATTCATCACGACAGAGATGGACGATTTTGTCCGCGTCGGCGGACTTGGTGCCGTTTCTGCTGCCCTTCCGAGAGCGCTCCGCCCCTTCGCCGATATCCGGATCATGCTGCCCGGCTATCGCGACATCATCGAACAACTCACGCATATTCAGATCGTTGGCCGCTGTCCGGCGTTCGCGGAGATGCCGGCCTGCACGCTCGGCCGGGCCGCGACGCGCGACGGCCTGCCGGTCTACGTGCTGCTGTGCTCGCAGCTCTACGACCGTCCCGGCAATCCCTATGGTGACGAAAGCGGGCACGACTGGCCCGACAATGACATCCGCTTTGCGCGCTTTGCATCAGCAGCCGCTGAGCTTGCGACGGGCAACCTGGACAAGAACTGGGCAGCAGACCTTGTCCATGCCAATGACTGGCAGGCCTCGCTCGTGCCCGCCTACCTCGCCTGGCGCGGCGCGACGCTGCCGTCGATCCTGACCATCCACAACCTCGCCTATCAGGGTCTCTTTCCGAAAGACGCGCTGCGGAGGATCGGCGTACCCGAGAGCTCCTTCCATATCGACGGCGTCGAGTTCTACGATCAATTGTCCTTCCTGAAGGCCGGCCTCGTCTATGCCTCGCACCTGACGACCGTGAGCGCCACCTATGCGCGCGAGATCACCACGGCGGAATTCGGTTGCGGCCTGGAGGGCCTGTTGCGCGTCCGCGCCGAGGCAGCCGAGCTCACCGGCATCCTCAACGGGATCGACGAGAGCTGGGACCCCCGCTATTGCGCCCAGCTCGCGCAGCAATTCGGCGCCGGCGACTGGGTCGGCAAGCGGGCCAACGCGGACTATGTGCGCAAGCAGTTCGGGCTCGCCGTATCGCGCGGGCCGATGTTCGGCATCGTCGCACGCCTCGTGCATCAGAAAGGCATCGACCTCGTGCTGTCGGCGGCCGACGAGATCATCGATGCCGGCGGACAGATCGTCGTCACCGGCTCCGGCGAGCCGGCGCTCGAGCAGGCGCTGATCAACGCGCATCGCAGGCGGCCGCACGCGATCGGCGTCGCCATCGGCTTCAACGATGCGCAGGCGCGGCGCATCTTTGCCGGCAGCGATTTCACCCTGATGCCCTCGCGCTTCGAGCCCTGCGGGCTCAGCCAAATGTACGCCCAGCGCTTCGGCTCGCTGCCGATCGGCCACCAGACCGGCGGGCTTGCGGAAACCATCACCGATGGCGAAACCGGCTTCCTGTTCACGCAGCCGTCCTACGAGTCCTTCCTCGGCGGGGTTCGCCGGGCCTTCACGACCTTCATGGCCCAGGACCGTCTCGACTCCATGCGCCGCAGCGCCATGTCGCGGTCGTTCAGCTGGAATATATCCGCCGCCTGCTACAGCGCGCTTTATCGCAAGATCGCGTCGGCTTGAGGCGGGTCATCCGATCGAAGACCGTCCGATCCAGGCCCTGTTGAGACATCGCGTCATCCAGCCGGGCTGGAGCGTCCCGCGCAGTCGCGCTTGAGCTTCCTGGTACGGACCGACATAGCGCAGGCGAGCGGGCAGCCGGGGGTAGACGCGCCGTATCCACTTGAGCGCGCGGTCCGCCGCCCTGTCGTCGGCTTCGTTGCAAACCAACCCAAAACCCGCAACCAGTTGTTCCGGCAACATCCGGGCCGTCAGCGCCTGGTACCACTTTGGCGGCCGCAACCAGGGGCGTCCGACACCCCCTAGAATTTGCCCGGCCACCTCGCGCGCTGCGGGGCCGACGGCCAAAACATCCGAGCATGCCATAGCTTCAGTGTAGGCGAGAAAGGATTGCCAATCCGCCGGCAGGTCGCCTGGGGTCAGCCCGAACATCGCTGCGAAAAGCCGGCATTCGGCCCAGTATCGCTCGCGCTCGTCGGCCGAGAGCGGTGGAAATACGAGATCGTGCGCCATGACCGCGCTTCCGACGAGAGTGGCGTGAACCCAACGCAGCGCCGAGACTTCATTGGCGCAGTAGTGCGAATTCGCTTCAAACGACCCGACGGCATCGGGCAGGCGGCCAACGATCGCGGCGTGACGCCGGTGCAGCTTGCGGGAAGCCGTCAGCGCCTGGTCGAGCGAGCCGAATACCATCGTAAACATGACGTCGAAGGTTCGATGGAAGCGACCGATCGGATCGGCGAGCGTCCTGGAATGCTCGGCGATGGCGGCAGCGACCCACGGATGCGCCAGTTGGAGCAGCAGCGCACGGCCGGCTCCGAGAAAGATCACGGATTCTCGGTCGATTCGCCAGGTCAGTGAGGCCGGTCCAAAAATACCCGCGGCTGGCCCCGCGGCGGCGGCCCGCACCCGATCGAGCGCGGCGCCCAGATCATTTTCTGAAACCAATTTGCAACATCCGCTTTACGTCAAATCGTGACGATAGCACGGATACGTCGTCAGCGCTTCACCTTCGCCAAATCGGGCTGCGGCTCCTGCGGCGGATCATCGTCGGCGATGGCACGCCAGGCCGCGCCGTCGAGATCGTCATACTGGCCGCTCTTGAGCGACCAGAGGAACGCGGCGAGGCCTATCAGCCCCAGCCCCAGCGCCAGGGGAACAAGGATGATCAGGACTTCCATGATGTGGTCTCCCGTGAGGCGCTGCGCGCGCGCAACGCGTTCAGCATGACCAGGATCGACGAACCGCTCATTGCGGCCGCGGCGATCAACGGCGTCACGACTCCGCTGATGGCAATCGGCACCGCCAGGACGTTGTAGCCGATCGCAAGCCAGAGATTTTGCCGCATCAGGTGCAACGCCTTGCGGGCATGATCGACGGCCGTCACGACCGGTGCCAGCGGCTTGCCGAGGAAGACGAGGTCGGCGGTCGCCTGGCTGAGATGCGCGGCCGAGATCGGCGACATCGAGACGTGGGCCGCCGCAAGCGCGGGCGCATCGTTCATGCCATCGCCGACCATCAGCACGCGCGCGCCGCGCCGCTTCAGCTCCTCGATCCGCGCGATCTTGTCGGCCGGCGTGACGCCGGCGCGCCACTCGGGAATGCCGAGCGCGTCGGCCGCCGCCCTCACCGCGGGTTCGCGGTCGCCTGAGAGGATTTCGATGCCGAGATTGCGCGCCTTCAGGGCCTCGATCACCGCGGCCGCGTCCGGGCGCAGGGCCTGCCGTACCGTGAAGAGGAATTTTTCGGGGCCCCTGCTGAAAGCGACGACGGACGCTTCCGGGTCGAAATCGGTTCCGCTGTTCAAGAGTTCTTCTGCACCGCAGAAAGACGGCCGGCCAAGACGGATCTCGGTGCCGTCGATGCTCGCGCGCACGCCCTGCCCGGCCTCCTCGACGGCGCCGACAATCGCCGATTTGGCGCGCGCGGCCTGCGCCACCGCAGCCGCCACGGGATGATGGCTCGACAACGCGAGCTGCCCGGCGAGCGCCAGGACATCGGCCGGAATCGCCGTCGCATTGACCACGTCGAGATCTGGCAGCGTCAAGGTGCCGGTCTTGTCGAAGATGATGTGATCGGCCTCCGCCAGCCGCTCGATCGCATCACCGGCGTTGAGCAGCACGCCGGATTTGAACATCGCGCCCGAGGCCACCGTCTGCACCGTCGGGATCGCAAGTCCGAGCGCACAGGGACAGGTGATGATCAGCACGGCAACGCCGGTGACGATCGCGTCGTGCCAGCTTGCGCCGGCCAGCACCCACCCGAGGATGGTCAGCAGCGCAGTCGCATGTACCACCGGCGCATAGAGACGCGAGGCCCGGTCGGCGAGCCGCCGATAGCGCGAGCGTGCCTGGAGCGCGTTGTCGAGCAGGCGCGTGATCTCCGCAAGCAGCGTTGCCTCCGACGCCGCCGAGACCCGTACCCGCAAGCTGCCGGAAATATTCATCGAGCCGGCATAGACCGGCGTGCCCTTGTCGGCCGTGACATAGAGCGTCTCGCCGGTGATCAGGCTCTGGTCGATCTCCGAACGGCCCTCGATCACGGTGCCATCGACGGCGCAGCGTTCGCCGGGCCGCAGCAGCACGATGTCGCCCGGATTGATCGCGGCGACCGGCACCTGCGAGATCTCGTCGGGACCGACGAACTTTGCCGCAGTCTCGGCCTTCAGCGCCGCCAGATTGCCGGCAACCGCACGCGTCCGCCGCCGCATGTTCTGGTCGAGAACGCGACCGACCAGAAGAAACGTCAGCAGCATGATTGCGGCGTCGAAATAGGCATGCTCGGCGTGGTGGATCGTCTCGACCACGGACATGCCAAGTGCGAGGATCACCCCGATCGAAATCGGGACGTCCATGTTGGTGGTCTTCGCCGACAGCGCGCGCCAGGCCGAGCGGAAGAACGGCTGGCCGGCATAGGCTGCGGCCGGCAGCGCGATCAGCGCCGACAGCCAGTGGAAGAAATCGCGCTGCTCGGGCAGCATGTCGCTGACATTGCCGGACCACACAGGAATCGACAGCATCATCACGTTCATGGTGGCGAACGCCGCAACGCCGAGGCAACGAAGCAGGAAGCGCGACTCCGCGACTTCAGTCTCCTCCGCGCTTGCCTTCTCGTAAGGATACGCCTTGTAGCCGAGCTCTTCGAGCCGATCGATGAAGCGCGCAGGGTTGAGCGTGCCCTTCTTCCATTCCAGCGCGACGCGGCGGTCGGTGAGATTCACCCGCGCCAGCGTCACATCGGGAATGGCGGACAGACCTCGCTCGATCTTCGCCATGCAGCCGGCACAGTGCACGCCTTCGACGGCGAGATCGATGTGCTGCAGCCCCTCACCTGCAGCACGAACATAATGGGAGAAATCGCGCGAGATCTGCATGACTAATCCCATCAGTTCAGGATCACGCGATTGCGCGACATGAACATGCGCTCGCTGCGCGCATCGCCCTCGAGCACGAGATCCCACTGGCCGGGCGCGACCGCCGCCGCGTTGCCGCCATAGACCCCGATGCCGATCTCGGCGAGCTCGAGGGAGAGATCGGCGCGCTTGTCGGCCGGTCGTTCCAGCCGGCCGGAGAATTTCAGGCCGGTGACCGGCCGGCCGGCAGCGTCGCGGGCCTCGATCCGCACCGTCGCGCCGCCATCGGCGCTGCGCTGGATCTTCGCGTCGACCCGCCAATTCCGCTCCGCCTGTCCCCGCGCCGCCGCAATCTCCTTCTCGTAGGAGAGACCGGCGGCATAGGGACTGTCGACGTCGGTGCCCGGAAGCGTCGCGATTGCAAGCTTCATCATGGTGACGTTGACGCCGATCACGACGCCGAAGAACGCGACCAGGATGACGAAGACCGTGGTGCCGGTCAGTGGCTTCGGTGCGGCGGATGCCATGGCGAACTCCAAACGATGCTTTTCAGGGCGCGACGAAATTGTCGGTGGCGGAGGCGACCTCGCCGAGCCCGATATCGGTGACGTGGAAATGCACCGGGATCGATTTCTCCGGATTTTTCTCGGCCGGCGCCGTCACGAGCAGCCGCAATTCCGCGGTCTGGTCCCGGCCGATCACGATCGTCGGCCGGTCCGGCGTCGCGGAATCAACGCCGACGACATGGACCGTCGCATCCACGGGACCGTCGACGTCGATGGCGACGACGCGGTCGAAACCGCGCTTGTTGAGCAGCCGGACCGTGTAGGCGTTGCGGATCGAGCCATCGCTGAGCCTGACCGCAACGGGGTTGCGGTCGTGCAGCACGTTGACGTCCAGCAGGCTGCGGGTCAGCAGCGCATAGAGCATGATGCCGCCGACGGCCGCGATGATCGCACTGTAGATGATGGTGCGGGGCCGCACGAAGCGATAGATCGGCGACTTGCCTTCCTGGCGGCGCTGGATGTTGATGTCGTTGTCATAGGCGATCAGACGGGTTGGCCGGCCGATCTTCTTCATCACGTTGTCGCAGGCGTCGATGCACAGGCCGCACTGGATGCATTCGAGCTGCGGCCCGTTGCGGATGTCGATGCCGGTCGGGCAGACCGCGACGCACTGGTAGCAGTCGACGCAGTCGCCGACCTGCTCGCCGAGCGCGCGCAGCTCGGCGGCCTTCTTGACCGACGTGCGCTTCTCGCCGCGATCGTAGCGGTAGGTGACGTTGAGCGCCCATTCGTCGGTAAGCGCGGCCTGGATGCGCGGCCATGGGCACATATACGTGCAGACTTGCTCGCGCATGAAGCCGGCAAGCACGTAGGTCGTCGCGGTGAGGATGCAGATCCAGATATAGGCGATCATCGGCGCCTGAAACGTGACGAGCTGCTTCACCAGCGTTGGCGCATCGTTGAAATAAAGCACCCAGGCGCCGCCGGTCCACCAGGCGATCAGGAGCCAGATCGAATGCTTGAGGACGATCTCGGATATCCGCTCGAGCTTCATCGGGTCAGATGACTTGTCCTTCTTCATGCGCTCGCGCCGGTCGCCTTCGATCAGACGCTCGACCGCGTAGAAGAGATCGGTCCAAACCGTTTGCGGACAGAGATAGCCACACCACAAGCGGCCGCCGATGGAGTTCATCAGGAACAGCGCCACCGCGGCGACGATCAGAAGGCCGGTGAAATAGTAGACCTCCTGCGGCCACAGCTCGATGAAGAAGAAATAGAAGCGGCTGTTGGGCAGATCGATCAGGACCGCCTGGCTGGGGGCGCCCAGACCACGGTTCCAGCGCACGAAGGGCAGGAGGTAGTAGATGCCGAGGCAGAATGCCATCAGCCCCCATTTGATGCGGCGGAACGTGCCCGAGACGCTCTGGGGGTACACTTTCTTGCGAGACGCGTAGAGCGGCCCGTAGTCGTCGTCGTCGGAAGTAAGCTCGTTAGCGTTCACGGCGTTATTCATCGCTGGCTACATCTTGCAAGGTACGATCGAACCTAAGCTGAACGCCGACCCGCCAGTTGATCCAGCTCAAACGGGGGCGCGCTTTTCGCGGCCCCGTCGATCTCTGTTCAACTATTTTCCGCCGCCGAGCGAGTGGACGTAGACCGCCATCGCCTTGAGGGTGGCGGGATCAAGCCGTCCCTCCCACGCCGGCATGACACCGGAGCGGCCCTGGCTGATGGTCTCGATCAGGGTCGCCTCATCCGAGCCGTAGAGCCAGATCTTGTCGGTCAAATTGGGCGCGCCCATCTCCTGATTGCCCTTGCCGCCCTCGCCGTGACAGGCGACGCAATTCTCAGTGAATATCTTTTCGCCCTTGGCGGCGTCAAAGCCCTGCCGGGTCGGCAGGCCCGACAGCGAGCGGACGTAGTTGGCGACCGTGACGATCTCGTCGGGCTTCAGCACCCCGTCCTTGCCGAAGGCGAGCATCTGGCCCTCATGGGTCTTGGCGTGACCGGACCGCGCACCATACTGGATGGTCTGCATGATCTGCTCGAGCGTGCCGCCCCACAGCCAGTCATCGTCGTTGAGGTTCGGGAACCCCTTCGCGCCCGCAGCGCCGCTGCCATGGCATGGCGCGCAATTGTCGCCGAACACGACGCGGCCCTTGGCGCGCGCCAGGGCAAGCAAGGCCGGATCCTTCTCGATATCGGCAAGCGGGGCCGCAGCGAGCGCCGCCATCTTCTCGCCCCGGGCCGCCTCGAGGTTCGCGAGTTCCACCGCGAGGCTGGCGCGCGTCGAATAGCCGAACAGACCGGTGGTGTTGCTCGAGATCAGCGGCCAGGCCGGATAGACGATCCAGTAGCCGATCGCCCAGACGATGGTGAGGTAGAACGTCACCAGCCACCAGCGGGGCAGCGGCGTGTTCAGCTCCTTGATGCCATCCCATTCGTGTCCGGTCGTGGTCTTCCCGGAGACACTGTCGAATTCACCGTGGTCGGTCATGATCCCTTACTCCTCGCGCAACGGCAGCCGCGCCGCTTCGTCGAAAGCGGCCTTGTTGCGCGGCCAGAATGCGTAGGCGACGATCGCGAGGAAGATCGCGACGAAGGCCGGCGTCCAGATCGTCGTCACGAGATCGGAGGCGAGGTTATGGACTGTCAGAATTGCTTTCATCGTTCGTGCCTTCTCAGCGGAGATTGGCTTTCTCGTTGTAGAGCTTGAAGTCGACGAGCGTGCCGAGCATCTGCAAATAGGCGATCAGCGCGTCCATCTCGGTCGGGGTGCCCGGCTTGCCATCGAAGTTGCGCACCACCGCCTTGGCATAGCGCTTGGCGAAGGCATCGCTGCCGGCATTGTCCGGATCGGCCTGTGCCTTCAGGTCGGCGGCCGCGTTGGCGATCTGGTCGTCGCTGTAGGGAACACCGACGGCGCGCAACGTGCGCATGTGATCGGCGATCGTTGTCGGATCGACCTCGTTTTCGGCCAGGAACGGGTAGCCCGGCATCACCGACTGCGGCACGATCGCGCGCGGGTTGGTCAGATGGGTCACGTGCCAGTCGTCGGAATATTTGGCGCCGACGCGGGCAAGATCGGGGCCGGTGCGCTTGGAGCCCCACTGGAACGGGTGATCGTACATGCTCTCGGCGGCGAGCGAGAAGTGTCCATAGCGTTCGACCTCGTCGCGCAAGGGACGGATCATCTGCGAGTGGCAGAGATAGCAGCCCTCGCGGACGTAGATGTTGCGGCCGGCGAGCTCGAGCGGCGTATAGGGCCGCACGCCGTCGACCACCTCGATCGTGCTCTTGAGGTAGAACAGCGGCGCGATCTCGACGAGACCGCCGATCGAGATCACCAGCAGGATGCCGACGATCAGGACGATCGAGTTCTTTTCGAATATTTTGTGGCGATTCCAGAAAGACATTGTCGAGCTCCTCATTCCGCCGGCTGAAGAGCGATGGGCGAGGTGACTTCCGCCTCGCCGGCACGCACGGTCATCCAGAGATTGTAGGCCATGATCAGTGCGCCGATCAGGAACAGCGCGCCGCCGGCGGCGCGGATGACGTAGAAGGGATGCATCGCCTCCACGGTCTCGATGAAGGAATATTCGAGGAAGCCCAGCGAGGTGTAGGCGCGCCACATCAGGCCTTGCAGGATGCCGGACACCCACATCGCCGAGATGTAGAGGACGATGCCGAGGGTTGCGATCCAGAAGTGCCAGTTGACGAGCTTGAGGCTGTAGAGCCCCTTCCGATTCCACGCCCACGGCACCAGGCAATACAGCGCACCGAAGGAGACGAAGCCGACCCAGCCGAGCGCGCCGGAATGCACGTGGCCGATGGTCCAGTCGGTGTAGTGGCTGAGCGAGTTGACGACCTTGATCGACATCATCGGACCTTCGAAGGTCGACATGCCGTAGAAGGCGACGGAAACCACCAGCATGCGCAGCACGGGGTCGGTGCGCAGCTTGTCCCAGGCACCCGACAGTGTCATCAGGCCGTTGATCATGCCGCCCCAGGACGGCATCCACAGCATGACCGAGAAAGTCATGCCGAGCGTCTGCGTCCAGTCCGGCAGCGCCGTGTAATGCAGATGGTGCGGGCCGGCCCAGATGTAGAGGAAGATCAGCGACCAGAAGTGGATGATCGACAGCCGGTAGGAATAGATCGGTCGATCGGCGCGCTTGGGGATGAAGTAGTACATGATGGCGAGGAAGCCGGCGGTCAGGAAGAAGCCGACCGCGTTATGGCCGTACCACCACTGGAACATCGCGTCCTGGACGCCGGCCCAGGCGACGTAGGACTTGGATCCGAACACCGATACCGGCAGCGCAGGATTGTTGCCGAGATGCAGGACGGCGATCGTCACGATGAATGCAAGGTAGAACCAGTTCGCTACGAAGATATGCGGTTCCTTGCGCTTGATCACCGTGACGAGGAAGACGAGCAGATAGGTCACCCACACAATGGTCAGCCAGAGGTCCGCATACCATTCCGGCTCGGCATATTCCTTCGACTGGGTGACGCCGAGCAGATAGCCGGTGCCGGCGACGAGGATGAAGAAGTTGTAGCCGACGACGACGAACCACGGCGCGAGATCGCCGGCGAGGCGCGCGCGGCATGACTTCTGCACGACGTAGAACGAGGAAGCGATCAGCACGTTGCCGCCGAAGGCGAAGATCACTGCCGATGTGTGCAGTGGACGCAGGCGGCCAAAACTCATCCAGGGCAGATCGAAGTTGAGCGCGGGCCAGGCGAGCTGCGAGGCGATGATCAGGCCGACCAGGAAGCCCGCGATGCCCCAGAACATCGACATGAAGGCGGAGAACTTGATCGGCCCCATATTGTAGTTGGGCCGGCCGTTGATTTCCTCGGGCGGCAGCTCCGCAGGGCGCTCGAAGTAGCGATTGAGGATGACGAAGACAGCCGCGATGCTCGCCGCAGCGCTCAGCGAGGCATGGAAGGCGAAGGGCGCATCGATCGCCTTGGCTGCCGCGACCACGCAGAGGAAGGCGGTGACTGCGAACACCGCCGCCAGGCCGCTTTCACCGATGGTCATGGATTTGGAAATTGAGGGCTGGCTCATGCGGATTCTCTCTCAAAGAACACGCAGCCAGAAACCACATTCACGCTCGCGGGGAATTGATTGAAATCAAGATAATCGGATTTCCGCCGGCCCCGATCGACAGGACATCGGGAAGCAATATCAGACGCTTACGCGGTTTTGCCCACGCGCCACTGACCGCGCCCCTGGAAAATCGCGGAGCGGGTCTGTCGCAGAAATGAGACAGCCGATCAGCTAGTCGCGCGAGGTCGCCTTGAGCGCGGTGATGACGTCCTCCCGCGCGATGATGCCGACGAGCTTTTGCGCACCGTCGAGCACGATGATGCTGCGGATCCGGTGCTCGACCATGAGCTGAAGCACGCGGGTCAGGCGCGTGTCCGGTCGGACGTAGATGAACTCCGGCGTCATGACGTCGCCGACCTTGCGATTCATCAGGTCCAGATAGCGCGGGACCATCTGGCTCGGCGAGAGGGCGAAGCATTTCAGGATGTCGAACTTGGTGACGATGCCGACGACCTGCCCGTCCTCTTCGACCGGATAGCCGTTGAAGTCGTCGCGCTCGAACATCTCGCTGAGCTCGAGCATGTCGAGGTCGCGCACCACGGTCTTGACGTTGCGCGTCATGTAGCCGTCGGTGGTCTGTTCAAGGAATCTATACACGGCGCGTCCTCATTGGTCTTTCAGTCAACCGACGTCAGTGCGACAGCAGCACGCAGCGGGCTGACTGGGTGAGCAGATATTGCGTGACGCCGCCGAGGACCAATTCGCGGAACCGCGAATGGCCGTAGGCGCCGGCCACGATCAGGCCGGCTCCGACGTCTGCGGCCACCTTCCCCAAATGGTCAGCCGCACTTTCGTTCCGGCCGGCTTCCGAAACTCGGGCGGTTGCCGTGACGCCATGACGGGCGAGCCAGGCGACGACATCGGTGACGGAGGCCAGCACCGCTGGGCGATCGTCATCCGACTCGGGGATCGCGACGATCGTGATCTCCCTCGCCTTGCGCAGCAGCGGCAGTGAATCGACCACTGCCCGCCGCGCCTCCGGCCCATCCTTCCAGGCCACCAACACGCTGCGCAGATCGAGCCAGTCGATGCCGTCAGGCACGACCAGCAGCGGTCGGCCAGCCTGCATCACCAGATCCCTGGGGCTGGCGAGCGAGAACGCATCCGAGAAGGCCGGGCTTTGCCCGCCGCTGACGACGATGTCGGCGCAGCGCGCCTGCTGCAGCGCATAACGCGCCGGGAAATCGACCGCGCCGCGCCACTCGACGTGCCCACCGCGATTCCTGGTCGCGGCACGGAATTGATCCTCCAGCTCCGCAAGGCGCTGCCGAACCGAGGCCTCGCCGCGGTCGATCAGACGCTGGGCTTCCGCACCTTCGGTGAAATAGAGGGGCGGCGCGAACTGCGCCGCAGCAACTCCGACGATCGCCGCCTCGAAACGCTCCGCGAGCTCGCCCGCGACCTGAAGCCTCGCCTCATTGGGCTCACCAAGCGCCAGGCTGACCATGACGGTCGCGTATGTCATTCCGTGCCTCCCGAACCTGCGGATGCTGGCTATGCTAGGCGAGCCACGGAGGGAACGGGATGAGATAGATCAAGCCGGCAAGAGCTCCGGACCGTGGCTGGACCGCTCGCGCCATCGCGTGGTAGCCGATCGCCGAACTTGCCTCCGGGGCGGCCATGCGCGAAATTGCGGTCGCGGAACCGCGCCCCGGACCCACGACGCAAGGATGGAAGCAAATTGAGCCCGACCCGCGTAACTCATCCGGCAGATGACGGTCGCGGCGAACATTTCCGGGTCCGGATCGAGGGATTCGGCGTCGGCACCTGGGACCTCGACCTCAAGACGCAGGAATTCGAGTGGTCGGACGCCGCCGGGGCCATGTTCGGCGTCGCCCGCGACCAGCCCGTCACCTACGAGCTCTTCCTGTCGCGCCTCGAGCCGAGAGACCGCGAGCGCGTCGAAGCTGCAATCAGGCGCGTCGCCGAGCGCGGCGGCGGGTTCGACGTGTCGTTCCGGATTTCCGCCAGTTCCGGCAGAGGGCAATGGATCCGGGCCCGCGCCGGCCTGATCCGGGACGAAGCCGGCAGCGCACGCCATCTCAGCGGGATATTCCTCGACATCGACGAGGAGAAGCAGGTCGAGGAGGCGCTGCGCACGCGCGAGACGCACCTCCGCTCGATCCTGCATACGATTCCGGACGCGATGATCGTCATCGACGGCCATGGCATCATCCAGCTGTTCAGCACGGCCGCCGAGCGCCTGTTCGGTTATTTGGAGCATGAGGCAATCGGCCAGAACGTCAGCATTCTGATGCCCGAGCCGGACCGCTCCCGCCACGACGGCTACATCTCCCGCTATCGCACCACGCGCGACCCTCACATCATCGGCATCGGCCGCATCGTCACCGGCAAGCGGCGCGACGGCACGACGTTTCCGATGCACCTGTCGATCGGCGAGATGCAGTCCGGAGGGGAGCCCTATTTCACCGGCTTCGTCCGCGACATGACCGAGCACCAGAAGACCCAGGCGCGGCTACAGGAGTTGCAGTCCGAACTCGTCCATGTCTCGCGCCTGAGCGCCATGGGCGAAATGGCCTCGGCGCTCGCACACGAGCTCAATCAGCCGCTGGCGGCGATCAGCAATTATATGAAGGGTTCGCGCCGGCTGCTGGCGGGCAGCAGCGATCCGAACATCGAAAAGATCGAGAGCGCGATGGACCGCGCCGCCGAGCAGGCGTTGCGCGCCGGCCAGATCATCCGCCGCCTGCGCGACTTCGTCTCGCGTGGCGAATCCGAGAAGCGGGTGGAAAGCCTCTCCAAGCTGATCGAGGAAGCCGGCGCCCTCGGCCTTGCCGGCGCGCGCGAGCAGAACGTTCAGCTCCGCTTCAACCTCAATCCGGAGGCCGACCTCGTCCTGGCCGACCGCGTCCAGATCCAGCAGGTGCTGGTCAATTTGTTCCGCAACGCGCTGGAAGCCATGGCGCAGTCACCACGACGCGAGCTCGTCATCACAAACACCGAGGTGATCGACGACATGATCGAAGTCGAGGTTTCCGACACGGGATCGGGCTTCCACGACGACGTGATACCGAACCTGTTCCAGACCTTCTTCACGACGAAGGAGACCGGTATGGGCGTGGGACTTTCCATCAGCCGCTCGATCATCGAAGCTCACGGCGGCCGCATGTGGGCCGCGAGCAACGCATCAGGCGGCGCAACGTTTCGTTTCACCTTGCCGGCAGCCGACGAGAACTGAGCCATGACTACCAAAGGACATGTCTACGTCATCGACGACGACGAGGCGATGCGGGATTCGCTGAACTTCCTGCTGGATTCGTCTGGCTTCAGTGTCCACTTGTTCGAGACGGCGCAAACCTTCCTCGATGCGCTGCCGGGCCTCTCCTTCGGCTGCGTGGTCTCCGACGTGCGCATGCCCGGGCTCGACGGGATCGAGCTCCTGAAGCGCATGAAGATCACGCAAAGCCCGTTCCCGATCCTGATCATGACCGGTCACGGCGACGTTCCGCTGGCGGTCGAAGCCATGAAGCTTGGCGCTGTCGATTTCCTCGAAAAGCCGTTCGACGACGATCGCCTGACCGCGATGATCGAAGCCGCTATCCACCAGGCTGAGCCCGCTGCCAAGAGCGAGGCGATCGTGCAGGACATTGCCGCGCGTGTTGCTTCCCTCAGCCCGCGTGAGCACCAGGTCATGGAGGGGTTGATCGCGGGCCTCTCGAACAAGCTGATTGCGCGCGAATACGATATCAGCCCGCGCACCATCGAAGTGTATCGGGCGAACGTCATGACCAAGATGCAGGCGGGCAGCCTGTCGGAGCTGGTGCGGCTGGCGATGCGGGCGGGCGTACTGAAGGACTGAGGCTGATCCTAAATTGAGGCAGGTCAATGCCCTCCCCTCGCCACGTGCTAGCAAAGCTCCCATGACCGAGATCAGCTTACGCCATAGGCGGGATCCGATGTCGTCCCCACTCAAGCCTACCGTTTACGTGGTCGACGACGACGACGCCGTCCTGGGATCACTGCGATTCCTGCTGGAAACCGACGGCTTTGCGGTGCGGACCTTCAGGAGTGCCACGGCTTTGCTCAATGCCCCCCACTCCCCAGGCGCGGACTGCTACGTGATCGACTACAAGATGCCCGATATCAACGGCGTCGAGCTCGCCAGGCGCCTGCGCAAGTCGGAGGGCGACACGCCCGTGATCCTGATCACAGGATATCCGGACGAGAATATCTCGACACGGGCTGCCGCCGTCGGGATCAAGGATGTGGTCTTGAAGCCGCTTCTCGACGAGAATCTCATCAAGCGCATCCGCGGCGCCATCCAGCGCAGGCCCAAGAGCTGACGGCCGACCTACGGGACTCTACGTAGGTACACCTCCTTAAGATATCGCTCGAAATTTTCGCGCCTCGCAACCCGCTGTAACCATGTGCCATCTGAAATGGAGATGGCCAACATGCTCACCCAGTCGCTCAACACCCAGGTTCACGGCAGCAAGATCGCCCCTGCCGCCGCCCATCCCGTCTCCGATCAGTTCGGCGCCATCACCGGCCATGTCGGTCTTGTCGCCACCGAGTTCTCCTACCGCAAGGATGAGGAGATCTACGGCGAGGACGAGCCGGCTGAATACGTCTACCAAGTCGTCTCCGGTGCGGTACGCAGCTACAAGCTCCTTTCCGACGGCCGCCGCCAGATCGGCGCCTTCCATCTCCCCGGCGACATGTTCGGCCTGGAATCCGGCGCCACCCATCGGCTCGCCGCCGAAGCCATCATCGACACCAGCGTGCGCCTCGTGAAGCGTTCCAGCCTTGAGAAGGCCGCCGGCACCGACGTGCAGGTCGCGCGCAAGCTCTGGGCGATGACCGCGGGCGAGCTGCGCCACGCCGAGGATCACATGCTGCTGCTCGGCCGCAAGACCGCAATGGAGCGGGTTGCGACCTTCCTGCTCGAAATGGACCGCCGCCTCGCGGTCGCCGGAATGATGGCGCTACCGATGTGCCGACGCGACATCGGCGACTATCTTGGCCTGACGCTGGAGACGGTGTCGCGTGCGCTGTCGCAGCTCCATTCCCAGGGCATTCTGGGCTTCTCCGGTGCCCGCCAGATCGTGCTGCGCAACCGCCAGCGTCTGCACAATCTCGACGCCTGAGTTCTTCCTCGCTGCCATCTTCCCAACTGGCCGGCCGAATCCGTTTCGGCCGGCCGTTTTCTCAACGGGGGCCGCGCCGCGTCTCCGGCATCACCAGGAGAATAAGGACGAGCCCGACTGCCGCGACGCAGGCGAGGCCAATGAACGCGGTGCTGCTGCCGAACTTGTCGCTGATGAAACCGCCGAGCACGGTACTCAGGGAAGCACCGATGCCGGTCGCGGTTCCCACGACGCCCTGCGCAAGATTGAAATGGCCGCTGCCGAACGCAACGTCGGCGACGATCAGCGGAATCATCACCGCGAACACCGCCGCCGTGATGCCGTCGAACACCTGCACCAGCACCAGAAGATAGGGATCGCGGACGGTTGCGAACAACAGGCCGCGAATCGCGAGTGCTGCGAATCCGATCAGCAACAGCGGACGCCGGCCCCAGGCCTGCGCCTTGCGTCCGACCGTCGGCGACATCAGCGCAACGATCGCCTGCGGCACGATGATGCAGCCCGCGATCAGAACCGTTGCCCACTGGCTCGACCGCGTCGTCACCACGCTCGCCATCAGCGGCAGCATCGCCGCGTTCGCGAGCTGCAACAGCATCACGCTACAGGCGAAGATCAGCAGCGGCCGCTGCCTCAGGAGATGCCACACATTCGTGTCCGCGCCTTCCGCGGCTTCGCGCGGCATTTCGCCGTGCGCGCGCGCCACATCGACCTCCTCCTCGCGGATTCGCGACAAGGCGATCAGGGTCGGAATCGCGAGCAGGAAAGTGACCAGGAACACCGAGCGGCTCGACAGCAGATAGCCGGCAGTGCCCATCACCGCGGCCGCGACGCCATTGCCAAGCGAGGCGAAGCGTGCGTTGCGGCCAAGCCGTTCGCCGATCGCGAACGGCCCGACGAGGCCAAGGCTGATCGCGGCGATCGCAGGCCCCAACACGCAGCTCGCGGCCGCATGCAGAGTGGCCGCCGTCACCACGACCGGAAAGATCGGCATCGCCGCATAGGCAAGCGCGCAGCAGCCGATGGTGGCGATGGCCAGCCCCGCGACCAGCCGCTCGGATTTCGCCGCATCGATGATCGCGCCGCCCGGCATCTGGCCGATCAGGCCGACGATGCCGCCGATCGACAGCACGAGGCCGATCTCGACCTGCGTCCATTTCTGTGTCGTGAGATAGACCGCGATGAACGGGCCGAAGCCGGTCTGCACGTCGGCCAAAAAGAAGATGAACCAGTCCAGCGCACGCAGGCTTTGCTTTGACGGCGCAGGTTGCGGAAGCGCAGGGAAAGTGTTGCGGCTCTCAGGTGGGCCACGTTGATCGTTGCTCGGATGGCTCGGCTTCCTGGACAAGCGCACCGACAGTCTGCCCTCCCCTTTCCTTACGGAATGAACTGCAACGGTTGCAGCGTGCCGGACGCGCCCAGCACGACGATCGGTGTGTCCTCCTTGTATTCCGGCGCAGCCGCGACCTGCGCCTTGGTCAGCTCCAGGCTGATGCTGTCCTTCTTGTTGGCGATCTTGCCGAAATGCAGGGCGTTCCAGTCGACCACGATCTTGCGGCTGCCGACGCCGAGAAAGCCGCCGAAATCGATCACCGCCGCCCGCACCTTGCCGGTGCGATCGACGACGACATCGACGATGCGTCCCATGTCCTCATCGGCGGCGCTGCGCACGTCACGTCCAAGCACGCCATGGGCATCGCTGGCGCCGATGATGGTGACCGACGGCGGCGGCGCTGCATCCTTCGGAACAACGGGCGCGGCCGGCGCCGGCGAAGGCGGCGCGTTCGGCTCGCCTTGCGCCGGAGGTGGCTCCTCGGCCGCGAACGACGCCGCAGGCACGATGCTACCGACCATCACCGCAACCAGCATCAACCGCGTCATGGCGCGCATGCGACGTCCTCCGACTGATTGCGCTAGCGCGCCAACACGATCGATACCTGGATCTGGCCGCGCGTGCGCAGCACCTCGAGCGCGACATCGTCGCCGTGGCGGCGAATCCGCAAATCGACGCTGGACGAGCCCAGTTGCAGGTCGTGCAGCACCACCTCGTTCAGGAACCCGGGCAGATGCGGATTGCGCAGCCGGATCTCGCTGCGCGCGACGTCGAACTCGATGCCGAGAGCGGCCTCCAGCAGCGTGAACGGCGTCGCGCTGGCCCAGGCCTGCGGCGCGCAGGCGACCGGATACAGCGTCGGGCCGCGGCGTTTCTCGCGGCGGAAGCCGCAGAACAACTCCGGCAGCCGCCGCAGATCCATATAGGTCGCGGCCTCGAACAGGCCCTTGAAGACATGTGCCACCGAATGCTTCAGGCCGTAGCGCGCGAGCCCGAGCGTGATCAGTGCGTTGTCATGCGGCCAGACCGATCCGTCGTGATAGGACATCGGATTGTATCTGACCTCGCCGAGCGCCACGGTGCGGATGCCCCAGCCGGAAAAGAAATGCGGCCGCATCAGGTCGGCGGCGACCTTGCGCGCGCGGTCCTCCCTGATCATGCCGCTGAACAGGAGCTGGCCGGCATTCGACGTCCGTACCCTGCAGGGGCGCTTGGCGCCGTCGAGTGCGAGCGCGTAGGTGCCGAGCTCCTCGCACCAGAATGCCTCCTCGAAGCGCGCCGCGAGCGCCTTGGCCTCGGCTTCGAGCTTCCTCACCCTGTCCGGCTTGCCCAGTCGCAAGGCGCAGCGTGCGGCGAGCTGCTTGGCGGCAAAGACGTAGCCCTGCACTTCGGCGAGCGCGATATAGCCCTCCGCAAGCGTGCCGTCGGCATGGAAGATCGCATCATAGGAATCCTTCCAGCCCTGGTTGGCGAGCCCCTGTTCGGAAGCACGCTGATATTCGACGAAGCCGTCATGGTCGGGATCGCCGGGTCCGTCGATCCAGGCCAGCGCGGCCTCGATCGCCGGCCACAATTCCAGCAGCGTCTCAACATCGCCGGTACGCTCGAAATAGCGGCCGGCGAGCATCACGAACAGCGCGGTCGAATCGACGCTGCCGTAATATTGCGCGAACGGCACCTCGCGCAGCGCCGCCATCTCGCCGCCGCGCATCTCGTGCAGGATCTTGCCGGGCTCGGCGTCGGCGAGCGGATCTGTGGCCTTTGCCTGGAAGTGCGCAAGGCGCCGCAGCACGCCCCTGGCGACCCTCGGATCGATCCACAGCATCTGCAAGGCCGTGATCAGGCCGTCGCGGCCGAACGTCGTCGAGTACCAGGGAATGCCGGCATAGGGATAGCGGCCCTGCGGCGTATCCGTCATCAGCATGTTGAGGTCGGCCATCGCCTGGCACAGCACCTCGTTGAAAATGTTGTTGGAGGTCTCGATGCTGGCCGTCCCCGCCGTACAGGAACGCATCTCGCGGCGATGCGCCAGCATGGCCGGAAAGAACCGCACCGGCTTGAGCGTCTGCGGACGGTTGCAAGACACGGCCACGAACAACGACCTCGTATGATGCGGCTCGAGCTCGAGCTGCCAGGTCGCAGCATTGACCGAGAGCCGGGTTGGCCTTGGATCGAAATGCAGACCTGTCGTGCGCAGAGCATTATCGAGCCCGCGATATTCGAACAGCACGTCGGTCGGGCCAAGCAACTTGCTCGAGCCGGCCCCCCGTCGCGGCCGCTTCTCGCCGCGCACCTCGAACAAATCGGCAAAATCGCTGTCGAACAGCAGCGTCAGGTCGAAGCTCGCCGGCCGGTCGCCATGGTTCTGCAGGCCGATACGCTGATAGGCCGTGCCACGCCACAGGAACACCGTGCGCACGATGTGCAACATGTCCTTCTGAAGGACGATGCGGCCGTTGCGGTAGATGTCGGGATTGGTGAGATCGATGGTCAGGGCCGAGTTGTCGTCGCGCAAATTCGAGCCGAGCAGCAGCGGCTGAAGATCGTCGAGCACGAGCTCGAGCCGCGCGAGATAGCGCGTGTCGCAGTTGAACAGGCCATCCGGGCCACCGGCAGAGGCACCGATATCGCCATGGCTGTCGAGCACGATGAAGGTGTCGTCGTGCTTGAGCGAACGCCGCGGTCTCGCCGCAGGTCCCGTCATGGGAATGTAGAACGGCTGCTCCTCCACGACTTCCACGCTTCGCGAGGCCGCGACGAATTGGGTGACGACTTCGGCTGACATGCGCTATTCCCCTGCGCCGTTATTCAAAACGCAATCGACCTGAACGCGACGATTTGGACGCGACTTACGCGGCAAACTTCGAGAGCCGGTTCATCTCCTGCGTTACCAGCTCGCGGTAAGGCCCGTGGTTCTGCATCAGGCGGTCGGGCGAACCGTCCTCGATGATCTTGCCAGCCTTCAGCACCACCACGCGGTCGAAGTTGCGCAAGGTTGCCAACCGGTGCGCAATCGCAATTACGGTGCGGCCGCGCATCAGGCGCGACAACGCCTCGCGGATCGCCTCCTCCGCCTCGCTGTCGAGCGCTGCGGTCGCCTCATCGAGCAGCAGGATCGGCGCGTCCTTCAGGAAGGCACGCGCGATTGCGATGCGCTGGCGCTGGCCGCCGGAGAGTTTTACGCCGCGGTCGCCGACCATGGTGTCCAGGCCCTCGGGCATGCTCTCGACGAAATCGCAGCGCGCCGCGATTGCCGCGCGCAACACCTCGTCGTCGGTGGCATTGGGACGGCCATAGCGGATGTTCTCGCGGACCGAGCGATGGAACAACGAAATGTCCTGCGGCACCACTGAAATCGCCTCGCGCAGGCTCTGCTGCGTCACACGGGCGACGTCCTGCCCATCGACGGTGATGCTGCCGTCATCAACATCATAGAACCGCTGCAACAGCGTGAACAGCGTCGACTTGCCGCCGCCGGACTGCCCGACCAGACCGACGCGCTGGCCGGGTTGCAGCCGCAGACTGAAGCGCTCGAAGATCTTCGAAGCTCCGGGATAGCCGAACGTCACGTTGTTGAAGGCAATCGCGGCGCCGCGCTTGACGAGCGGCTCGGCTTCCGGGTGGTCGCGCAATTCATGCGGCACAAGGAGCGTCGCGATCGCCTCGGTCAACCGCGCGACGTGCTGAGTGACGTCGACCAGCGCGACCGCAAGATCGCGCGTGGCGTTGAGAATCGAGAGTCCGAGAGTACAGACCAGCACAACCTCGCCGGTTGTGGCTTCGCCCTTTTGCCAAAGCGTGATCGCCCAGGCGAGTAGCCCGAGGGTCAGGACCACGGTGACCGCGGCGTGAGTCAGACGCAGCTTTTCGAGGTAACGCAGGCTGCGGCCACGCGCGGTCAGTTCCCGGTTCACGGTTGCATCAAAGCGCTGATGTTCGTGGGTGATGCCGCAGAACGCCCGCACCAACGGCATGTTGCTGATGACGTCGATCATTTCGCCGTCGACGACGGCGGCCTTGTCGGCAAAATCGTCATGCAACGGCTTACCGGCCGCAGCGAGATGGAACATCGCGATTACCATGCCACCGGCGATAACGATCAGACCCGCTGCCATATAGGGGCTCACGGTTCCAATCAGCAGGATTGCCGCAACTGTGGCAATGCATGGCGGCAAGACATTCCAGACGAACATGTTCTCGACCGTGAACACGGCGTTGGAGGTCGCAGTGATCCGACTTGTCAGCATACCCGGCATGCGATCCGAGAAGTAGCTCGGCGCGTGGCCGGTCAGATGTCGGAAGATGTCGCGGCGCAGATCGCCGGTCACGCCGACAAAGGTGAAGCTCGCTGTCCAACTTGCGATCCGCCACAGGAAGTTATCGGCGGTGATCAGCGACATGAGGAAAGCGAATGACAGCCATACGCCTCCGCTATGCGAGGCGCCGGCAGAAAGACTGTCGACCAGTGATTTGACGCCGTATTGGGTGCCTACGGAGCAGGCAACGGCCGCGACCACGGCGATCAGGATCACCAGATGCGACGCGAGCCGCCGGCGAAGATAGCGCAAAACAAAGGCAAACGGCCGCCTCGCGTAGCCTGATAGTTGATCCATATGGCTGCCACCCCGTCATAACAATTGTCAGTCGTGCCTTGCGCGGCACTGGCTGAGTGAACATCGACCGGTTCATTCCGGTTCCCTTGCAATGCGATCACGACATGACGATGCGGACGATCTGAGAAGCAGTCGTGACATCATCAAGACCAGATTGCGGACGAGTCACGCCGCATTGCAGACGTGTCGAATAAGTAACCTTCCAGGTGTGGAACTTCGCAGATGCGGGAACGTTCCCATGGCTGGCATGCCGGTGCCGAAGTGAGCTGGGGTTCAACTTTCATGATCGCGACAAGGAGATGGTGAGATGCGCATCGCGCAGGTAGCTCCGTTGACGGAGGCTGTTCCACCCAAGCTGTATGGCGGCACCGAACGGGTGGTGCATTGGTTGACGGAGGAACTGGTGGCGCTGGGGCACGATGTAACCCTGTTCGCCAGCGGCGACTCGCATACTTCGGCCAAGCTCGACGCGACATGGCCCAAGGCGCTGCGCCTGGACGGGGCGGTGCGCGATCCCAACGCGCTGCACATGGTGATGCTGGAGCGGGTGCGGCAGAAATGTGACGACGAGGAATTCGACTTCCTCCATTTTCATCTCGATTACTATCCGTGGTCATTGTTCTATCGCCAGCCGACACCATTCCTGACGACGCTGCATGGTCGGCTCGACCTGCCCGAGCATCAGCCGGTGTTTAATACGTTCTCTAAAATCCCGGTCATCTCGATCTCGAACTCGCAGCGGCGGCCGGTGCCGCAGGCCAATTGGGTGCGCACAATTCATCATGGCCTGCCGGAAAATCTGCTGACGCCCGTGCCTGCTAAACAGGACTATCTCGCGGTGCTCGGCCGCATCGCGCCGGAAAAGGGCGTCGATCGGGCAATCAACATCGCGACGCGCTGCGGCATCCCGCTGAAGATCGCAGCCAAGGTCGATCGCGCCGACCAGGATTATTACGACGAGCTGATCCGGCCGTTGATCGAGAACAACCCATTGGTCGAATTCATCGGCGAGATCAGCGACAATGAGAAGTCGGAGTTCCTGAGCGGCGCGCTCGGTCTTCTGCTGCCGATCGACTGGCCTGAGCCATTCGGACTGGTGATGATCGAAGCCATGGCCTGCGGCACGCCGGTGATCGCCTTCAATCGCGGCTCGGCACCGGAGATCATCGACGAGGGCCTGACCGGCTTCGTCGTCGAGGACGAGATCAGCGCGGTCGCGGCGGTCGGCCGCCTGCCGCAACTGAACCGTAGCGCGATCCGCAACCAGTTCGAGACGCGCTTCACTGCACGGCGCATGGCACTCGACTATCTCGCCGCCTACCGCGGCCTGATGGAAGCCACCGCGCCGAAGATCAAGCTGGTGAGCAGCGCGGAGTAGCGGCCAAAATCTCAGGTGTCGTCCCGGCTTTCGCCGGGACGACGTCTGCGTGTGCTGCAGCTTCAACGCGTCGCTGACGATGACTTGCTATGTCACCACTGCCCGCTTCGGCTCGACAATTTCGAACATGCGCGGGAATTCATCCATCAGAGCCATCAGCTCGGCAAGGCGTAGCGCATTGCCCAACAGCTTGATCTTGCCGGCAGCGACTGCTTCCGGGAAGGTCGTGAGCTTGGCGATCACTTCGTCGAGCGTGGCACGGGCGAGCGTGAAGCTGGCGTCGGCCTTTTCCGACTGCGTGCCTTCGATGTAAGTGAGCGCTGAATTCTCGAGGTTGAGCACGAAGGTCTCACCGGTGTCGGAGAAGCTCCAGTTCAGCACGATGTGCTTGCCCTCTGCCTTGGGACCGTTGAGGCGGATGCCGAGCACATCCCATAGCTGGGAGGTACGAAGTGCGGCCAGCGTCTCGCGCGGCATCGGCGGGCGTGGCGGGGTCTTCGGCATGCCCTGGCGCAGTTCCTGGGCGCCGAACAGATAGGCGTTGCGCCAGGTCGCGCTTTCCGCGGCATAACCGAGCTGCTCCAATGTGTCGGCGAGCAGGCTTCGTGCCGCGGCATGATCGGGCTCGGCGAAGACGAGATGGCTGAGCGCCTGCGCCACGAAGCGAAACTCACCTTTATCGAAGTCCTTGCGCGCCCGCGCGAGGATCGCGTCCGCGCCGCCCATATACTCGACGTACTTCTTGCCGGATTCGACCGGCGGCAGCGGGTCGAGATTGACGGGGTTGGCGTCATACCAGCCGAGATATTTCTGATAGATCGCCTTCACATTGTGACGGATATGACCGTAATAGCCACGACCGTGCCAGGCACCTTCCAGGCTTTGCGGCAGCCTGATCGTCTCGGCGATCTCGCTTGCGGTGAGGCCGTGATTCATCAGGCGGATGGTCTGGTCATGCGCGAATTTGTAGAGGTCGCGCTGCTGGCGGATCATGGTGTCGATGCGATTACGTCCCCACACCGGCCAGTGATGCTGGCCGCACATCGCCTCCGCCTTGCCGCCCCAGAGAGACAGCGCCTCATTCAGGTATTTCGACCACGCCAGCGCGTCGCGCACGTCGGCGCCGCGGAACGGCAGCAGATTGTGAAAATTATGCGTGCAATTCTCGGCGAGGTTCAGCAGCTTGTAGCGCGGGATGAAGAAATGCATTTCCGCCGGCGCCTCGCTGTTCGGCGCCATCTGAAATTCGAATTCGACGCCGTCGATCACCCGCCTGTCGCCGGTCGCCATGATCAGATCGGTGGGACGCAGCAGCGCCACTGAACCAGCCGCCATCGACTTGCCGAGGCCGCAATCGACCTGCCCGCGCGGCCCCTTGGCGAGGAATGGCCCGAACTGATATTGCGCCCGGCGCAGCATCGCCGGTCCCGCGATGATGTTCTCGGAGACCGCGTGCTCCATGAACAGATTCGGCGCGATGATCGGCACGCGCTCCGTGGCGAGCGCGTCCTCCTCCAGAACGCCGCGCGCACCGCCCCAGTGATCGGTATGGGTGTGGGTGAAGATGACGGCTGCGACGGGCCGCGAGCCGCGATGCCTGAAATAGAGATCGAGCGCAGCGCGGGCCCCCTCGATCGAGGTCAACGTGTCGACCACGATCACGCCGCTGTCGCCTTCGATTAGCGTCATGTTGGCGATGTCGAGCCCGCGCACCTGATAGACGCCGGGCACCACCTCGAACAGGCCGTGATGCATGTTGAGGCGCGACTGCCGCCACAGGCTCGGATTGACCGTCGACGGCGCCTGCTCGGCCGACAGGAAGCCGTAGGGCTCAAAGCTCCAGACCGTCCGGCCTTGCGGGTTGATGATCTTCGCATTCTCGATGCTGCCGAGAAAGCCCCGCGCAGCGTCTTCGAAATCCCGCGTGTCGGAAAACGGCAGCGCGCTCAGCATCGCCTCGTGCTGCGCGGTGACGGGCGACGTTGCATCTTTCGGCTCGCTGCTGGCGATCTCGGTCATCGGGCCGGCTCCCTTCCTGATTGGGTCGGGCGCCATCTAAGCGTATTCGCGCGCTGGTTCCAACAGCAGGCGACCGGCCATGCCGGTCGGTGGGGCTGCGACGCCCGATCCTAGTGCATCCCGAGCACTCTCGGCAGGAACAGCGTCAGCTCCGGCCAGTAGGTCACGACGACCAGGAAGGCGAGCATCGTGAGCAGCCACGGCATGACGGCCACCGCGAGCTCGGTGATGCGCATTCGCGCGATCATCGACGCCACGTAGAGATTCAACCCCACAGGCGGGTGGCAGAGGCCGACCTCCATGTTGACGTCGATGACGATGCCGAAATGAACGAGGTCGATGCCGAGCTTTTTCGCGGCCGGCGCAAGGATCGGCGCCATGATCAGGATGATCGAGTTCGGCTCCATGAAATTGCCGGCGAGCAGCAACAGCACGTTGACGACCAGGAGGAAGCCGACCCAGCCGAGATTCTGCGCCGCGATCCAGTCGGCGAGCGTTGCCGGCAGGTTCTCGTTGGAGAGCACGAAGGAGAACAGCACGGCGTTGGTGACGATGTAGAGCAGCATCGCGCTGGTGTTGGCGGCCCGGAGCAACACGCGCGGTACGTCCTTCATCCCGATCGCCCTGTAGACGAAGACCGAGATGAAGAAGGAATAGACCGCCGCCATCGCGGCCGCTTCCGTCGCGGTGAACAGGCCGCTATAGATGCCGCCGATGATGATGACGACCAGCATCAATCCCCAGATGCTCTCGCGGAACGTACGCACCGTCTCGCCCCAGCTCGCTTTGGGCAGGCGCGGATAATCGCGCTTCTTCGCGAGCCACCAGGTGACGATGCACAGCATCGTGGTCAGCATCATGCCGGGCAAAAGGCCCGCGACGAACAGGGCACCGATCGAGGTGTTGGTCGAGACCGCGTAGACGATCTTCGGGATCGACGGCAGCATCAGGATGCCGAGCGAGCCAGCGACCGTGATGATGCCGGCACCGAAACGCATGGGATAGCCGTGGCGGACCATCTCGGGCAGCACGATGGCGCCGATCGCAGCCACCGTGGCGACACTCGAGCCGCACACCAGCGCGAACATCGCGCAGGCGACGATGCCGGCAAGCCCGAGGCCACCATGCCAGTGGCCGATCAGCGAGGTCGCGAAATTGATCATGCGGCGCGCGACACCGCCATGCGTGAGGAAATTTCCTGCCAGGATGAAGAACGGGATCGCCATGATCTCGAAGCTCTCTATCCCGGTGAATAGCTTCATCGAGACCGCCTCGATCGGTACCGCCGTCAGCGTGAACAGGAACGTCATCACGGTAAGGCCGAGCGCGATCGAGACCGGGATGCCGGTCAGCATCAACGCGATCAGCAGCGCAAACACGGTCGCGGCGCGCATCCAGTGCGGCAGCACGATGACGCCGGACTTTTCGGCAAGGCACAGCGCGAAGATCAGGATCGGCGCCATAATCAGGATCACGCCGAGCGGTGAAACCTTTCGCGAAGCCGCTTTCGTCGCAGCACCCGCCGGCTGCGGATGCAGCGCGGGCGAAGCGTCGGCCTGCACGCCCTCGACATGGGTCTCGTCGTGATGCGGCAGCTCGCCGGTCCAGAAATAGAACCAGGCGACCTGGAGGAAGCGGAAGCACATCAGGCCCGAGCCGAGCGGGATCGCCAGATAGACGATCCACATCGGCGCCTCCAGATCGTTCGACTGCTGTCCGGTGTGGAACATCTCGCCGACGAAGGAGGCGCCGAAGGCCGCGATCATGCCGGTGAAGATCGCGCCGCAGAGCAGCGCGAACAGGATCACGTGCTTGCGGGAATGTTCGGGCAGACGGTTGACGAGCAGGTCGACGCCGACATGGATGCCGGTGCGCACGCCATAGGCCGCGCCGAACTTCGCCATCCAGATGAACATGTAGATGCAGAGCTCCTGCGCCCAGGACAGGTCGAGCTCGGACAGGAAGGTGAATGCGGCCTTCGACAACGCCGCGAGCCAGGTCAGCCCATGCGCGGCGGCCCATCTGGAGAGCGCGATCGACTCGCCGGCGCCATAGCGATGCAGCACCGCGATGAAGATCAGGCCCGTTGCAGCCGCAATGAGCGTCGCGATCAGCCACTCTTCGAGATGATTGAGCGCACGATTGAGCACGCGAAGCAAATCAAGTCCCCCTATCAGACCGAAACGGCCGGGAGTGCGTTCACTCCCGACCGTTCTTATTGTTGTTCTGCGCCAGGCCGCGTCAGTTCATCTTGACGTCAAGTTCCTTGGCGACGAGGTCGAGCACCTCCTGCCCGACCCGGCCCTTGGCCCATTTATATGTCGGCTGCATCGCCTCCTGCCACGCCTTGCGGTCGGCATCGGAGAGATAGTGCAACGTGGTCTTGCCCGACTTCTTGATCTCGGCGAGCGCGTCTTCGTTCTCCTGGCGCGCGATCGAATTCGTGTAGTCGGTCGCCTCGGCCATCGCCTTTTCGAGCTGGGTGCGGACATCCGGCGGCAAGCCGGCCCAGAACTTCGAGTTGACGATCACGGCGTATTGCAGATGCGCGTGATAGGACACGGTGATGTCCTTCTGCACCTCGTAGAACTTCTGCGTCAGGTAGTTCGATGCCGTGTTCTCGCAGCCGTCGACGACGCCCGTCTGCAGGGCCTGATAGACTTCGGAGAACGCCATGATCTGCGGGATCGAGCCGACGAGACGGAAATACTGGTCGGCGATCTTTGAGCCGGAGATGCGGAACTTCAGTCCCTGGAAATCCGCGGGCTTCATCAGCGGGCGGTTGGCTGAGACCATGTGGAAACCGTTGTCCCAATAGGCCAGACCGGTGATGCCTTTAGCCTCCAGCTTCTGGAACAGCCACTTGCCGACGGTGCCCTTCATGGCCGCAGCGTAGGTCTCATCGTCCTTGAAGAGCCAGGGCAGATCGAGCGCCTCGAACTCCTTCACCCCGAGCGGCGCGAATTTCGCGGTCGAGGGCGCAAGCATCTGCACCGAACCGAGCTGAAGCGCCTCGATCTCCTCCTTGTCCTTGTAGAGCGAAGAGTTTGGATAGACCTCGATCTTGACCTTACCGTCGGTGTATTTCTCGGCAAGCTCCTTGAACTTGAGCGCGCCCTTGCCCTTGGGCGTATCATTGGCGACGACGTGGCTGAACTTGATGACGATCGGACTCTGGGCCAGCACAGCGGCGGGCGCCAAAACGAGCGCGGCCGCAGCGGCCGCAAGCAGCAGTTTGCGCATTAAGTACCTCCCAACAACCTCTAAAGCCGATTCTTTTTTGTTTTCCGGCTTCAGTAGTGGCAGCAAACCACCAGGCGAACAACTAGACCTAAGCCCAATTTGCCACAGCAAAATCGTCTCGACGGCTCTTGTATACGCAAGTTTGCGCCCGCTCCAGCCCCGACTGGCGAGCGCTTATGTCGCATCGGCGAACGAAGTTAACCCTTGCGCCGAGCGACCATGAACAGCCGGCGGAACGGGAACAGCGTCTGCCCCGCGGCGTTTTTCGGATAGGCCTTTGCGACGCGCGTTCCATAGGCCGCCTCGAACGCGGCCTTCTCCTCGCCCTGCAAGACGTCGAGATAACGAGTCAGCCAGGTGCCCTTGGTCCACTCCTTGACAGGATTGTCGCCCTCCAGGACCTGGAGGTATTCGGTCTCCCAGATGTCGATGTTCTGCGAGAGGGGCGCAAGCAGATCGTGATAGAACGCCGGCCCCTCGACCGGCGGCGGGGTGACGAGATGCTCGACCTTGGCCCGCCACGGCCCGTTCAGCGCGGTCTCGCCGATCAGGACGTGCGAGGGCGCGGTGAAGTTGCGCGGCATCTGCACTGCAAGCATGCCGCCGGGGGTGACCTTCTCCATCACCGAGGGGAAGAGTGCCGCATGATTGGGCAACCAGTGCAGTGCGGCATTGGAATAGATCAGGTCATATCGCTTGGTCGGGCGCCAATGGCCGAGATCCTCATGTGACCATTCCACCTCCGGTGCGGCCTTGCGGCCTGCGGCAACCATCTCGGCCGAACCCTCGACACCGGTGACGGAAGCATTCGGCCAGCGCTCCTTGATCAGTTTCGTGACGTTGCCGGCACCGGCGCCGAGATCGGCAATATCTGAGACGGCAAAATCCGGAATCCGCATCAACAGATCGACCGCCGGCCTCAACCGGTGGCCGGAGAATTTCAGATATTGCTGCGGATCCCACACCATCTTCGCGAACCTGTTTTTCGTGTTTCCTTCGCCTTAGCTCTTCGTTACCACTGCTCGTCCCGGTCCGGCAAATCGCCGCGGGACGGGTTGGAAACGAACACAACAAAAGCAAACAAGAGAGCGTGTGACCATGGACCTCGGGCTCAAGTCGAAAACCGCAGTCGTCACTGGAGCGAGCATCGGCATCGGCCGCGCCATCGCCAAGGGCTTGGCAAGTGAAGGCGTGCGCGTTGTGGCGGTGGCGCGGCGCAAGGACCTGCTCGACCAGCTTGTGCAGGAGACCGGCGCAGGGCTGATCACGCCGTTCGAGCAGGACGTCATGGCGAAGGACGCTGCCGAGCGGCTGACCGCCTTTGCGCTGAAAGAGCTCGGCCATGTCGACATCCTCGTCAACAATGCCGGTGGCAGCCGTCCTCTGCCGGTCGATGCGCCAGACAGCAAATGGGACGAGGCGATCGCGCTGAATTTCACCAGCTACCGTCGCATCGCGCATGCGCTCTTGCCGCAGATGATGGAGCGCAACTGGGGCCGCATCATCAACATCACCGGCAAGTCCGAACCGGAAGGTCTCAACGCCGCCTTCGCGGCCAAGGCCGCCGTGCACGCCTGGGCCAAGGGCCTGTCGCGCGAGATCGGAAAGCACGGCATCACCATCAACTGCATTCCGCCCGGCCGCATCATGAGCGAGCAGATCCGCCGCAACTACGCGCCCGATTATCGGGAGCGCTTTGCGGAGGAAGAGATCCCGGTTGGCTATTGGGGCGAGCCGGAAGATCTTGCAGCGCTGGCGGTGTTCCTGGCGTCGCCCGTGGCACGGTACATCACGGGCACGGTGATCCCGGTGGATGGCGGGTTGCGGCGGTATCAGTTCTGAACTGCGATACGCTCCCTCCCCCCGTACGCGGAGAGAGGCGACGAGAGCGCGATCTCCTCACTCCGCCCGCAAGATCTCCGCGATCGCGGCGCCCGCCGCGATCGTGCCGAGGTTGCCACCGACGTCGCGGGTTGCCTTCCCCTGCTCAATCGCCTTCGCCGCCGCCGCCTCGATCGCGGTGGCGGCCTCCTCATAGCGAGCCGCACCGTTCCTTTCGCCGTGCCGGGCCAGCAGCAGCGCGGTCGACAGGATCAGCGACACCGGATTGGCGACATCCTGCCCAGCGATATCGGGCGCCGAGCCGTGCGCGGCCTGCGCCATGGCGTGACGGTCGCCGACATTGAGGGAGCCGCCGAGGCCGAGGCTGCCGGACAACTCCGCGGTGAGGTCGGAGAGGATGTCGCCGAACATGTTGGTGGCGACGATGACGTCGAAGCTGGCGGGGTTGCGCACGACATGCGCCATCATGGCATCGACCAGGACGTCGTCGACCTCGAGGCCCGGATAATCCTTCGCCGCCTCCCGGCAGATGTCCAGAAACATGCCGTCGCCGATCTTGAGCACATTGGCCTTGTGCACAATGGTGAGGTGCTTGCGCCGCTTCATCGCAAGCCGGCAAGCCGCGTGCGCGATGCGCTCGCAGCACAATCGCGTGATCCGGCGCAGCGAGATCACGACATCAGGCGTGACCAACAGCTCGCCATTGCCCTCTTCCATGTTGCGGTCGGCATAGAAGCCTTCGGTGTTCTCGCGCACCACGACAAGATCAAAATCGCCGAGCCGGCCGGGCCGCCCCTGATAGGTGCGCGCAGGCCGGATGTTGGCGAACAGATCGAGGTTCTTGCGGAAGTATCGCGACGGATTGATCTCGCCGCGCGCCTCGTCCTTGAAATCGAAGGTCGCGGTGGGCCCGAGGATCAGGCCGTCGGCGGCGCGTACCGTGTCGAGCAGCTCCGGACGCACCGTCGTGCCGAACTGCGCAAGGCTGGCGTGACCGATTGCATACTCCTCCAGTTTGAGATTGAGCTGGAAGCGTTCGGACGCCACGCGCAGCACGCCCGTGGTCGCGGCCGTGATCTCCGGCCCGATGCCGTCACCCGGCAGCACGACAATTTGCATCGAACATCCCCTCTTTGCCTGCCGATCCGATCATACGCGATCATGCACAATCACCGCACGACCTTCGCGCATACCCGCATGCAAGCTTATGCCTGTGGCACGCAGCGCTGCCGTAGTACATCCCGTATAGCAACACTCAACCCACTCTTTGCGGAGACAGCGCAGGCAATGACAATCACGTTACCTGCACTCAGCAAGGAGCCGGGACGCCCCCTCGCCGACGGCCTGCCGATCGAACGCCGGCGCTGGGCGATCGCCGCGATCTTCACCGCGCTCGCGATGGCCTCGCTCGATACCGCGATCGCCAATATCGCCCTGCCCGCCATCGCAGCCGACCTCCATGTCAGCCCCGAGCAGGTGGTCTGGGTCGTCAACGTCTACCAGATCGCGCTGGTTGCCACGCTGCTGCCTTTGGGGGCGCTCGGCGAGATCGTCGGGCATCAGCGCATCTATCTCGGCGGCCTGCTTCTGTTCACGATCGCCTCGCTGCTCTGTGCGGTGGCCTGGTCACTGCCGAGCCTGCTGGTGGCGCGCACGCTGCAGGGCCTCGGCGCGAGCGGCATCATGAGCGTCAACACGGCGCTCGTCCGCTTCGTCTATCCCGGGCGGATGCAGGGCCGCGGCTTCGGTCACAACGCGCTGGTGGTCGCGACCGCCTTCACTTTCGGGCCGTCGATTGCGTCAGCAATCCTCGCGCTCGGGCCCTGGCCCTGGCTGTTCGCGGTGAACATTCCCTTCGGTCTCGTCGCCATGGGCATCGGATTTGCGATGCTGCCCAAGACGCCGCGCGCCGATCACGGCTTTGATTTCCTGGGTGCGGTGCTGGCGGCGATCTGCCTCGGCCTGTTTATCACCGGGATAGGCAGCGCGGCACATAATCTCTCCCCTTCCCTGGTGGCGGTCGAGCTGGTCGCAGCCCTCGTGATCGGCTTCATCCTGACGCGCCGGCATGCCGATCATCCGGCGCCGATGCTGCCGATCGACCTGTTCAGCCGTCCGATGTTCGCGCTGTCGGCGGCCACCGCGGTCTGCTCGTTTGCCGTGCAGGGTCTCGCCTTCGTCTCGCTGCCGTTCTATTTCGAGGACGTGCTCGGACGGTCCCAGGTCGAGACCGGCTTCTTCATGACGCCATGGCCGCTGGTCGTTGCCGTCATGGCGCCGATCGCGGGGCGCCTCTCCGACCGTCACGCGGTCGGACTGTTGGGCGGCATCGGGCTCGTACTGCTCGGCATCGGCATGGCGCTGCTGGCGACGCTTCCGGCCAATCCGTACATCCCTGACATCATCTGGCGGATGGTGATCTGCGGCATGGGGTTCGGCTTCTTCCAGGCGCCGAACATGAAGGCGGTGATGGGAAGCGCGCCGCCGCATCGCAGCGGCAGCGCATCTGGCATCGTCGCTACCGCGCGACTGACCGGACAGACCACCGGCGCGGCACTCGCCGCGCTCTGCTTTGCCCTTGCCGGCCATAACGGTGCCACCGTTGCGCTCGCGCTCGGCGCGGGCTTCGCCGCGCTCGGCAGCGTGATGAGCTTCCTCAGGCTGGCGGTGAAATAGAGTGTGACGCGGACGCGACCGCCGCCGGGATCGGCACCTGCTCGTCCAGCGTGGCAAGGCGCGCGTCGATGGCTTCGATGACCCGGCGCGAGAACGGTCCGAGATGCGCATAGGCCGCGATCATCGCGACCGCGATGCGCGCTGAGGACGTGTCGCGCTTGGCGCAGCTGAGAAAAGTCTTCCAGAGCGGACCGTGCGCTTCGGGAATGGCCGATGTCACACGATGGACGGTTTCCAGCGCGCGCACCTTGTTGCGAATGTCGCCCTCGGGGAGCTCTGGCCGTTGCCGCGAACGGTCGAGCATCGTCATCAACCGGTCGACACGGCTCGCATAGGCGACCGGGTCGTAGATCCTCTCCAGGACTTGCCTGTAGTCCATCAGGATGTCCCGTAAGGGACGGATCGGATCGAAATTGATCCCGGCGGTGCACTGATCGCCGCCGCTCATGGTCGATGCCGCCGAATCATGATCCGGGCGCAAGCGGCCTTCGCGGGCGAGACGCCGCGTCAGCTGTGTGTTGGGCAAGGCAAAGAGCAGGCCGACCATGCAGACAGGAATGGCCGCCTCCTCGATGAATTCGATCATGGCGTCGGCCATCGAGACCTTCTCGCTGTCGAAGCCCACGATGAATCCGGCAGTGACGAGCATCCCGGCGCCGTAGATCCTGTGAATGCTCTCGGCGATGTCGCGCCGCGTGTTCTGCTTCTTCCGCATCGCGACCAGCGTCGCCGGGTCGGGACTTTCGATACCGACGAAGATGCCGAAGAAGTTTGCCGCCGCCATCAGGTTGAGCAGCTCCGCATCGTCGGCGAGATTGACCGAGGCTTCGGTCGAGAACTCGAAGGGATAGTCGTGCGCGCGCTGCCATGCGGCGAGATCGGGAAGGAACTGCTTCAGCGACTTCTTGTTGCCGATGAAATTGTCATCGACGAAATCGAGATGACCGCGGTAGCCCATCCGGTACAGCGTCTCGAGCTCGGTGAACATCTGCGACGTCGTCTTGGTGCGCGGGACGCGTCCGTAGAGCTCGATGATGTCGCAGAACTCGCAGGTGAAGGGACAGCCGCGGGAATACTGTACGCCGAGATAGAGATAGTCCTCGAATTTCAGGAGATCGAAACGCGGCACCGGCGTCCTCGTCACGTCAGCCTGGAATTTCGGCGCAGTGAATACGGCCGATCGCACGCCACTCTCCCAGGCGGCGACGAACTCGTCGATGACGCCTTCGGCTTCGCCGAGCACCTGGAAGTCCGCCCCCGCGTAGAGATGAGGGCTGGATGTCGGATCGGGGCCGCCGACAACCACAGGCTTGGCCTTCGCGCGGCAAAGCTCGATCAGCCGCAGCGTGTCGGTCTGTTGCGGCAACATCCCGCCGGTGAAGACGACATCCGCCCAGCCAAGATCGTCATCGCCGAGCGGCGTCGTGTTGCAGTCGATGAGGCGTATCGTCCAGCTTTCGGGCAACATCGCCGCGACGGTGATCAGCCCCAGGGGCGCTGCGGGGCGGCGGACACCCATCAGTTTGCAGGATTCGCCAAAACTCCAGAACGATTCCGCGGTGAACAGCGGATAGAGCATGAGCACGTTGCAAGGGCGCGGCACGTTCATGGAACCCCCTGAGTCTTCGTGCCGAATGTACCAAAGCGCGCGTGTATTGCATCACTGCAACGCGGGGCGAGCTGTCACTTTCTGTTCCATTGCCGTTAGCCGCTGTCGTCGGCATGGCGTCGTATCAGGCCATCCTTCTGACGCTTGGGGCGAAACGGCTGCCCAGCGCCGCGCGGAACTGACCGCGACCAAAGTCTATCCCTGCGGCGCTCATTCATCGGGAACCCAGCGACCGCCATGGGCTTTCCTGAAGTATCCTCACGCGCAGGAGGTGCGTCATGAGCAAGTGGCAAGAGCGCGAAACGGTACCCGACCTCTACAACCTGTTTCTCGCCGCCGTGCTGTTCTTATCGCCGTGGCTGTTCAGGCTGACGAACGAACAAGGCAAGGTTGATCTCTGGATCACCGGCATAATCATCGGCCTGGTCTCGCTGGCGGCCGTTATCACCTACCGGGATTGGGAGGAATGGCTCAACGTCCTCATGGGCGCCTGGCTCATCGTCTCGCCCTGGCTCCTTGGATTCCCGCATACGCGGGCCATGCACATCAGCATCGGAATAGGCGTGGTCGTCGTGCTTCTGGCCTTGCTCGATCTCTTCCTCCACTACGAGAAGAGGCACATCGAGGACGACGTTCCCTCGCGATCCGGACAAGAGAAAGCGCACCAGTAAGAGACGGCGCCGACCCACGTGACGGCAAGCATTCGCGCGTGGGTCGTGCAACGACAACCAGAAATTCGTGTCAGGCCTTCGCCTTGTGGCGCGCGATGAGTTGGTCGGCGACCTCATCGAGGCTGTTGCCGACGATCTGAGGTTGCGGTCCTACTCCCAGCACATCATTGCCGGGACGCTTGATCAGTGCCGCTTCCCAGCCCGCCGCAACGGCGCCGAGCGTATCCCAGGTGTGACAGGCGATGAGAAAAAGCTGCGACGGGTCTACTCCAAGTTCCCTTTCGACATAGGCGTAAGCCTCGCGAGACGGCTTGTGGTGCTTGACGCCGTCCGCGCTGAAACGACGCTCAAAGAGATCCACGATGCCGCCGTGCTCGAGCTGGCGGGGCTGGACCTCGAGCAAATTATCGGTGAGCGTGAACAATCGGAAACCTGCTTCGCGCAGCTTGCGCAATGCCGGCGGCACCTCGGTATACGGCGGCATCGTGGAGAACTTTTCCGTCAGCTCTTTCCTGTCGTCATCGCCGATTCTGATCCCGCGCGTATCCGCCAGCATCTTCATGACCGCCGATCCGATGTCGGTGAACGGGACATAGCAGCCGGCTACCGTGAGAGCGGCCGAGTACATGATGAAGTTGGCGAACCATAAGCGCATGGCGCTCCTGTCACCGAAAATGCGCGTGAAGGTCGGCTCCATGGTTTCGAGATCGAGAAGCGTCTCGTTCACATCGAAAACGATCAGGGGACGTGCCGACATGTTGGACTCCTTTTGTGCGTCCGGTGTTGGCCCCAGCCTTTCAGTGCTTACCCTTCAGCCTGTCGCGATGCGCAGCCTGCTTGGCGCGGTTGCCGCAGATCGCCATACTGCACCATCGTCGCGCGCGACGCGGCGTATGGTCGGCGAACATCAAGGTGCAGCGATGGCCCTCACACGCCTTCACGTCGGCAAAATCCACCTCGCACACGAACTTCGCCATGGCCTCGCCGATTGGCAGTAACAGTGTGTCCAGAGACCGCCAACGCCGCATCGTTCGCACCTCCAGGCGATCGTCCATGCTGTCGCGCTGCCGTGTTATCTGGCTGAACGTTTCGTCGCGTTCGAGAAGCTTGTTGAGATAGCCGAGCTCGTTGAGCGCCTTCGGCGCGAGCGACCGACCAGCATGCTTTCGCACGAAGCCGCGGAACCACTCGCGCAACGCACAGGCCTGCTCGGCAACCTTGTCCAATTCTCCTGGCATCGCGCGCGCCTTCAACTCATCCCGTACATCGGCCGGCACGAGCCCAGCTTGAGCCAGCCAGTCCAGCAAGCCATCACCATTGTCCAGCCAATCGATCGGCGTATCGATCGGGGTGGCGATGGAGTTCAGAAAATCGAGGCCGAGCGAGTCGGCAATGAAGATTGCGGGCGGTTTGCGTTGCACGATCGGCTCCCCAGCCAGGAAACGAGCTCCAATCGCATAACCGGCCAACCGCCGCTTGACAAGTTAGGCATCGCTTTCGTAACCTGTCAACTACTATTTGTTAGGTTACTAGCCGGCGACGCCACGAGCTCGGGAGCGATGGCGATGAAGGATGTGAGCGTCGTGCTGACCCATGGCGCCTGGGCCGAAGGGTCGAGCTGGTCACGGGTCATCACCGGGCTGCGGGCGCAGGGCGTCAAGGCGGTGGCCGCGCCGCTGCCGCTGACGTCGCTTGCCGACGACATCGCGGCCCTCAACCGCATCCTGGAGCGGACCAAGGGACCGATCGTGCTGGCGGGGCATGCATATGCGGGCGCTGTCATCGCGCTCGCGCGTCCCGAGCGGGTGAAAGCTCTTGTCTACATCAGTGCGCTTGCGCCCGACGAGGGCGAAAAAGTCGCCGACGTGTTCTATCGCCTGCCACCACATCCCCAGGCGCCGAAACTCGTCCCCGATGACGATGGATTGATCTGGTTGCCCGAGGCAGCATTCGGAACTGCCTTTGCGCAGAACGCATCGGCCGAAGACCTCGCAGTGCTGGCTGCCGTGCAACGGCCGATCTCGCTTGCCTGCATCACGGTTCCCGCCGGGCGCCCGCTCTGGAAGGATATTCCGAGCTGGTTTCTGCTGGCGGAAGACGATCGATGATCGTTCCCGAAACGCAGCGCTTCATGGCGGACCGCATGAAGGCCGAAATCAGGGCGCATGCCGTCGATCACACGCCGAGCGTCACGGCCCCCACGCTGGTTGTCGACGTCATCAGCGAGGCCGTCCGCGCCGCGGGATGAAAGCAGCACTGCGCGCCACATCGGGCGCCGTGAGAACGCATCCCGGTGCCCCTCCCCACCGCAAACAGAGGAGCGTCGTATGACCTCAATCAAGTACACCACGGCGGACGTCGACGGTTTCAAGATCTTTTATCGCGAGGCCGGACACGCAGGTGCGCCGAAGCTCCTGCTGCTGCACGGCTTCCCGAGCGCTGGCCACATGTTCCGTGATCTCATTCCGCTGCTGGCCGACAGATTTCACATCGTTGCGCCAGACCTCCCCGGCTTCGGTCAGTCCGACATGCCGTCGCGCGAGAGTTTCAAATATACCTTCGACAACATTGCCGGCGTGATCGACCGCTTCACGGAGGTCATCGGGTTCGACCGATTTGCGGTGTACGTGTTCGACTATGGCGCCCCGATTGGATTCCGGCTCGCGCTTCAACACCCCGAGCGGATCACCGCCATCATCTCGCAAAACGGCAACGCCTATGAGGAAGGATTGAGCGAGGGTTGGACTCCGATCAAGGCCTATTGGCAAGATCCTTCGCCCTCCAACCGCGAAGCGCTGCGCGCCTTCCTCACCCCCGAGACGACCCGCTGGCAATACACCCATGGTGCTCCCGATCCGAGCGTGGTGTCACCGGACGGCCAGAACCTCGACAATTTCTACCTCGCGCGGCCGGGTGCGCATGAGGTGCAGCTCGACCTGTTCGGTGACTACAGAAGCAATGTCGCGCTGTATCCGTCATTCCAGAACTACTTCCGCTCGCACAAGCCGTCCTTCCTGGCGGTCTGGGGCAAGAACGATCCGTTCTTCCTGCCGCCCGGTGCCGAGGCATTCAAGCGGGACAATCCGCGCGCGACGGTCCGTTTCTTCGACACCGGCCACTTCGCGCTTGAAACGCACGCTCGCGAGATCGCGCAGAGCATCCGCGGCTTCCTGACCTGACCAATCGGTCGCGCCGGCGCATATCGCACATGCCGGCGATCATGGCGCCGTCGACCGATCAGCCAGTCCGCCATGCATGCATGGCAACGGCGCCATGAGCTTTTCGCGTCTCGCCGTTGCCCACACCGCATAGCCGCAAAGCATAGCCGCAAAGACCATGTAACACCGCGTCCTCGACAATCTTCCCGAACCCTCAAGAATCTTCGCGGGCCCAACCCCAGATTGTTGATTTGAAACGGTTCCGTTTGCCGGACAAATTGCACGCCTTGAGCCTCATCGGTGGATGGGCCAATCAGGGGACTGCGATGGCAAACCTTACGATCAACGGAAAATCAATCACTGTCGACGTCGAGCCGGATACGCCGCTGCTCTGGGCGATCCGCGAGAACGTCGGCCTCACCGGCACCAAATATGGCTGCGGCATCGCGCAATGCGGCGCCTGCACGGTTCACATCGACGGCGTCGCCACCCGCTCCTGCGGGATTGCGGTCAGCGAGGCCGTGGGCAAGCAGATCACCACGATCGAGGGCCTGGCCAGCGGCGGCACGCTGCACAAGGTGCAGCAGGCCTGGATCGCGCACGACGTTCCGCAATGCGGCTATTGCCAGAGCGGCATGATCATGGCGGTTGCGGCGCTGCTCAAGGAAAAGCCGAAACCGAGCGACGCCGATATCGACGAGGCCATCACCAATATCTGCCGCTGCGGCACCTTCCAGCAGGTGCGCGAAGCGATCCACACGATCGCGAACGCTTGACGGAGGCGGCCATGAACAAGCACGTTTCGCCCGCCATGAATCGCCGTGCTTTCGTCATCGGTACCGCCGCGGTCGGCGCCGGCCTCGCACTCGGCCTCGACATTCCCTTCGGTGGACCGGCCATGGTCCGCGCCGCCGACGGCTCGCCCGAAGTCAATGCATCTGAAGTTAATGCCTGGGTCGTGGTGCGGCCCGACGACACCGTGGCGATCCGCATCGCCCGTTCCGAGATGGGCCAAGGCTCGCTGACCGGCCTTGCCCAGCTCGTCGCCGAGGAACTGGAATGCGACTGGTCGAAGGTCACGACCGAATATCCGACGCCCGGCCAGAGTGTCGCCCGCAAGCGGGTCTGGGGCGATTTCTCGACCGGCGGCAGCCGAGGCATCCGCTCCTCGCAGGACTATGTGCGCAAGGGCGGCGCTACCGCCCGCGTGATGCTGATCCAGGCCGCGGCCGATGAGTGGAAAGTGCCGGCGTCCGAATGCATCGCCGCGAAAAGCGTCATCACTCACACGCCGTCGGGCCGGACCACGACCTACGGCAAGGTCGCCGAGGCCGCGGCGAAGCTGACACCACCCGCTGAGGTCAAGCTGAAGGATCCGAAGGACTGGACGATCGCAGGCAAAGGCCTGCAACGCCTCGACACCGCCGACAAGACCACCGGCGCGATGATCTACGGCATCGACGTCAAGCTGCCGGGCATGCTGAACGCCGCCATCAAGGACTGCCCGGTGTTCGGCGGCAAGGTGAAGAGCTTCGACGAAGCCAAGATCGCCGATATGAAAGGCGTCAAGAAGGTCGTCAAGGTCGGCGATACCGCGGTGGCGGTCGTTGCCGATACCTGGTGGCACGCCAAGACTGCCCTGGAAGCGCTGCCGATCGTCTGGGACGAGGGCGACAACGCAAAGGTCTCCAGCGAGTCGATCGCGAAGTGGCTGGCCGAGGGTCTCGACAACGCGCAGCCGGCCTATGTCGGCAACAAGAACGGCGACGCCAAAGCGGCGATTGCCGGCGCCGCCAAGAAAGTCGAGGCGGTCTACAACTATCCCTACCAGAACCATGCCACCATGGAGCCGATGAACGCCACCGCGCTCTACACGGCGGACAAATGCGAAGTCTGGTGCGGCACGCAGAATGGCGAGGCCGCCTTCGCGGCGGTGCTCGAGGCCTCAGGCCTGCCGGCGGAGAAGTGCGACGTGCACAAGCTGATGCTCGGCGGCGGCTTCGGCCGGCGCGGCATGACGGACTATGTCCGCCAGGCGGTCACGATCGCCAAGCAGATGCCGGGCACGCCGATCAAGCTGCTGTGGTCGCGCGAGGAGGACATGGCGCACGGCAGGTATCACCCGATCACGCAGTGCAAGATGACCGGCGCGTTCGATGCCGACAACAATCTGGTCGCGCTGCACTACCGCCTCTCGGGGCAGTCGATCCTGTTCTCGCTCCGCCCAGAGGCGCTGCAAAACGGCATGGACCCGGCTGCGTTCCAGGGCGTCGCCCAGTCCGGCGAAGCCGCGTTCGGCTATTCGGTGCCGAATCTCCTGATCGAGCATTCCATGCGCAACCCGCACGTCCCGCCCGGCTTCTGGCGCGGCGTCAACATCAATCACAATGCCATCTACATGGAATGCTTCATGGACGAGCTGGCCCATGCCGCAGGCCAGGACCCGCTCGAATTCCGCCGCAAGCTGATGAGCAGTCACCCCAAGCATCTGGCGGTGCTCAATGCCGTGGCCGAGAAGATCGGCTGGAGCAAGCCGGCGCCGCAGGGCGTCTATCGCGGCATCGCGCAGATCATGGGTTATGGCAGCTACGTTGCCGGCGCCGCCGAAATCTCGGTAACCGACGGCAGCAAGATCAAGGTGCATCGCATCGTCGCCTCCACTGATCCAGGCTACGTCGTCAATCCGGCGCAGGTGGAGCGGCAGATCGCGGGCTCCTTCGTGTTTGGCCTCTCCGCACTGTTCTATGGCGGCTGCACCGTGAAGGATGGCCGCATCGAGCAAACCAACTTCGACACCTACAACTCGATGCGCATCAACGAGATGCCGAAGGTGGAAGCGGTGATGGTGCCGAGCGGCGGGTTCTGGGGCGGCGTTGGCGAGCCGACCATAGGCGTCGCGGCCCCCGCGGTGCTCAACGCCTATTTTGCAGCGACCGGCAAACGTATCCGCTCGGTGCCGCTGCGCGACCAGAACATCACCTTCGCTTGAGGAAGGCGCGGCTGCGGCGACCCAGGGCCGCCGCAGCATTTTCCGGATGACGCTCATGACCACGCGCTCCGTGACACGGCGCAAGGCCGTCCTCGGCATCGCGGCCGCATCGCTGGCCCTGCCGACGATTGCGCGCGCGCAAGGCACGGCGCGCGTCGTCGTGATCGGCGGCGGTTTTGGCGGGGCTGCGTGCGCCCGCGCGCTGAAACGGAGCGAAGCTAATCCGGAGGTCACGCTGGTCGAGCCGAACCGGACCTTCACCGCCTGTCCGTTCAGCAACGAGGTGATCGCGGGCCTGCGCGAGATCGAGACGCAGCAGTTCGGCTATGAGAGGATCGCCGCTGATGGTGTAACTGTCATCGCGCAGGCCGCGACCGCGGTCGATCCGCAAGCGCGACGCGTCACGCTGGCCGATCGCTCATCCCTTCCTTACGACCGTCTCGTGCTCTCGCCCGGCGTCGACTTTCATTTCGAGGCCCTGCCCGGCTATGACGAAGCCGCAAGCCAAAAAATGCCGCATGCCTGGAAGGCCGGCGAGCAGACGCTGCTCCTGCGCAGGCAGTTGGAGGCCATGGAGGATGGCGGCCTCGTCGCAATCGCAGTGCCCGCCAATCCCTCGCGCTGTCCGCCCGCTCCCTACGAGCGCGCCAGCCTGATCGCGCATTATCTCAAGACGAAGAAGCCGCGCTCGAAGGTGCTGATCCTGGATGCCAAGGACAATTTCACGCAACAAAGACTGTTCGAAAAAGCATGGACGGAGCTTTACGGCACCATGATCGAGCGCGTATCGCTGTCGCAGGGCGGCCGCGTCACGTCCGTCGACCCCGCGAGCAATACTGTCATCACCGAGTTCGGCAATTACACGGCGCAAGTCGCCAACGTCATTCCACCGCAGCGCGCCGGGCGCATCGCGGCAATTGCCGGCGCCGCGGATACGACAGGGTGGTGCCCGATCGATCCCATGACCTTTGAATCCAGGCTCGCGTCGAACATTCACGTCATCGGCGACGCCTGCCTCGGCGGCGGCATTCCGAAATCCGCCTCGGCCGCCAGCGCGCAAGGCAAGGCCTGCGCGAACGCGATCGTCGACCTCATCGCAGGCCGAACGCCACAGATGCCGCGGCTGACAGGCGTCTGCTACAACACCGTCGCACCCGCTTACGGCTTTTCACTCGCCGGCAACTATCAGCCCAAGGGCGACATCTTCGCCGAGGTCGAGGGCGGCGCCACCAGCCCGCTCGACGCCCCGCCGGAGCGGCGCGCTCGCGAGGCTGCGGACGCCGAGCACTGGTTTCAGGCCATCACGGCGGCGACCTTTGGGTAAGGCAAGATGAGACCAAGCTGTCGCCACGAGCATGGTGCGCTCCCTCCCCCGCCTGCGGGGGAGGGCTGGGGAGAGGGTGCCTCCGCAATCGATAATCCCCAAGAGGAAAGAGCCCTCACCCGCCGCATTGCGGCGACCTCTCCCGCAAGCGGGAGAGGTAAGTGGAGCGCTTGGCGACATCAGTCACTCCATCGCGCAGTTGCGATTATGGCGCTGATCGCAGCAAGCGTCGCTCTGCCTATGGCCGCAGACGCTCAAACGCTTGTCCCCTACACCATCGTCGGCGACGGCATTCCGGAATCGCTCACCGGTACGCCCGGCGATGCGGCACGCGGGCGCGCGTTGGTGCTCGATCGCGGCACGACCTGCATCCTCTGCCATTCCGGGCCGTTTCCGGAAACGCGGTTCCAGGGCGACCTCGCGCCTGATCTTGCGGGCGTAGGGAACCGCTGGTCGACAAGTCAGTTGCGGCTGCGATTGGTGGACGCATCGCAGTTCAACCGAGAGACCATCATGCCGTCCTACTATCGTAACGACGGGCTCGTTCGCGTCGGCCGCAACATCGTCGGCAAGCCGATCCTCAACGCGGGCCAGATCGAGGACATCGTGGCCTATCTTGCAACGCTTCGGAACTAGGACAGGGAATGCCAAGCACGCGTCGACAATTTTTGTACCTCACCGTCGCCGCCGGGACGATCCCCATCGTCACGATCCGCTCGCTCGAGGCGACGCCGGCGATGCTGAGCACGGCGATCCGCAATGTCGTTGGCGAGGCACAACTGCGCACCGGCAAGGTCAAGCTCGACATTCCGCCGCTGGTCGAGAACGGCAACACCGTGCCGATGACGGTCAGCGTCGCGAGCCCGATGACGGCGACCGACTATGTGAAGAGCATTCACGTCTTCAACGAGAAAAACCCGCAGCCGAACATCGGCAATTTCCATCTCGGCCCATGGGCCGGACGCGCGCAGGTCTCGACCCGCATCCGCCTCGCCGACAGCCAGAAGGTGGTCGCGGTCGCACGCCTGTCCGACGATACCTTCTGGCAAGCCGCGGCCGACGTCGTCGTGACGCTCGCCGCCTGCACCGAGGAGGTGAACTGATGGCCTCGGCCCTGATCAACGTTCCCCCGAAAGCGAAGCGCGGCGATATCATCGAGATAAGGACGCTGACCTCGCACATCATGGAGACCGGCTTTCGCCGCACGGCAGCCGGCGATCTCGTGCCGCGCGACATCATCACGAGCTTTACCTGCCGCTATAATGGCACCGAGATCTTTCGCGCCGACCTCTTTCCCGCGATCGCCGCCAATCCGTATCTGTCGTTTTTCACGATCGCGAAGGAGAGCGGCAGGTTCGAGTTCGAATGGATCGGCGACAACGGTTTCGTGTCGACGGCCTCGGCGCCGATCACGGTCGAATGAGTTTTCCGCGCACGATAGTTGCGGCGATGCTGCTGCTCGGTGCCGCACCTGCCCTGCTCGCCGGCGAAATCGCGCTTGACCAGCGCCGCTCGGGCTATTTCTTCATGGGACCCGATACGCGCACGATGCAGGACGACGACACGTCCAATCCGGGCATGCTGTTCGTGCTGGACGGCGAAACGCTGTGGAAAACGAAAAGCGGCAGCGCTGGCAAGGCGTGCGCCGATTGCCATGGCGATGCGCGCGAGACCATGAAGGGCGTCGCCGCGCGCTATCCCGCCTTCGACAAGACGCTGAGCCGCCCGGTCGCGCTCGACCAGCGCATCAATCTCTGCCGCACCAGCCATCAGCAGGCAACGGCGCTGCCTTACGAGAGCCGCGACCTGCTCGCCCTGTCCGCGTTCGTCGCCCGCCAGTCGCGCGGGCTGGCGATCACGGCGGGCGATGATCCACAGCTCAAGCCGTTCGTCGAACAGGGCCGCGCGCTGTTCATGCAACGCGAGGGACAGCTCAACCTCGCCTGCACAAATTGTCACGACGACAACTACGACAAGCATCTGGCGGGCGCCCCGATCACGCAGGGACAGCCGACCGGCTATCCGCTCTATCGCCTGGAATGGCAGGCGCTGGGATCACTGGAGCGGCGGTTGCGAAGCTGCATGAGCGGTGTCCGCGCGCAAGCCTACGACTATGGCGCGCCCGAGCTGGTCGCGCTCGAGCTCTATCTGATGGCGCGTGCGCGTGGCATGCCCATCGAGAGCCCGGCCGTGCGGCCTTAATCCGCAGTGGAATATTAGGACTAGGCAGGCGCGGCGCGGACGCTAGTATCCCCTCCCAAGAGACGAGTCACAGGGAGGTTAAAGTGGCTGACCATCGTATTTCGCGCCGCACGCTTTTGCAGGGGACCGCCGCGGCTGGCGCGCTCAGCCTGACCGGATTCCCGGCGCATGCCGAGGTCAATTGGAAAAAATATGCCGGGACCAAGCTGGAGGTGATCCTTGCCAAGGGTCCCCGCGGCGACAACCTGCAAAAAAACATCAAGGAGTTCACCGACCTCACCGGCATCCAGGTCGAATCGGAGCAGATTCCCGAGCAGCAGCAACGCCAGAAGTGCGTCATCGAGCTCACTTCAGGCCGGCCAAGCTTCGACGTCGTGCATCTCAGCTATCACGTGCAGAAGCGGCAGTTTGAAAAGGCCGGCTGGCTTGCCGACATCACGCCCTTCATGAAGGATCCGACGCTGACCGCGTCCGACCTCGTCGAGAGCGATTTCTCGGCCGCCGGCCTGCAATACGCCAAGAACGACAAGGGTCAGATGCTGTCGCTGCCCTGGTCGGTCGACTATTTCATCCTCTATTACAACAAGGAGTTGTTCCAGAAAAAGGGCGTTGCAGTGCCCAAGACGCTGGACGAGATGGTCGCGGCCGCCGAAAAGCTCACCGATGCCAAGGACGGTACCTACGGCTTCGTCGGACGCGGCCTGCGCAACGCCAACATGACGTTGTGGACCAATTTCTTCCTCGACTATGGCGGTGAATTCCTCGACGCCAAAGGCAACATCCTGACTGACGGTCCCGAAGCCGTCGCGGCGACGAAGCTCTACCAGACGCTGCTGACGAAGGTTGCTCCGCCCGGCGTCGCCGGCTTCAACTGGATGGAGTCGATGGCCTCGTTCACGCAAGGACGTTCGGCGATGTGGATCGACGGCGTCGGCTGGGCGCCGCCTCTGGAGGATCCGGCAGCCTCGCGCGTTGTCGGCAAGGTCGGCTACACCGTCGTGCCAGCCGGGCCGAAGGGGCAATATTCGGCCACTTATGGTGACGGCCTCGGCATTGCCGCCGCGAGCAAGAACAAGGAGGCGGCCTATCTGCTCTGCCAGTGGGCGGTCTCCAAATCCCAAGGCGCGCGGCTGTTGCAGGCCGGCGGCGGCGTGCCGTTCCGCAACTCGATCCTGAACGATCCCGAGGTGCAGAAGGGCGTGAAGATGCCGGCTGAGTGGCTGCAATCGGTGATCGATTCCGCCAAGATCAGCAAGCTTGGCTTGCCCGTTGTGATCCCGGTCGCCGAATTCCGCGATCTCGTCGGCGCCGCGATCACCGCGACCCTGGCCGGCGCCGATCCGGCGACCGAGCTGAAGAAAGCCCATGAGCAGTACCGGCCGATCCTGGAGCGTAGCGAAAAAGCGTGAGTGCGTTGACACAAACTGATCCGGCCGCGGCACAATCGGATGCCGCGCCGGAGAAGGAGCTGCGGCCGCCGTCCTACTGGCCGTTCGTGGTGCCGGCGCTGGTCGTCGTGCTCGCCATCATCGTCTTCCCGTGGCTGTTCACGATCTGGATGAGCCTGAACGAGTGGAAGGTCGGCTCGCCGACAACCTTCGTCGGGCCTTCCAATTATCTGCGGCTGACGAGCGATCCGCGCTTCCTCGAGTCGGTGGGCCACACCATCGTCTACACCGTGCTATCGGTTGTGCTGCCGCTGATCCTCGGCACGCTCGCCGCCGTGGTGTTTCACCAGAAATTCCCCGGCCGTGGTTTCCTGCGCGGCATCTTCATCATGCCGATGATGGCAACGCCCGTGGCGATCGCGCTGGTCTGGACCATGATGTTCCATCCGCAGCTCGGCGTGCTGAACTATCTGTTGTCACTGGTCGGCTTGCCGGCACAGCTTTGGGTGTTTCATCCCGCGACCGTCATTCCCTCGCTGGTGCTGGTCGAGACCTGGCAGTGGACGCCGCTGGTCATGCTGATCGTGCTCGGCGGCTTGGCTGCGATTCCGACCGAACCTTACGAAAGCGCGCAGATCGACGGCGCCAATCTCTGGCAGGTGTTCCGCTTCATCACGCTGCCGCTGATCATGCCGTTCCTGTTCATCGCCGGCATGATCCGCATGATCGACGCGGTGAAAAGCTTCGACATCATCTTCGCGATCACGCAGGGCGGACCGGGTTCGGCGTCGGAGACCATCAACATCTATCTCTACAGCGTCGCCTTCACCTATTACGACCTCGGCTACGGTTCGGCGATCGCGGTGGTGTTCTTCCTCCTCATCGTCGCACTCGCCGCCCTGATGCTCTACATGCGCCAGCGCATGCTGTGGACCGAAATCGCGAGGGGCGCATGACCGCACGTCAGATTTTTGGTCAAATCGGCCTGTGGTTTTCGGTGCTCGTCATCGTGTCACCGGCGATCCTGTTCTTCCTCTGGATGGCCTCGCTGTCGCTCAAATTCGAGGTCGACAACGCCGCCTACCCGCCGGTGTTCTTCCCCGAGCATATCGCATGGAAGAACTATGCCGACGTGCTCGCCTCCAACCGCTTCCTGACCTATTTCTTCAACAGCCTGATCGTGACCGGCAGCGCGACCGCGCTGGCGCTGATCGTCGGCGTTCCCGCCGGCTACGGGATCGCGCGGATGGCCGCGCACAAGTCCGCGATCGTGATTTTGATCGCCCGCATCACGCCCGGCCTGTCCTACCTGATCCCGCTGTTTATCCTGTTCCAGTGGCTCGGATTGCTCGGCACGCTGGTGCCGCAGATCATCATCCATCTCGTGGTGACGGTACCGATCGTAATCTGGATCATGATCGGCTATTTCGAGACCACGCCGATGGAATTGGAAGAGGCGGCGCTTATCGACGGCGCAACGCGCTGGCAGGTGTTCAGCCACGTTGCCCTTCCGATCGCGAAACCCGGCATCGCGGTCGCCTTCATCCTGGCCGTGATCTTCTCCTGGAATAATTTCGTCTTCGGCATCGTGCTGGCCGGACGCGAGACGCGCACCCTGCCCGTCGCCGTCTACAACATGATCTCATTCGACCAATTGAGCTGGGGCCCGCTCGCGGCCGCAGCGCTGATCGTCACCTTCCCCGTGCTGCTGCTGACGGTGCTTGCTCAACGGCAGATCGTCGCCGGGCTCACTGCGGGAGCCGTCAAGGGCGGGTAAGGCAGTGCTTCGTCCTCATCGGTCTAGCCGAGCGAACGATGAGGCGAGCCGCTGCGCATGCAGGATCATTCCGAAAAAGAAGAGATTGGGACCATGGGACCAAACACGGGTGACGCCGACCGTACCAAGCGAAGCCACGTCCTGTGCCGCGCGTCAAAGGTCGCGGCCAGCGTGGCTTTCTGCGCGATCGCCGTGAGCAGCGGAGCATCGGCAGCCGACGAGTCGCTTCAAAGCGCCTGCGCGAGTCTCGCCGGACGAACGATCCCGGCACGATTGATCGGACTCCCGAGCGGGGATGCTGTCGTCTCGTCGGCAAGCTTCACACCGGCGGCACCGGCAAAGGCGGCCGCTCCCGCGACGCCCGACTTCTGCAAGGTGACGGGCACCATTGCGCCGGTCGACCCCGCCGCGCAGCTGATCAACTTTCAGCTCAACCTGCCGGCCGCGTGGAACGGCAAGCTCCTGCAATATGGCGGCGGCGGTTACAACGGCACCCTGGTGAGCGGCCTTGCGCCCTTGCGCGATGCGGCGCCCGACGATGCACTGCCGCTGACGCGCGGCTATGCCACGCTCGGCACGGATTCCGGCCATCAGGCTGCGAGCTTTGCCCCCGATCGCATCGGCCAGTTCGGCCTCAACGACGAGATGCTGACCAATTACGCTTATGCCTCCTACAAGAAGGTGCGCGATGCCGCGGTCGCGCTGGTCGGCGCGTTCTATCGGAAGCGACCGGCCAAGATCTATTATTTCGGCGGCTCGGAGGGCGGCCGCGAGGGTCTTACCATGGCCCAGCGCTTCCCGGCCGATTATGACGGGATCATCAGCGTGGTACCCGTGGTGCAGCTCTCGATGCTGTTCCAATCCTACATCCCGAATGGCCTGCCGCAATTCAACGGCGGCTGGCTCAATCCGGCCAAGAGCGAGACGCTTGCGAAGTTCGTTGCCAACGCCTGTGACGACCTCGACGGCCTGCGTGACGGCATCGTCAGCAATTATCTCGCCTGCCAGCCGAAGGTGAACGTGCAGGCGCTGCGTTGCCCGGAAGGCGCGGACACAGGCGATGGTTGCCTGTCGGACGCGCAGATCACAGCGGTTCAGACCGTGCACGCGCCACATCCGTTTCCATTTGCGATGGCGAACGGCGTCACGGCCTATCCGCAATGGCTTTACGGCAACGAGATCACACCGGACCCGCAGCGAATGACGATGACGCGTTGGGTCATGGGCACGGCGGCGCCGACGGAGCAGCTCGACGTCGCCACGGTGTCGCAGCACTGGCTCTACGGCAGCAACGCCGTGCGCTTCATGCTGACGCGCGACGAGACATTCGACCAGCGCACCTATCGTCCGGAAAACTTTCGGGCTCGCATCGAGGAGGTGTCGAAGATTCTCGATTCCACCGATCCTGACCTGTCGGCCTTCTTCGCCCATGGCGGCAAGCTGATACTGCGCGAGAACATGGCCGACCTTGCGCAAAGCCCGCTCGCCGGAATCAACTATTTCCAGTCTGTCGTGGCGCGGCTTGGCGAGGCGACGGTCGAGGCTTCGGCACGGCTCTACGTTTCGCCCGGCTCGACGCATACGGGACACGGCACAAGCGTGCTCGACGGCTCAGCGATCCCGACCATGGTCGACCTGCTCGAACCGCTCGATCGCTGGGCGAGCGACGGTGTCGCTCCTGCCGACGCGCTGGTCCAGACATCGAAGGAGCCGGCGCCGCCCTTCGCGCTGAAAGCGGCCCGGCCGATGTGCCGCTATCCGAACTACCCGCACTATGTTGGCGGCGACAAGGCGGCAGCCGAAAGCTACGTCTGCAGGATATCGACGCCGTGACAAACGGCGGGCGGCGCTCGACCGCCCGCGCGCTCCCAAAACCTCGCAACACCGCCACCGACGCTCTACCTGGCGTTGACGCAAGGTTTGCATGCGCGTATGCTACAGTATGTAGCACTACATAATGTGACGCGCACCCAAACCGCGAGAGACGTCAGATGTCAGCTCGTCCCCTGATTCCGCGCCGAAAACTGTTTGGTAATCCGACCTACGTCGGAGCCAAGTCGTCACCGGACGGCCGATGGCTGTCCTGGCTCGCCCCCGTTGACGACGTTCTGAACATCTGGGTGTCGCCGGTCGACAGCCTTTCGGCAGGCCGCCCCGTGACACGCACCAGGGGCAGACCGATCAACTGGCAGGATTGGAGCCCGGACGGTCGCTACATCATGTTCCTTAATGACGAGAACGGCGATGAAAATCTGCACCTGTTCGTCGTCGACCCCAATACTTCGGAGCTCAGGGATCTCACGCCCCTGGCCAATATCCGCGCCTTGCCGACCTACTGGTCGCGCATCGTGCCCGACAAGATCGCGATCGGTCTGAACGATCGCGATGTGCGATGGCACGACGTCTTCCTGCTCGACCTCTTGACCGGCGAACGCACCCTGGTGTGGGAAAATCGACAGGAGTTCGACCACATCGGGCTCGACTGGCAATTGAGGCCCCGCCACGGCCGTAGCAACGCGCCCGACGGAGGCACGCGGCTTTGGCGCCTCGATGATGATGGGACTGTCACGCATTGGCGCGACGTCCCGTTCGAGGCCTTTGCGAGTACGCGGCTCTGGACGTTCGATGCTGCCGGCAACCACCTTCATATGAGCTCGAGCCTCGCGCACGACAAATCTGCGCTGATGCGGATCGACTGGGCAACGGGGGAAGAGCGCGTACTGTTCGAAAGCGAGCGCGCCGACGTTACCGGCGCCATCTTCAATGCCCGAACGTTCGAGCCGGAAGCGGTTTGCATCGACCCCGGCCGGCCGGAATGGACGGCCTTGACGCCGGCGGTAACAGGCGAGCTCGACCTGATCCATGCGAAGCTTCCCGGGCATGCGTTTTACCTCGAGAGCCAGAGCAATGACGGTCGTCGGTGGATCGTGGGAAGTCATGCACCGGAGCAGCCGGTCGCCTACCATCTCCTCGACCGCGACAGGCAGACTCTCACGGAGCTGTTCACGGCACGACCGGAGCTGAAACCGTATCGGCTGGCGTCGATGCAGGCGGTGCAGGGCAAATCGCGCGACGGCCTTACGCTGGTCTCATACCTGACTCTGCCGGCCGACATCGAGGGCGGCCGCCCACCCCGGCCGCTGCCGATGGTCCTCATCGTCCACGGCGGTCCCTGGGCTCGCGATATCTATGGCTATCGCCGCGATCATCAGTGGCTGGCCGATCGCGGTTACGCTGTGCTGTCGGTGAACTATCGGGGATCGACAGGCTTCGGCAAAGCGTTCGTCGCCGCCAGCGAAAAAGAGCATGCCCGCAAGATGCACAACGATCTCATCGACATGGTCGATTGGGCGGTCACGGAGGGCATCGCGCAAAAGGACAAGGTCGCGATCTTTGGAATGTCCTACGGCGGATTGGCCTCGTTCGTCGGCGCGACCTTCACGCCGGAGGTTTTCTGCTGCTCCATTCCGGTCGTCGGCATTTCCAATCTCAAGACGCTGCTGGAATCGATGCCGCCCTATTGGGCCGGCTTCGCGGAATTCATGTATCGCAGCTACGGCGATCCCCGCACCGAGGAAGGCCGCAAGCTGCTCGCCGAACGCTCGCCGATCAACAAGGTCGACAATATCAAGAAGCCCATGCTGATCTTCCATGGCGCCAACGATGTTCGATGCAAGGTCGCCGAAGGCAACACCATCGTCGCCGCCATGCAGGCCAAGGACATTCCGGTGACCTACATCGTCTATCCCGACGAAGGACATGGATTCCAGAGGCCGCCCAATCAATTCTCCCACCTCGCGATCACCGAGGCCTTTCTGGCCCGGCATCTCGGCGGCGCCTGCGAGCCCGTCGGCGAGGATTTTGAAGGATCAAGTCACGAGGTTCGCGCCGGCGCGGATATCCTGTCCGATCTGGGCGTGGCCTGAACTGACCGGATAAAGATGCGGCCAGGCGACGTAACGTCACCCGGCCGCGATCGATGCGGGCGAAAGTCTATTCCGCAGGCGCAGCCGACATCTCCGGATGCGAGACGTAGTGCCCGCTGGTGCCAAGGCGGGCGAGCGCGAACAAGCCCGCGGCCATCACGGCATAGGAGAGCGCCACCGCAGGCGTGACGCCGAAGCCGCCGCCGACGCCGACGGCTTCGCCATGCATGAAGCCGAAATAGGTCAGCACGGCACCGACCAACGCGAAGCCTGATGCCTTCTCGAAGTCACGCTCGATGACGAAGACGCCGATCGCCCCCAGGATCAGGCCGGCGAGGATTGATCCGCCGCCCATTACCTCGAGGCCGTGATAGAACACGCCCTGCTGCGGCAACGCGGCGATTGCGGCGGCCTTGACCGCATCGGCCTTGTCATTGGCCATTCCGCCCACGGTCGCCGCTGCCGTCATGGTCGAGGCCAGCATGGTGTCGATCTGGAGCTTTGCCCAAGCGGCGAGATGCGGGGTCAGCGCCAGCACGATCGCCGGCGCTTGCTTGACCGGCGTGGTCTGGAACGCCTGCGCGCCGATCAGCATGCCGATATAGAGCAGGATCGGCGAGATCGCGACGACGGGCACGAGCGCCAACAGCACCGAGATGATGCCGAACCAGGACAGCACCACGACCATCACGCCGGTCGCGGCGGAATAGCCGATCCGGCCACCCATCGCCTTCCAGCCGGGATGGCCGATATAGACCGCGTTGATGAAGGGATTGCCCATCAGGCAGCCGATCAGGCTGACGACGCCATCGGCAGTGAGCACGCGCGTGGTCGGATATTCGTCGCCTGCGGCTTCGGCGCTCTCGACATTGTCCATCGCCTCGACGAGATCATAGATGCCGAAGGGAATGGCGGTGACCAGGATGACGCCGAGGAACTCGAAGCCGGAGAACACGTAGCCCACCGCAGGAAGTGGCACCGAGAAGCCGAAATTGGCGAAGGCATCACTGAGCCCCTTCACGCTCAAGCCCCCGAGACCAAGCCCGAACAGGTTCGAACCCCATGCGATGATCATGCCGACGGCGATCGCGACGAGGCCTGCCGGAATGCCGCGCGGATATTTCACGCCGCCGAACCAGCTTGCGAGGATGATGGCGAAGCAGACGAGACCAATCTGCGGCGTCATGTACATCTCGAGCGCGGGTCGCATCGAGATGAAGGTGACGGAGACGCCGGCAAGCGTGCCGAGCAGCGCCGCGCGCGGCGTGATCCTGCGGATGAACGGCGCGATGAAGCCGCCGATCATCAGGATGAAGCTCTGGAAGAACACCCAGACGAGGCCGGCCGACCAGCCCTTCAGCGGATCGCCCGTCTTGATCGTGATCGGCAGCATGATCACGAAGGTGACGATGAACATATGCGGCACGCTGACGCCCGAGGGCAGCGCGCAGACGTCGCTGCGACCGGTCTTCTGCGCCAGCCGATAGGCGAGGAAGGCATAGTAGAAGGTCGACAGGCACATCATCAGCCCGAGCGCGGGCAGGATGCGGCCAAAGACGAGACTGTCCGGCATCTTCAGCACGAAGCGCAACAGGCCGGTGAGCACCAGCATGTTGACGAGGATGTTGGTGCCGAAGCCGAAAAACGCGTTCCAGTCGCCCGTTGTCCAAAGTGCCGGCTGAAAAGCGGACTTGTTGATCTCAGGTTTACCGGCCGTCCCCGTCAATGTGCTCATGGTGATCCCCTAAATGGTCGTGGTCTGCAACGCCTCCAGTACTGCGGCCGAGCTTGCGACCCAGCCGAAGATTCCGCCCTGGGCCTTGATCATCTTCAGGCCCATCTCGTGAAACTCGGGGAAATAGGATGCGCAGCCATCCGAGACGACGACACAGCGATAGCCGCGGTCATTGGCCTCGCGCACGGTGGTGTTGACGCAGACTTCCGTCGTGACGCCGCACACCAGGAGATTTTCGATGCCGTATTTCTCCAGCACGTCGCTAAGCTCGGTGGCGTAGAATGCGCCCTTCCCGGGCTTGTCGATCACGACCTCGCTGTCGAGCGGATAAAGCTCGGGAATGATGTCGTGGCCTGCCTCGCCGCGGATCAGAATGCGGCCCATCGGGCCGGGATCACCGATGCGCAAGGAGGGCGCGCCGCGCTCGACCTTCGCTGGCGGCGCGTCGGAGAGATCCGGCAGGTGGCCTTCGCGGGTGTGGATGACCAGCATGCCCGTGTCGCGCGCGGCCTTTAGCACCACGCCGATCGGCTTCACCGCGCGGGCGAGCCGGGAGACGTCGTTGCCGAGCGTCTCGCCAAAGCCCCCCGGCTCCATGAAGTCGCGCTGCATGTCGATGATGACCAGCGCGGTGGTCGACCAGTCGAGCTTGATCGGCTCGGGCTCGGCGTCGATGACGCCAAGTGTCGGCTTCGCTGAGTTCAACATGCACGCCCCTCGCAAGAACTCCCGTTACCAGCAGTTCTGCAAGCGCCGTGCCATTGTGTACAATGGCGACGGCGACGTCCGTGCACGGGAATTCTATGCGCTATCAGTGCGTTATGCCGGAAACTAGCGGCTGCTTATTCCCTGTGCGACGGCTTCACGACGGGCATCTGCTCAAAGGATGAGCGACGCCGACTCTCGCTGCGCCCGTCGAGTGGGAATTGGCGCCTATCGCGCGCTACCATACAACCGCCGATACTCCTCCTCATAGGGCGCGTAGGAATCCTTGATCGTCGCCATGTTGAGCAGCATGGTCGCGACCAGCGCGTTCGTCTTGTCGAACACGCGCGTCTTCACCCAGGCGCTTTCGGTGCGGCGGCTGCCGGAGAGCGCGACCACCTCGCGCTCGACTTCATAGTCTTCGTCGACGAAGAGCGGGCCCTTGATCAACCGGATCTCCTGGTCGGCGAACAGGCCGACCGCCGGGCCCTTCGATGGCAGCGGATCGTCCTTCGCGCGATACTGGAACAGTACGCTCAGCATCTCCATCGGGATGATCGCTTTCCGCCAGGAATTATCGGGGCTTGAATAATACGGCGAGTTCTCGGTGATGACCGCGAGCTTCTGCCGCAGCGAGAATGGATAGAGGTCGCCCATGTTCTGGTCGAAGCCCATTCGCACGGCCTGACGCTTGCTGGTCTGCGCCACCTTCACATCGCGCAGGATGACGGGGTCGGTGAGCGGCCTGACCTCGGTGAGGCGCGTCTCGAGCGCGGTCGCAACCTGCGGATCGCCGACCGAGGCCGAGCCGCGCAGCACTTCCGTGCCGTCGCGCTTGACCATCTGGATCTGGCACTGGCTCGTACCGGGGAAAGGCTTCGACAGGATCGCCTGCACCTCCTCGCCCTCGAAACAGGCGTTGCGGTAGTGCGCGGAGAGACACCCCGTTTCGAACCAGGCCCGTCCCCACAACCGCGCCCCGAGCGGCGCGAACTGGCTGAAATGCGTCGGCCCTTCGATGGTGCCGCCCTTGAAGCCGAGCTTTTGCGCGGTGGCATCGTCGTGAATGGAGGCGTGCGCATCGTAGACCTGCGCCTGCAACATTTGGCGCGGCTGGCGCCATGGTCCGACCAGGGCGTTGTCAGTTTCGGTGATGTCGGTGTCGAACGCTTGTACCGTCATGGTGGCCTCCCTCGCAGCCATGACTAGCAGGATCGATACGGATGCGGCCAGCGATATTGACTTCGCCAGTGCGAGGAGCGAACCGAGGAAGCAAGCCAGACTGTTCCCGCGGAAAGAGACTGGATTGCTTCGCTGCGCTCGCAATGACGAAATTGTGGGGTGAGCGCGCCAGATACCCGGCCGTCATCGCCGGCGACGGCGGGCGAGCTTGCTCGTCCGGTCACAGGCTAGCGTGCCGGCTTGCGCTCGACGGGATCGATGTCGATCGCCCGCAGGCGGCCCAGGCGCAGCACGTCCATAGCAAGCCGCCGGCCGATGCGGTCGCGGTCGAGCACGCGGATCAGGTCATCGACACCGTTGATATCGACGCCGTCGAGCCTGATCACGACATCGCCGGGAAACAGCCCCGCCTTCGCCGCCGGCCCGTCCGGCTCGATCTGCGCCAGCAGCGCGCCCATCTTGTTCTCGACACCGGCAAGCACCGCATGCCGCCGCGGGATCGGGGCGGTCTGGCCGGCAACACCGATATAGGCGCGGCGGACATAGCCGTGGCGGATGATCTCCGACAGCACGAACTGCGCGGTGTTGCTCGCAACCGCAAAACAGATGCCCTGTGCGCCGTTGATGATGGCGGTGTTGATACCGATCACCTCGGAATTCGACGAGACCAGTGGCCCGCCGGAATTGCCGGGGTTGAGCGCGGCGTCGGTCTGGATCACGTCCTCGATCGTCCGGCCACTCACCGAGCGGATCGAGCGTCCGAGCGCCGAGACCACGCCGGCGGTCACGGTGGACTCGAAGCCCAGGGGATTGCCGATCGCGATCACGAGCTGGCCGCGCCGCAAGCCCTTCGAATTGCCGAGCGAGGCATAGCGGAGATCGCGCACGCCATTGGCGCGGAGCAGCGCCAGATCGGTGTCGGGATCGACGCCGAGCACCCTGGCATCGCCCACATGGCCCTCGACATCGCGCAGCCGGATCTCCTTGGAGGAGCCAACCACATGGCTGTTGGTCAGCACCAGGCCATCCGGCGAGATCACGATGCCGGAGCCGAGCCCGCCGCGCTCGCGACCGTTCGGCACCTTTGGGCCGGTCTCGACGCGCACCACCGCCGGCCCGACCCTTTCCGTCACGCCGATCACGGCGTTGGAATAGGCGTCGAGCAGCTGCTGGTCGTCGACAGGGGTGGATTGAACAGGTTGCGGTGACAGGCCGCCACCGCTGAGATCTGAGGTAAAATCTAACATGGCGAATTTCCTTCGCGCGTCAGATGGTTACCTCGGACTTATAATGCAAGCCGGCCGCTCTTCACGAACCGCTTAACTGACCTGACGCATCGTGTGAGCTCGGGCCTTGACCGGGTCGAGCAGCGACCAATCGCCGTCTTCCAGCACGTGTCCTTTGGGGAAAGGCGCGCGCGGCTCTAGCCCCAGGGAGCGCAGCACGCGGTCATCGCGGTAGTAGCATTGCAGCACGACGCGGACGAGGGTTGCCGCTGGCGCGCCGCCATCGGCGCGGAATGTGCTGATGACGCCGTCCCGCGTCGCCGGGTCGAGCTCGGCAAGCGGCATGCCGGCGAGCCGCGCCAGATGATCGAGCGCCGTGACCACCGGCTTGGCATCGCGGCCGAGCGTCGCGAGGATGTCGGCCTGGATGAGTTCGTCGTCCGCGCCCGGCACGCGATACTCCTCGCTCGCCGGGATGATCATGGCCGCAGTGGTGCGCAAGTCCTGGCGCTGTCGCGGTGTGAGGGCGATCTGGTCGGGCATGAGGTCCTCTAGTCGAACAAATTGGCGAGGCGCTGCTTCATCTGGTCGGCGACGTAGAGCGCGATGGCCTGGATGGTCGAGGTGGGGTTCACCCCGCCCGAGGTGACGAAAACACTGCCGTCGACGATGAAGAGGTTCTTGACGTCGTGCGAACGGCCCCATTCGTTGACGACGGAGCTCTCGGGGTCGGTACCCATCCGCGCGGTGCCGAGCAGATGCCAGCCGCCCCAGGGAATCGGGCTGTTGACGCAGATATCGGTGGCCCCTGCGGTTTCGAGAAACTCCCGGCCGCGGGCCAGCGCATGCTCCATCATCTTCCGGCTGTTCTCGCTGATCGTGTAGTCGATCCTCGGCGCGGGAATGCCGTGGCTGTCCTTCAGGACGGGATCGAGCGTGACGCGATTATGCGCTTCCGGGAGATCCTCGCAGATCGCGGAGAATCCCAACCGGTGGCCGTTGAGCTTGCGGAAGACGCGGTGGTGATCCGGCCCCCACGGCAGAATGCCCTTCTGCTCGCTCACGACGGCCTCGAACACCGGTCCTGCGCCGCGAACGAACTGGACACCGTAGCCCCGCACGAAGCCGCGTGACAGGTCGGTGTCGTAGAACTCCTTGCTCCAGAGGCAGGTCGGCGGCGCGCGATTACTGTCAGTCGGCTCCGTGACATAGCCGTAGATCTGCGCGTAAGGGTGGAACATCAGGTTCTTGCCGACGAGGCCGGACGAATTGGCAAGGCCATTCGGGAAACGTCCCGAGGCGGAGTTGAGAAGCAAGCGCGGCGTGCCGACACCGTTGCATGCGATGATCACGACATGCGCGGCCTGGAACTGCTCGACGCCGTCCTTGTCGTAATAGACAACACCCGAGGCCATGCCGTTGTCGTCGGTCGTGATCTCGCGCACCCGGCAATGGGTGCGCAGTTCGACGCCGGCGCGGATTGCTTGCGGCCAGTAGGTGATGTCGGTCGAGGCTTTTGCGCCTTGCGCGCAGGCCGGCGTGCAATGGCCGAGATTGATGCAGCGCGCCCTGCCCTCGTAATCCATCGTCGCAACCGTCGTATCCGATGGCCACCAGTGCCAGCCGAGCTTGTTCATGGCCTTGGCGACGAGTGGACCGGAGAGCCCGAGCGGCTGAGGCGGCATCGGCGGATGGGTCAGCGGCGAGAGCGGATCGCCCGATAGCCCCGATGTGCCCATGATCCGGTCGTTCTCCTCGAAGAACGGCACCAGCGTGTCGTAGTCGATCGGCCAGTCGTCGGCGACGCCATCCAGCGTTTTCACCCTGAAATCGGACGGATGCAGCCGCGGCCAGTGCGCGGTGTACATCACCGTCGAGCCGCCGACCGCATTGAAATTGACGACCTTGATCGGGGAGTTGTCGTCGTTGATCGGATAGTCCTCGGGTCGGCCACGGATGTTCGGACTGGTCGACCACTCGCCGTAGAACCTGGCTTCCCAGTCCCGGCCGGTGCTCGGATAATCCGACGGCTTCATCCAGTCGCCCTGCTCGAGGCAGAGGATGTGCATCCTGGTCTCGGCGAGTGACCAGGCGACCGCGGCTCCGGAGGCACCGGCGCCGATGATCAGGACGTCCACGGGGTCGTTCATGCCAAAGTCATCCTCCCGCCCTCGCCGCTTCCCGGACGATTGAGCCTTGCGTGCAGCGTCAAACGATAGGGGCAGAGCGGTCGGCGAGTAAAGCCGCAGGGGACGAATGTCAGGCTTCGCTGGGCGCAGACCATTGGTGTTGCAATGTCGAGATGCTAGAGAACCCCGGCGAAAGTGCAAATCGATAGCGAGAACGTATGTCCTTCCAAAATTCCTTTGCCGCCGGCCGCGCTGCCGCGCTTGTCTTGTTTCTCGCTATCCTCGGCTGCATCGCCGATACCGGACCCAGCTTCGCCATAACGGCCAGCGCGACGGCGCGAGACGGCAACTCCATCCAGCTCGGCGATGCGACCTACCGGCTCGACGGTGTCGACGCGCCGGAACTGGACCAGGTCTGCATCGACGACCACGCCGATCCCTGGACCTGCGGGCTCGAGGCGCGCGATCAACTTGCAAAGCTGATCAACGGCCGCAACGTACGCTGCGACGATGTCGGGCCCGAGAAGAGCTTTGGCAAGCGTCATCGTGCCATCTGCACGGCCGAGGGCGACAAGACGAGCCTGAACGAACAGCTCCTTCGCCTTGGCTTTGCCACTGCGCGCGAGCCGATCAAGGCGAACGTCAAGCCGGCCGCTGCCGAGGCCAAGACGAATTCGGCCGGCATCTGGAAGGGATGTTTTGTTGCACCGCAAGAATTCCGCACCGGCAAGAAGGACGGCGCGCTGCTCGGCGCGGCCTGCCGCCCCGACCGCGACAAGGAAATCCGCGCGGTGCTGTTTCCGGACGAGCCGACCATGCCGCCGAATTGCAGCATCAAGGGCAAGCTCGCGGTGCGCGCACGCGTCACCGGCAATATCGGCATCTATCATCTGCGGGGCTGCCCCAGCTATCCGGCGACGACAAAGCCGGACCGCTGGTTCTGCTCGGAGGACGACGCTTTGGCTGCGGGCTTCCGCAAGGCGTACAATTGCCGGCGACCGAAGTGATCTGAGGGGGGCGGCGCGATCTTCGCCGCTCCGCGCAAGCGGGGCGAGGGAATCCGAGCGCCGTGCTCGCCTCACTGCATGCGCATGATCTGGTCCATTGCCGGCATGTTCTCGTTCAAATGCGACATGATCCAGACCGAGCCGCCGACCACCAGGAATACGATCAGCAGCCCGAACGCCAGCGCCAGCACGTTGTTGGTGTTGTCGGGGCCGGTGGTGATGTGCAGGAAGAACACGAGATGCACGCCCATCTGGGCGATCGCGAGCACGATGATGGCGATGGGGATCGAAGGCTGCCAGACGAGGTTGGTGCCGGCGATGAAAAACGACGTCGCCGTCAGCAGGAGGGCAAGGACAAGGCCGACGACATAGCCTGTGATCCGCTCGCCGACGCTGTGTACCTCTTCCTCGCCAGGCGCGAGGTCATGTTCGACCGGGCGGTGCGTCAGATCGCTCATACGCCACTCCCAAGCAGATAGACGACGGAAAAGACCGCGACCCAGATGATGTCGAGCGCGTGCCAGAACAGCGCAAAGCACATCATGCGGCGCAGAATGTCGGCGCGAAAGCCCTTGGCGAAGACCTGGGCCATCATGGTGAGCAGCCACAGCACGCCAGCAGTGACATGCAGACCGTGGCATCCGACGAGCGAGAAGAAAGCCGTCAGGAACGCGCTGCGCGAAGGTCCGTAACCACGGGAAACCAGATCGGCGAATTCGCGGAATTCGATGGTGAGGAACGCTAGCCCCAGCACACAGGTCACAGCCATGCCGAGGTAGAACCAGAGCCGGTTGCGGATGTCGGCGGCAATGCTCGCCATGCCGCAGGTGAAGCTGGACAGCAACAGGCAGACCGTCTCGATCGCCACATTCCGCTGCTCGAAGATTTCCGAGCCCTTTGGGCCATCGGCCGTCTGCCCTACCAGCACCGCATAGGCCGCGAAGAAGCAGGAGAACATCACGATATCGGAGAGCAGGAAGACCCAGAAACCGTAGGCCGTCACGATACGCTTCGGCGCAGGTCCCAGATGCTCGGTGGCGCGACCGATATGATGCGGATCAGCCTGCGCGTGCCCCAAGGTTGCGGTCATGGACATCAGAGCGCCCCCGCCAAGCTGACCATGTTGCGCCGTTCTTCGAGATTGGCGCGATCGATCGCTGCGACTTCGGCGGCCGGAATGACGTACTCGTCATGGTCGCGCCAGGCGAACACGACGAAGGTCGCGAACGCCCCGAGGCAGCCCAGAATCACCATCCACCAGATGTGCCAGATCAGCGCAAAGCCCGTGACCGAGGCAAAGAAGGCGCAGACGAAGCCCGTCGGCGAATTCCGCGGCATCTCGATATCCTGGTATTCAACCTCCTCGTGCTCCAATTGTTGCTGCTTGGCGTGCAGCTTCAGAGCCCAATAGGCGTCCTCACCGCGTACGTCCGGATAAAAGGCGAAGTTGAACACCGGCGGCGGCGACGACGTCGCCCATTCCAGCGACCGGCCATCCCAGGGATCGCCGGTGCGGTCGCGGAGCTGCTCGCGGTTGCGGATGCTGACGACGAGCTGCATGACCTGGCAGACGACGCCGACCGACAGCACGGCCATGCCGATCGCCGCCACGAACATCCAGGGCCGCCACGCTGCGACATCGTAGTGCTGCAAGCGCCGCGTCATGCCGAGCATGCCCGCGACATAGAGCGGCATGAAGGTGACGTAGAAGCCGATAAAGGTGAACCAGAACCCCGCCCTGCCCCAGCGCTCGTCGAGGCGGAAGCCGAAGGCCTTGGGGAACCAGTATTCGAAGCCGGCGAAGACGCCGAACAGAACGCCGCCGATGATGACGTTGTGGAAGTGCGCGACGAGGAACATGCTGTTGTGCAGCATGAAGTCGGCCGGCGGCACCGCGACGAGGACTCCGGTCAGGCCGCCGATGATGAAGGTCACCATGAAGCCGACCGACCACAGCATCGGCGTCATGAAGCGGATGCGGCCGCCATACATCGTGAACAGCCAGTTGTAGATCTTCACGCCCGTCGGCACCGCGATGATCATGCTGGCGATGCCGAAGATGGCGTTGACGTCAGGCCCCGCGCCCATCGTGAAGAAGTGATGCAGCCACACCATGAAGGAGATGACGCAGATGGCCATGGTGGCGAGCACCATGGAGCGGTAGCCGAACAGCGGCTTGCCGGAGAAGGTCGACACCACCTCAGAGAAGATGCCGAAGGCCGGCAGCACGAGGATGTAGACCTCGGGATGCCCCCAGGCCCAGATCAGGTTCATGAACATCATGACGTTGCCGCCGGCTTCATTGGTGAAGAAATGGAAGCCGAGATACCGGTCGAGCAGCAACATCGCGAGCGTGGCGGTGAGGATCGGGAACGCCGCGACGATCAGCAGGTTTGAGGCCAGCGTCGTCCAGCAGAACATCGGCATACGCAGATAGCTCATGCCCTTTGTACGCAGCTTCAAAACCGTCGTGACGAGATTGATGCCAGCCACCAGCGTCCCGACGCCGGATATCTGGAGCGACCAGGCATAGTAGTCGACGCCGACACCGGGCGAGTAAGTCAGCTCCGATAGTGGCGGAAAGGCGAGCCAGCCGGTGCGCGCGAACTCGCCGATCACGAGAGACATGTTGACCAGCAGCGCGCCGGTGGCCGTCAGCCAGAAGCCGACCGAGTTGAGGGTCGGAAAGGCGACGTCGCGCACGCCGAGCTGCAAGGGGACCACGAGGTTCATCAGGCCGATCACGAACGGCATCGCCACGAAGAAGATCATGATGGTGCCGTGGGCCGAGAAGATCTGGTTGTAGTGCTCCGGCGGCAGATAGCCTTGCGACTGGTAGGAGACGGCCTGCTGAATCCGCATCATGATGGCATCGCTGCCGCCGCGCAGCAGCATGACCGAGGCGAGCAGGATGTACATGACACCGATGCGCTTGTGATCGACGCTGGTGATCCATTCGTGCCAGAGATAGGGCAGATGCCCCTTCGCCACGACCCAGGCCAGCACCGCGAGGATCCCGACCAGCACCACGCCGCCTGCGACCAGCGGGATCGGCTGGTCGAACGGGATCGCCGACCAATCAAGCTTACCGAGCATCGTGATCTCCGCTGTGCTCCCGCCCGGCGTCCGAGGTCAGTTGCGGGCCCGGTCCCGGTGGAATGTGCTGGGTCGCGATCAAGTCGAACAGGCGCGGGTCTTCGAGACGATAGATCGGCCTGCCCCGCTCGACGGACTGCTGCATCAGCTTCTTGTAGCTGTCCTCGTTGAGCACCTGGTCGGATTTCGCCGTGCCCGTCACCCAGTCCGGAAAAGCGAGCGGCGAGATCACGTTGACGTCGAACATCATCTCGGGAAAGCCGTCGCCGGAGAAATGCGCCGACAGGCCCTGCAGCTTGCCTTCATTGTCGGCACGTAAATTGAGCCGCGTCACCATGCCGTTCATGGTGTAGATCATGCTGCCGAGTTGCGGGATGAAGAACACGTTCATCACGCTCGACGACGTGAGCTGGAAGTTCAGCTCGGCACCGGCAGGCACCGTCAGGGAATTGATGGTCGCGATCCGCTGGTCGGGATAGATGAAGAGCCATTTCCAGTCGAGCGACACCGCCTGGATGCGCACCGGGCTCCCGGTCCCCGGCACCGGCGCGCGGGGATCGAGCTGGTGCGAGCCGATCCAGGCCACACCACCGAGCAGGATGATGGTGAGCGCCGGGATCGCCCACACCACCATTTCCACGCGTCCCGAATAGACGAAGTCGGGTTGATACTGCGCTTGGGAATTGGAGGCGCGAAACCACCAGGCGAAGCCGAGGATGGCGACAATCGTCGGCACCACGATCGTCAGCATGATGAAAACGGAATCGACGAGAATCGTACTGTTGGCGACAGCAACAGGCCCTTGTGGATCGAGCAGATTCATCGGCAAGCCACTGGCGATTGGGAAGCCCCGGACGACAGCCTAGCGCGGAATGATACCGGCAACAAACGTCGTTCACGTGATCGAGTTCCGGCGCAACCGCAAGTGATTGCGCGGGCATGCGCTTTGGCCGGTTCAACGGAGCCATGCAGGTTTGGCGGGACATCGGGCAGCAGGCGGCGCAGGGCCGATCTTCTCCTGACGGAGAACGATTGCTATCGTGATGAAAAAGCAGGGAGAAAACGTCATGCGCTTGAAGGACAAGGTCGCTATCGTGGTGGGTGCCGGGCAGAGCCCCGGCGAGGGCATGGGCAATGGCCGCGCCACCGCGCTGACCTTTGCACGCGAGGGCGCGAAAGTTGTCTGCGTCGATCACAATCTCGAATCGGCACAACAGACCGTCGCGATGATCGCTGCGAGCCAAGGCACGGCCGCTGCCTTCAAGGCCGACGTGACCAGGACTGCCGACATTAAGGCCATGGTGGCCGACGCGCAGGCGCGCTGGGGACGCATCGATATCCTGCACAATAATGTCGGCGTCAGTCTCGGCGGCGGCGACGCCGAGCTCCTGAAACTGACCGAAGAGGCATTCGACCGCGTGGTCGCCATCAATCTGAAGAGCTGCATCCTCGCGGCAAAGGAGGTAATCCCGATCATGCGGGCGCAAGGAAGCGGCGCGATCATCAACATCTCCTCGATGGCCGCGATCACCACCTATCCCTATGTCGCCTACAAGGCGACGAAGTCGGCGATGATCGCCTTCACCGAACAGCTCGCTTATCAGAATGCCGAATACGGCATCCGCGCCAACGTCATCCTGCCGGGCCTGATGAACACGCCGATGGCCGTCGAGACCCGCGCCCGCGAATGGAAGAAAACCCGCGCCGAGGTCGAGGCCGAACGCGACAGCAAGGTGCCGCTGCGCAGGAAGATGGGCACGGCATGGGACGTCGCAAACGCTGCGCTGTTCCTTGCCTCGGATGAAGCGAACTTCATCACCGGTGTGACGCTGCCCGTGGATGGCGGGGCGAGTGTGATCAGGGGATGAGCTGGAGCGAGCACGATGCGCTCTTCCTTCTCCCTTGCGGGACAAGGTGGCGCGAAACGCGCACTTGGCGTGAGGAAAGGTGAGCGCTCTCGTCGGAGAGGCTGCAGCGTCACTGCGGCGCGTGCGTCACGCGCCAGATGGTGCCGTTGCCGTCTTCCGAGATCAGCAGCGCGCCGTCTTTCGCGACAGCGACGCCGACCGGCCTTCCCCAGACGTCGCTGTCGTTGACGACGAAGCCGGTGACGAAGTCTTCGTACTCGCCGGTTGGCTTGCCGTCCTTCATCCTGATGCGAACGACCTTGTAGCCGGTGCGCTTGGACCTGTTCCATGACCCGTGCTCGGCGGCAAAGGCGTCGCCTCGATAGTCGGCCGGGAAATTGCTGCCCTGATAGAATGTCATGCCGAGCGATGCGGAGTGCGGCTGGAGCAGCACGTCGGGAATCGTCACCTTGTCCTTCAGGTCCGGCCGCGCGCCGGCATGGCGCGGGTCTTCGTTGGCACCGATATAGAACCACGGCCAGCCATAGAACGCGCCTTCCCGTACGCTCGTCACGTAATCCGGCACGAGATCGTCGCCCAGGCCATCGCGTTCGTTGGTCGAGCACCACGGCAGGCCGCTTCGTGGCTCGATGGCAAGGCCGACGCAGTTGCGGATGCCGGTGGCGTAGAGCTTTCTGTTCTTGCCGTCCGCGTCGAAAACCAGCACCGCTGCACGCTCGGCTTCATAGCCCCAGGATGCACCGAGCGGCTGCGCGCGTGACCACGCCTCGAGCCCGCCAGGCGGATTGCCCATGCCTTCGCCGGCATTGCCAGCCGAGCCAACCGAGACGAACATGCGCTTGTTATCCGGCGTGAAGACGATGTCGCGGGTGGAATGGCCGGTGCCGTGCGCGAGGTTCGCGACGACCGTCTCCGCCTTGCCGGATGCCTTGAGGTCGCCGCTGCGATAGGCGAAACGGACGACGCTGTCGGTGTTGGCGACATAGACCCATTGCGGATTGTCACCGTTCGGGAAGAAGGCGATGCCGAACGGTCGGTTCAGCCCGCTGGCGAATATCTCATTCGCCACGATCTTCGCGCCGTCCGCGCGCAGCGCGCGGACGCGCCCTGCCCGTGTTTCAGCGACGAAAATGTCGCCATTCGGTGCGACGCGCAGGATGCGGGGGCCGGACAGGCCCTCGGCAAGCAGCTCGATCTTGAAACCGTCTGGCACGAGCGGCATCGCTTCCGCGGGCCGCGCCACCACGGAGGAGGCATTGGCGACCGATCGCGACGCGCCCGGCGCAGGCAGATCCTCTGGCCGGATCAACCTGACCGTGCCGGGCTTGTCGGCCTGCCAACTGCCGTAGGCCTCCTTGCCTTTCAGCACCGGTTCTGCCGAAGCGGCGGTACCGATCGCAGCCACGAGCAGTGCAGACACAAAAGCCGGCTTGACCGGACGTCCAGGGTACTTCGTCACGAGTTCCTCCGCAGCCTTCGAGTGCCGAATCGCACATCAACTCATGCCCGCAGGATGTGCAATGCGTAATGCCGTCCTGCTGGAAAATCCTGTCGATCAGTGCGACACATTGTAAGGGCGGGGCCGCCGGTTGCGGTCATCAAAGCTGCGGCATCGACGTCGCGACGGATGGGGTAAGCATGTGGGGATCCATCATCTCGGAATGGGCGAGCCTGCTCCTGCGCTGGCTGCACGTGGTCGCAGCGATCGCATGGATCGGCAGCTCGTTCTACTTCATCCATCTCGACCTCAGCCTGAAACCGGAGCGCGATTTGCCTGGCGGCGTGCAGGGCGAAGCCTGGCAGGTGCATGGCGGCGGCTTTTACCGGATCATGAAATATCTGGTTGCCCCAAGCCAGATGCCGGAGGAGCTCACCTGGTTCAAATGGGAGGCCTACACCACCTGGCTCTCCGGCTTTGCGCTGATGGTGGTGGTCTATTATCTCGATGCCGACCTGTTTCTCGTCGACAAATCGATCCTTGACCTCACACCAGCTCAGGCGGGCCTGTTCAGCTTTTGCAGTCTCGCGCTAGCGTGGCTGCTCTACGAAATCGCCTGCCGCACCGGCCTTGCCCAGCGCGAGCTCGGCTTTGCGATCGGCGGCTATCTGTTTCTGGTCGCGCTGACCTATGCCTTTACGCATGTGCTGAGCGGCCGCGGCGCGTTCAACCAGATCGGCGCGATCATCGGCACCATCATGGTCGCCAACGTCTTTGCGGTGATCATCCCGAACCAGAAAAAAATCGTCGCCGCTCTGATCGCGGGGCAATCGCCCGATCCCAAGCTCGGCAAGACCAGCAAGGAGCGATCGGTCCACAACAACTATCTGACGCTCCCCGTCGTCGTGCTGATGATCAGCAACCACTACCCCCTGCTGTATGCGACGCGCTTCAACTGGATCATCGTCGCGATCGTGCTGGCGCTGGGGCCGGTGATCCGGCATTTCTTCAACGAGCGCCATGCGGGCCGCAAATCCCCGTGGTGGGTGTGGGGCGTGGCGGCAGCCGGCGTGATCGCGATCGGCTTTCTCTCGGCCGCCGGCCCGCGCGAGGTGAAGACCAGCACGCTTGCCGCGCAGCCGACGCTTGCCGATGTCGAAGAGATCGTGATGTCCCGCTGCAGCATGTGCCATGCCGCAGAGCCTGTGTGGGCCGGCATCGTCACCGCGCCGAAGGGCATCCTGCTCGATGCGCCCCAGCACATTCAGCGCAACATCAGGTTGATCGGACGCGTCGCTGCATGGTCGAGCGCGATGCCGCCCGGCAACATCACCGAAATGACCGGCGAGGAACGCGCGGTGCTGGCCGCCTATATCGCGCAGACCGACCGCTGACGCCAATCTCGGTGACGCGTCCATGCGACGCTTTGCGGAAGGATATTCCGCAATTGCAGACCATTTCAAAATGACTTGAGCGCCCGTCCGGCGTAGATAGGGAACCCGTGCGGCCGCAGGTCGGACTATAAGTCAGTTTGGAGACGTCCTATGGATTTGACCCGCCTCGAAATCAATCGCCGCACGGCGCTCCTGACCTCGGCGGCGATCGCCGCCAACGTCATCAACCCGATGCGGGCGTTTGCGCAGGAGACCCCGAAGAAGGGCGGCGTGTTCAACGTCCATTACGGCGCCGAACAGCGTCAGCTCAATCCGAGCATTCAGGCGTCCACCGGCGTCTACATCATCGGCGGCAAGATCCAGGAGAGCCTGGTCGATCTCGATGCCGACGGCAAGCCTGTCGGCGTGCTCGCCGAGAGCTGGGAATCCTCACCTGATGGCAAAACCATCACGTTCAAGCTGCGTAAGGGTGTGACCTGGCACGACGGCAAGCCTTTCACGTCAGAAGACGTCGCGTTCACCGCGATGAACATGTGGAAGAAGATTTTGAACTACGGCTCGACGCTGCAGCTCTTCCTCACCGCCGTCGATACGCCCGATCCGCAGACCGCGATCTTCCGCTACGAGCGGCCGATGCCGCTCAACCTGTTGCTGCGCGCCCTCCCCGACCTCGGCTACATCTCCGCAAAGCATCTCTATGAGACCGGCGACATCAGGCAGAACCCGGTCAACCTCGCCCCGGTCGGCACGGGCCCGTTCAAGTTCGTCAAGTATGAGCGCGGACAATACATCATCGCCGACCGCAACCCCGACTACTGGCGGCCCAATGCACCCTATCTCGACCGCATCGTCTGGAAGGTGATCACCGACCGAGCGGCAGCCGCGGCGCAGATGGAAGCCGGCGAGCTGCAATACTCGCCGTTCTCCGGGCTCACGATCTCCGACATGGCGCGACTTGGCAAGGACAAGCGCTTCATCGTCACCACCAAGGGCAATGAGGGCAACGCGCGCACCAACACCATCGAGTTCAACTTCCGCCGCAAGGAATTGTCCGACATCCGTGTGCGCCGCGCGATCGCGCATGCGATCGACGTGCCCTTCTTCATCGAGAATTTCTTGGGCGATTTTGCCAAGCTCGGCACCGGCCCTATTCCGTCGACCTCGACGGATTTCTATCCGGGTCCGAACACGCCGCAATACCCCTACGACAAGGGCAAGGCGGCCGCGCTTCTTGATGAGGCCGGCTACAAGGCCGGCGCCGGCGGCGCCCGCTTCTCGCTGAAACTGCTGCCCGCGCCATGGGGCGAGGACATCTCGCTGTGGTCGACCTTCATCCAGCAATCGCTGAAGGACGTCGGCATCACCGTCGACATCGTGCGCAATGACGGCGGCGGCTTCCTCAAGCAGGTCTATGATGACCACGCCTTCGATCTCGCAACCGGCTGGCACCAGTACCGCAACGACCCCGCCGTCTCGACCACTGTGTGGTATCGCTCCGGCCAGCCTAAGGGCGCGCCCTGGACCAACCAGTGGGACTGGGAGGACAAGCAGGTCGACAAGACGATCGACGATGCCCTCACCGAGCTCGATCCCGCCAAGCGCAAGACGCTCTACGCCGAGTTCGTCAAGGAGGTGAACACGGAGCTGCCGGTCTGGATGCCGATCGAGCAGATCTTCGTCACCGTGATCACGGCCAAGGCCCGCAACCACTCCAACACCCCGCGCTGGGGCTCGTCGAGCTGGCACGATCTTTGGCTTTCCGCGTGATCGGTTTTTCGTCAAGATGATGCCATGCGCATCATAGGCCTTGCGGGGCGGCGGCTCGCCGCCTCGATCCCGACACTGTTCCTGATCCTGATCGGCGTCTTCCTGCTGCTGCAACTCGCGCCGGGAGACACGGTCGACGCCCTGATGGCCCAGATGGGCGGCGGCGACGCCGCGACTGCGCGCGAGCTGCGCAAATTCTACGGGCTCGATCTGTCGATCCCTGCGCAACTCGCCAACTATCTCTGGCATCTGGTGCGGCTCGATCTCGGCTTCTCCTCGATCTACGGCAAGCCGGTCGCGACCGTGATCATGGAGCGGCTGCCCCCGACCATCCTCCTGATGACGGCCTCGCTGTCCTTCGCATTCTTCTTTGGCCTCGTATTCGGCGTGATCGCCTCGCGCGCCGTCAACAAATGGCCGGACACGCTGATCTCGACGCTGGGCCTGATCTTCTACGCCACGCCATCGTTCTGGTTCGGCCTGATGGCGATCGTCGTATTCTCGATCTATCTGCAATGGCTGCCCGCCGGTGGCTTCGAGGATATCGGCGAAGTGCGGACTGGCATCTTCCGCATCATCGATATAGCGCGGCACCTCATCCTGCCGACGCTGACGCTCGGGCTGATCTTCCTTGCGATCTACCTGCGCATCATGCGTGCCTCGATGCTCGAGGTCTTGAACCTCGACTATGTCCGCACCGCGCGGGCCAAGGGTCTGGACGAGACCCGCGTCGTCACGGGGCACGTGCTGCGCAACGCGCTGCTGCCGATGGTGACGCTGATCGGCCTGCAGGCCGGCACCATGCTGGGCGGCTCGGTGGTGGTCGAGAGCGTGTTCTCGCTGCCCGGTCTCGGGCGGCTCGCTTACGAATCCGTGATCCAGCGCGATCTCAACACCCTGCTCGGCATCGTTTTCGTCTCAGCGCTCCTGGTCATCGTCGTCAATTTCGTCGTCGACCTCCTCTACGCGCGGCTCGATCCGCGCATCTCGGCGGAGGGCTGAGATGGACATCGCAAAGCGATATTTCCGCAGCCCCGCGGCCGTGATCGGCCTGGTGCTCCTGCTCGCCGTGATCGCGATAGCGATCTCGGCCGGCGTGCTCTATCCGCGCGATCCGCTCGCGCTCGCCGGCCGGCCGCTGGTGTGGCCGTTCACCAATCCGCGATTCCCGCTCGGCACCGACAATTCGGGACGCGATATCGCGGCGCAGATATTCTACGGCGCGCGGATCTCGCTCCTGATCGGGGGCGTTGCCACCGTGATCGCGGTTGCGATCGGCACGCTGATCGGGGCGTTTGCCGGCTACTATGGAGGCTGGGTCGACAACATCCTGATGCGAATTACGGAAGCATTCCAGACGCTGCCGAACTTCGTGCTGTTGCTCGTGCTGGTCGCCGTGTTTGGCTCGACGCTGACGACCGTGACAATCGCGATCGGCATCGTGTCCTGGCCAGCGCCGGCGCGGCTGACCCGCGCCGAATTCCTGTCGCTGCGCAACCGCGAATTCGTGCAGGCCGGACGCACGCTCGGCATGAGAGACCTCCAGCTCATCCTCGGCGAGATCCTGCCCAACGCGCTGCCGCCGGTGATCGTTTATGCCAGCGTGGTGATGGCGCTCTCGATCCTGCTTGAGAGCGCACTCGCCTTCCTGCGGCTTTCCGATCCCAACGTGGCATCCTGGGGCAACCTCATCGGCCTCGGGCGCGACGTGCTGCGCGTACAGTGGTACGTCTCGGCCATTCCCGGCATCGCCATCCTTATCACCGTGCTTGCGGTATCGCTGGTCGGCCAGGGCTTGAACGACGCACTCAATCCGAGGCTAAAGCGCCGATGAGCGAGCAGCCGGTTCTCATCCTGGAAGGCCTCAGCGTGCGCCTGCCCAAGGGGGCCGATCGCACGCATGCGCTGAACGACGTGTCGCTGTCGATCGCCTCGAACGAGATCCTCTGCGTCGTCGGCGAATCCGGGTCGGGCAAGTCGATGATGGCCAATGCCATTATGCGGTTGTTGCCGGGCGAGGTCGGAATCGAGGCCGGCCGGATGATGTTCGACGGCCGCGATCTCTGCACGGCCGATCCGGCTGCGATGCGCGAGGTGCGTGGCGCCGGCATCGCCATGATCTTTCAGGAGCCGATGACGGCGCTCAATCCGCTGCGGACCGTCGGCGACCAGATCGCGGAGATGTTCCAGATCCACACCGATCTCTCCAAGGCGCAAATTGGCGCGCGGGTGCAGTCGCTGCTCGAAGACGTCCGCATCCCCAATCCGAAGGCTGCGGCCAAGGCCTATCCGCACGAGCTTTCCGGCGGCCAGCGCCAGCGCGCGATGATCGCGATGGCGCTGGCGCTCGACCCGAAGCTTCTGATCGCGGACGAACCGACCACCGCGCTCGACGTCACCACGCAAGCGCAGATCCTGAAGCTGATCCGCGATCTCCAGCGACGCAAGAAGACGGCAGTGCTGTTCATCACCCACGATTTCGGTGTCGTCGCCGAGATCGCCGACCGCGTCGTGGTCATGCAGCACGGCAAGATCGTGGAGCAGGGTACGGCCGATGACGTGCTGAATCGACCGACGCACGCCTACACGAAGCAGCTCATCGCCGCCGTACCGCCGCTGACGGCGCCGCCGCCCCGGCCGCTGTCAGCCGACAACATCCTCACCATCAGCAACGTTGCCAAGACCTATCGCACCGGCGGCTTTCTCGGTCGTGGCGCGCGCGTCACCACGGCGGTGAAGGACGCTTCGTTGACGTTGCCCAGGGGCGCGACGCTCGGCATCGTCGGCGAGTCCGGCTCGGGCAAGTCGACGCTGGCACGCTGCATCGTGCGGCTGATCGATCCCGACAGGGGTGCGATCCTGCTCGACGGCAAGGATTGGGCGAAGCTGCCGCGCGACCGGATCCGCCGCGAGACCCGTCACATCCAGATGGTGTTTCAGGACCCCTTTGCCTCGCTCAATCCGCGGCGCAAGGCCGCCGAGCTGGTCGCGCAGGGCCCGATCGTCCACGGCACGCCGCGCGCGGCCGCGATGACGGAAGCAAGGGAGCTGTTCGCGCTGGTCGGGCTCGATCCGTCTGCCGGCGACCGCTTCCCGCACGAATTCTCCGGCGGGCAGCGCCAGCGCATCGGGCTCGCGCGGGCGCTTGCGCTCAAGCCGGATGTCCTGATCGCGGACGAGCCGGTATCCGCGCTCGACGTGTCGGTACAGGCGCAGGTGTTGAAGCTGCTCGGCGAATTGCGCGAACGGCTCGGGCTCTCGATCGTCTTCATCACCCACGACCTGCGCGTAGCGGCGCAGGTCTGCGACCTCGTCGCGGTCATGAAGGACGGCGAGATCGTCGAGCACGGGCTCGTGGCCGACGTGTTCGGCCGGCCGGAACATCCCTACACCCAGGCGCTGCTCGCCTCGGTCCCGGGCGGCGCGTTCGCACGGGAACATCAGACGGCGGTGTAGCAGGGCGGGCTTGCGTCATTTGGCCGCGGCGTTTCACCCTAGAGCGGGCGCCGGAGCGGCCTTTCCGACCAGCGCGGTTTCCGGCGCCAGGGGCAGAGTGAATTGGAACGCCGCTCCTCGCGGTTCGTTCGCGCCGGCCCACATCTTCCCGCCATGCGCCTCGATGATCGAATGGCAGATGGCGAGCCCCATCCCCATGCCTTCAGACTTGGTAGTGTAGAACGGCTCGAACACGCGACTCACGCTTTTCGGATCGAGGCCCGGGCCGGAATCCCTGACGCTGATGACGATGCCGTTCGTGTCGTTCCTGGTGGTGGAGATGAGCAGCTCGCGCGGGCCTTCGCGAACGTGGCTCATCGCCTCCACGGCATTGATGATCAGGTTGAGAACCACCTGCTGAAGCTGGACCCGGTCCGCCTGGACGGGCGGCAAGGCTTCGGTGAGCTGCGTCCGCACCGTGACGCCGTTTTTCAGAACTTCGCTGCGGGTCAGTGTCATGACTTCGCGCACCAGCTGATTGATCTCCAGCTCCTCTTTCTGCGGCGGTGCATTCTTGATGAGAGCGCGGATCCGGCCGATGATTTCGCTGGCGCGCATGCCGTCGCTGATGATCCAGCCCAGCGTCTGCTCGACCTCCTCGAAATTCGGCGGCCGGGCGCCGAGCCAGTTCAATCCGGCCCGCGCGTTCGCAACGGTGGCGGCGATCGGCTGGCTGATTTCATGAGCGATCGAGGCGGTCAGCTCGCCCATTGTCGTGACGCGGTTGGTGTGTGCGAGCTCCATCAGCGCCTCGCGATAGCGCCGCTCGTTCTCACGTGCCTCGGCCTCCACCCGCTTGAGCTCGCTCAGATCGAGAACGAAGCCGACGCCCTGACTTCGGCTTTCTTCCATCATCGCCCCGCCGATCAGGACCGCAACGCGGCTGCCATCCTTGCGGAAGTATTCCTTCTCGAACGGCTGCACGGTTCCGATCCTCTCGAGCTCGGCGACGGTGTGCAGATCGTGGCCATGCCATTCCGACGGCGTCAGGGTCGTGCGATGCAGGCGACCTGCAGCGAGGTCTTCGCGATCGTATCCGACGATGCGAAGAAATGCGTCATTGGCCTCGAAGATGAGCCCGTCGATATCCCAGATGATGATGCCGATGATGTTGGAATCGAACAGACGCCGGATCTTCCTGTCGCGCGCGAGCAGATCGCCCTGAAGCTTGACGTTCTCCTCGGTCGCCATCCGCCGCCGCTTCGCCTCGATGCGCGCCAGCACCAGCGCGGCGCCGGCCAGGGCGATGACGAAAACGACGGCCGCGATGGTGAGCCTGGTCCTGCGCTGCTCGAGCTCGTCGGCGGATTTGTCGAGGTCCACCTGACGGAGCCGTTCGTGATCGACCATCAGGTCTATTTGCGACCGGATGTCCTCCATGCCGCGGATCATCGCCAGCGCCGCCAGCCCGGATTCGCGCGCAGCCGTCTTGACGATGTCGTCGATCTCCTTGAGTTTCGCCGAAAGGGTCAGGGCAAGATGTTCCGCGCGCAGGCTCTGCAACGGGTCCTTCGCGACGAGCGCCTGGAGTGCCTCGGCCTGGCGTCGCACGCTTTCATCCGAGACGCCGTAGGCCTTCAGATAAGCGGGATCGAGGGTGAGAAGATACCCGTGCCGCTCGGCCTCCAGATCGGCGATGATCGCTTTGAGACGATCGAGCGTCTCGAACACGTTGCGGCTGTGCGAGAGCGAAACGTTGAGCGCCTGCCGATCGCGCCAGTAATGCAGGCCGAGAATCCCGGTCACTGCGAGCAGAATGACGAGCCCCGCAACCACTGGGGTCAGCGGCCGCGCAAACCACCGCAAGGTATGGCCCGAAGCAAGGATTGACATTGGCGTTAAGTCTTCCATGCTCGCAGGCGCATTTTCTGGTGCCAATGCCAGGGCATGGCTAGAATATTAGCATGAACCGGCCCGTATTGGGGAGCCGGAAACTCAATATTCTCCGCATGTTACTCCGGCTGTGGAGCTGATCATTCGGCTTTGACGAAGCCGGCGCGCGTCACAGGTTGCGGGTTGTGAACGACCGACCACAACGAGGAGCATCAACATGGCGCCAAACGAAAAACCGCCAATTGAAAAACAGCGACGTGAAAGCTCACGTAACGGGCAAGCGCCGACCAGCCGGCGCGGCTTCATCAAGACATTGGGCGTGGCAGGAGTCGTCATGCCGGCCCTCGCGACGTGGCCGCGGAGCGGCCTCGCCGAGGAGGTCGGCGCGGACTTTGCCAACGCCAAGATCGACTGGAAGCAGTTCGCGGGCCAGACGATCACGCTGATGGGCGCGCTCCATCCGTGGTCGAGCGCGATCACGCCACTGCTGCCGGAATTCACCAAGCTCACAGGCATCAAGGTCGTCACCGACTTCCAGCTTGAAACCACCTATTTGAGCGCGATTCCCGTTCTGCTTGCACGCGGCGGCAATACGCCCGACGTTTTCATGTTCACGACCTACGGCCAGGGCATCTCGGGCGGATGGCTCGAGCCGCTCAACGCCCATTACGCCAACAAGTCCCTGACCGATCTCGCCTGGTACGACGAGAGCGATCTCCTGAAGACCGCGCGTGCCTTTCCGGTGTGGTCCGACGGCGAGCGCTACGCCGTGCCGATCACCTCCGAGGCGATGACCCTGTTCATCAACACCGATGCACTGGCAGCCAAGAACCTGCCGGTGCCGCAGACCTTCGACGAGCTGCTTGCCACCGCCAAGGCGGTCAAGAGCAGCGACATGGCGGGAATTGCGATGCGGGCCCAGGCCGGCGGCAATTCGACCCCGCCGGCGATGGGCTTCGTGTTCTCCTACGGCGGATCCATGGTCAACAAGGACGGCACGGTCGCCTTCGGCAGTCCCGAGGCGATCGAGGCCATCGACATGTATGCGCGGCTGCTCAGCCAAGCAGGACCTGCCAATGTAGGCACCTATGAATGGTATCAGGTGCTCGACGATTTCCTGCAAGCGAGAACCGCAATGGCGATCGACAGCAGCAACTTCGCCACCGACATCTCAAACCCGGGGAAAAGCCGCGTCGCCAAGCAGGCGGGGTTTGCACCCTTCCCGCACCTGCCCGGCAAAACGCCCGTGCCTTTCATGTCGCACTGGCAGGCCTGCGTGAACTCCAAATCGCAGAACAAGCGCGCCGCATTCCTGTTCCTGCTCTGGGCGACGAGCAGGCCGACCTCGCTGCAGTCTGCTGCGGCGGGTCTTGCGACGACACGCGTCTCGGCCTGGTCGAGCAAAGGCTTCAAGGACGCCTTCGGCGCGCAGGCCGCCGAGGCGGCGCTGGCGAACCTGCAAAGCGCCGACGTCGAGCGTGCCAAGGCGATCCTGTTCCATCCGCAGCAGCGGCGGATCCTCGACGCCTTCATGATCGGCGTCAATGAAGTGGTCTCCGGTAACAAGACGGCGAACGTGGTGATGCCCGCCGCCGCCGAACGCGCGAATGCTGCGATCCGCGGGTAGCCGTTGGCAATCATGACGACCGCAATGCGCGGCTAGAGCGCGATGAGGATTAAGCATGATCTCTTCGGAAACCACGCTTTTCCGGATCATCCTTTAGATCTCGCGCGCGTCGCGACGTCGATACACCAGCAGCATTAGCGGCGCGAGCCTGCGCATCAGGCCGTGCGCCGGAATCGGCACTGGATTGGTGAACGGCAGCGCCAACTCGCTGTCCGGCACGCCGCGCACGGCCTTGGCGAGCTGATCGCCCAGCGGGATCGTCAGCGCCACGGCGCGGCCGTTGCAGCCGGTCCAGCCATAGGCATTCGGCCCGAGCTTGTGAATCCGCGGAAGGAAATCCGAGGTCATGCCGACATAGCCGTTCCAGACATAATCGAAACCGACCTCGCCGATCTGCGGCCAGAGCCGCTGCAAACGCGTGGTGACGCGCGCCTTCAGCCGCTCCGCCCTGTTGCCGGGTCCGATCACGGCACCGCCGGTGACGAGACGATTGCGCGCATCGTAGCGGGCGAAATAGAGCTCGCCATGGGTGTCCGACATAGCCTGCCGCGCCGGAATGATCGTCTTCCTGACATCGTCCGACAGAGGCTGCGTCGCCATCTGCCAGGACAGCACCGGCATCACCTCATGCGCGATATCGGGCACAAGCTGCTTGGAAAACTCGGCGCTATACGCATTGGTCGCCATCACCAGCGCACGGCCGGAGATCTCGCCCTTCTCCGTCTTGACCACCCATCTGTCGTTGCGCCGCTCAAAACTCACCGCCGGTGAGCGTTCGTAGATGCGAGCGCCGAGGCCAAGCACGCTGCGCGCCAGTCCGCGCGCCAGCGCCAGCGGATTGATGTGCCCGCCGGTGGTGTTCCAGAAGCCGCCGTACCAAGCGTCCGAGCCGAGCATTTCTCTCAGCTGCTCGCGCGACAGCAGCTCGACGGACGCACCGAATTTCGACCATTGCCGCACGCGCCGCTCCGCAATCTTGATGCGGCCCGGCGAATGCACCGGCTGCACCCAGCCCGCCTGCTCCTGCTCGGCATCAATGCCATAACGCCGCGCCGTGTCGAACAGCGTTGATGCGCTGTCGCGCAACAGCTCAACGAAGCGCTCGCCCACCGCGCCATGGCGCGCGATGATGTCCTCGGGATCGGGGCGCGACAAGGTCGGGATCACCTGACCGTTGTTGCGGCCGGAGGCGCCCCAGCCCGGCTCGGCCGCTTCGACGATTGCGACGTCGACGCCGGCTTCACGCAGGTGCAGCGCTGTCGACAGCCCCGTGAAGCCGCCGCCGACCACGACCACATCGGCCTTCTCGGCTCCAACGAGCTGCGGCAATTTCGGCCCCTGCGGCGTGACAGCAGCCCATAGCGAATTCGGCCAGGTGACGGTTGATTCACTCATCGTCGAACGTCCCAAATTGCCCCAGGCGTCACGAGATACCGCATCTGCGGCTGTCGCAGTTGACAGCCGCATGCAGGTGCGTTGTCGTGCCTTGCAGCCTAATCCACCCATTCATGCCGGGGAAATCAAGTGGCCCTCAAAAACGTCATCGGAATCGACCACGCGGTGGTCATGGTGAAGGATCTCGACAAGGCCGCTGAAAACTACAAGCGGCTCGGCTTCACCATCTCGCCGCGCGGCACCCACAGCGCGCATATGGGATCGGGCAATTACACCATCATGTTCGACCCTGACTACATGGAATTGCTCGGCGTATTGGCGCCGACAGAACATAATGCCCCGGCGCGCGCCTTTCTCGAGAAGCACGGCGAGGGCATCGAGCGCATCGCCTTCACCGCGGTCGATTCGACGGCAGGTGCGGAGGAGATCCGCGCGCACGGATTTCCGCCGGGCGGTCCGGTCGATTTCGAACGGCCGGTGACGCTGCCAAACGGCACCGTGTCGGCGGCGAAATTCCGCGTCTTCCATTGGCCGGTCGCGGAGGCGCCAGGCGGCGTGCGCATCTTCGCCTGCCAGCACAAGACGCGCGAGACGGTATGGATTCCCGAGCTCATGACGCACGCCAACGGCGCGAAGCGGCTGAAGCAGATCCTGATCGCGAGCCCCGAGCCGGCAAAGGAAGCCGCGCACCTGTCACGCCTGATCGATCGCGAGGCAAAAGAGCAATCCGACGGCGCCGTCATGGTGCCCTCCGGCGGCGACCGCGCCGATTTCGTATTCCTCACGCTCGACCAACTCGGCAAGCGCTATCCCGGCGTCTCACTCGGAGGCCTTGCCGAGCGTGGTGGTGCGGCACTCGTGCTGGTGAGCCGCGATCTCGCCGCGACCGAGAAGGCGCTCGGTACAGCGGCTTCGCGCAGCGGTGCTGCAATCTGCGTGGCGCCGGCCACCGCGAACGGCACGTTGCTGGCCTTCGTTGCCGCCTGATTTTAGCTAATTTTTTAACGGGCATTTACCCCTTCGCCATAGGATCCCGGGCAGACCAAGTCTGCCTGGGGCCGAATGCATGTTCAGAGAAAGCTCGCCGATCGCGTATGACGCGCCGGCCGAACTGAAGAAGTGGCCCTCGCTGAAGGGCCAGCGCCTCAAGGACAGAGGTCCGCCCTATCTCGTCTACAACGGCACCCTCGCCGAATGCGTTCGCGAGCTGATGGCAAAACCGATCAAGGGCATCTCGCTCTACGATATCATGACGAAACCGCAGCCGGCCTTCGACCAGACCGTGCTGTCGCCGGGCGACGCCGCCGAGATCGCAATGCGCAAGGACTTTCCCCAGGGCTAACCGCGCGCCTGTCCGAAGACGACGATCATCTTGCAGGCAAGCTACATTCGCGAGCTCTTTGCGATCGGCCGGTTCTGCGCGGGCGCCACCCCTTCTCCCGGCCGATCCAGGAACATCACCGGCGTTCCTCGCTTGAGGTTCGCGCCGAGTACCAGCGCATCCCAGTTGGTCAGGCGGACGCAACCGTGCGAGGCCGACTTGCTCACCTTGCCGGGATCGGGAGTCCCGTGAATGCCATAGCCTTCGGCTGACAGGTTGATCCAGATGGAGCCGACAGGGTTGTTCGGACCAGGCCTGATCGTGAACGGTCGTCTCGATTTGACGCCCTTGAACCTGTATTCGGGGTTGTAACGATAGGTCGGGTTCTGGTGGACGGCCGTCACTTTCAACGTTCCGCTAGGCGTCGGCTTCTCTGAACTGCCGACCGTCGCGGGATAGAACGCGAGGAGCTTTCCGTCAGCATCGAACGCCTTCAGCGTCTGCCGTGCCTTGTCGATTTCGACGCGCGCGATCGGCATCGCATTCTGCGGCCCATTGACGTTTGCAACGGCGATTGTCTCGCCCGCCTTGTCGAACGTCTTTCCGGGATTGATCGCGCTGAGCAACGACTCACTCATGTGGAATTTCTCGGCGAGCGCTTCGCGCGGGCTGGTGTAACTCAGCGCCTCCAGGCTCTTCATATCCTCCATCTTCGCGGGCAGCTTCCTGAGGAACGGCCCCTTCACGTCCGCATCCGTGATCTTGTAATCGACGATGACCGGACCTTCGCTCGTAGCCGCGAGCTTATCCCAGAGATCCGGCGTGATCGCCTTGTCGAGATTCAGCTCATTTGCTTCGGCAAACGCAGACAAGGCCTTTTGCGCATTCTCGCCGAGCTTGCCGTCGATCTCGCCTGGTGAGAAGCGCGCGCGGTCAAGCAGAATCTGAAGCTTGACGATGGAGCCGCTGAGCTTGTCGGATCCCGTCGGCTTCGCGGGCATCGCCGCATCATTGATGGCAGCGGCGTCGAGGCCGGCTGCGGTGACAGGCGTCACCGCAAGAAACGAGAGCACCACGGCGGCAAGAGTTCGCAACATGCAACAGCCTCAGCCCGAATATTCTCCGTAAAGTCACGGGACGCGACGAAGTTCCACGGCGATGAAAATACGGTGTTCCTGCAGGGAACACCAAAGATCGCAGCTTCGCCGCAATCGACTCGTCAAAAAGTCCCTATCGGAAGCGCATTTGCAGCCAACTCACCCACAATTGAGGCTCACACAAGCAATGCGATTCGTCTTCGCGGCGCTCGCCGCGTTCCTCGTCCTGATGCTCGACCTCGATGGACCCGTCAGTCCGGCATCGAGCGCCAACAATCTTCTCCTCGCAGCCAGCCCATCCGAGAAAATCTCTTCCGCCTTCGCGGCGCTGTTTGAAAGCGCCAAGGCCAACGAACAGTCGAACGCGACGCCCACACAAGATAGCCCTCCCCCGTCAGACGCGCCGGCGGAGACCACCACCGAACATAAGGCGGAGGAGTCGCCGCACGACGCTTTCTGCCACGCTCTCCGCGAGGCCGCCGAGAACAGCGAGATCCCGGTCGCCTTCTTTGCACGGCTGATCTGGCAGGAGAGCCGCTTCCGCTCCAATGAGGTCAGCCATGCCGGCGCGCGAGGTGTCGCGCAATTCATGCCGGAAACCGCAGCCGAAGTCGGGCTCGACGATCCCTTCGATCCGTTCAAGGCGCTGCCCGCGTCCGCCAAGCTGCTGCGCAAGCTGCGTGATGACTTCGGCAATCTCGGCCTCGCTGCAGCCGCCTACAATGCCGGCAGCGGCCGCATTCAGAAATGGCTGGCGAAGCAGAGCACACTTCCGCGCGAGACACGCGATTACGTCCGGATCATCACCGGCACCAAGGCGGAAGACTGGATCGAGGACGCCGACATGCTCGCGATCCGCATTGATCTGCCAAGCGAAGCGCCGTGCGAAGGCGTCGGCGGACTCTCAAAGACCAAGGAGATCGCGTTCGTCTCGGCCGCGCCTGCGGCAAGCGTCACAGCGCTGATTCAGAAGGCGCAGGCCGCGGAAGCCACGGTAAAGCTCGCCGCGCACCGCGTGCGCAAGCGGCTGGCTCTGCTGATCAAGAGGAGCACGTCGTCAGCTGCCGCGCGGACCGGCAAGGCACGCAGCATGATCGCAGCGCGCGCGGCCAGGGGCGCAAAGGCGCGCGGGGTTCGCGTCGCATCGCGTTAGCTAGCGGTCGTCGAACTGAGACGTGAACCGGGAAGCCGCTCGATGGAACGGCTCCCGGTCATCTTTTGCCGGGTCCCGGCCTGTGCTGAAATGCACTCGATACGGGTGCGGCACGAAACCAGCGGAACCTGCGATGCCATTGATGAGCGCCGGGATCATCGCTTATCGGACGCGGCCATCGGGCATCGAGATCCTGCTCGTGCATCCCGGCGGGCCATTCTGGCGCAACAAGGATCTCGGCGCGTGGTCCATCCCGAAGGGCGAATATCCCGAACGACAGGACGCCGAGGCAGCCGCGCGTCGGGAATTTGCCGAGGAGGTCGGGTTCGAGCTGACGGTGCCGCTGATCGAGGTGGGTCAGGTCAAGCAACGCGGCGGCAAGATTGTCACGGCCTTCGCCGCCGAGATCGACATCGATCCGCGGTCCATTTCCAGCAACATGTTCGAGATCGAATGGCCGCCGCATAGCGGCAAGCGGCAAAGCTTTCCCGAGGTCGGTCGCGCCGAATGGTTCACGCTCGATGCGGCGCGGGAGAAGATCAATCAAGGCCAGCGTCCGTTGCTCGATCGGTTGGCGCGGCTCGTCGGCGGCGACGGATAGATCGCGAACGTCGCGCTCGCCTATTCAAAACTCTCGAAAACAACCCCATGCACAGTAGCGGGTAACCGCCTGCGGTGCACGGCAAGACGCGGTGCCGCATGCACGGCGACGCAGAGGGATCGGGTGCCCCACGAGGAAATCGCAATGCACGGAAGCATGGGCTGTTCACGAAGAAGGGCATCACCGAGCGGAAGCAAATTCGAGACTTGCTGGGCGAGGCGCGGAGACTGCTCAGGGAGCCGAAGTAGTGCTGCCTTCCTGGTGGCCCGCTTTCAGGCCGGGCCCCCTTTTCTATGTGACCTAGATCATACTCTGTGTCAGCCAAGCAGATTACATTGGTTATCGGTTGAGCGTTCGCTCGCTTTGCCGCGCCCGACGGGCGTTTCCTCCCTGGACTTGGCCGATCGCTTCGAACAAGCGGAGCGATCGGCCCGTTTTGTCATGCGCGGAGCGTTATGGCGGCCTGCCGCTCCCGTGAAGATCGCGGCGGTCAGCAGGGACGACCCCAAATGCGCCTGTCTCGATCCCTATTGCTCAGAAGCGGTAGACCAGCGCGGTGCTGATGGTCTGCACCCAAGGCTTGAACAGGATGTTCGTGCCGGTCGTCCCCGCGACATGGCAGCCAACAACGGTACAGAACGGCGACAAGGTTACACGGTCGTAGAAGGCGGACCGATATTCGGTCTTCATTGTCCAGCCCGGTGCATGGATTCCGAAGATGTCCAGATTGTTCTCGACGCCGCCGCCGACGAAAAAGCCGTCGCGGTGGAACGAAGGTGTCGTCTGCCGAGCAGCACCGTGCACGAAGTTCGGAAGCGTGAGGTCTGGCAGACTGCTGCCGGACCACTCGGATCCTGAATATCCGGCATTCGCATAGGACAGCACGTTCGGCGCAACCAGCCATCCCAGTCGCACGCCGGCGGCGTAGCTCGTGCGCAGCGTCTCCTCGCCCATATCCAGCAAGAAGGTGTTGTCCAGCGATCCGCGGATCTCTCCGGACTGCCCATCGGCAAAGACGCCGGCCACCCAGCGGTTGAACTGCCAGTCATAGCCGAGACCCACAGTGCCGAACCAGCCGCTGCCACCCTGGCGTATGTTGTCAGTCAAAGGAGTCCCTGCGGGCCCATTGGCGGGAAAGCCGCCGGCGAGGCCATCGCTCTCAGTCGAATTGTCCGCAGCCCACAGACCGCCGCCGCCACCACCGAAGACGTAGAATCCGGTCCAGTTCGCGATCGGTAGCGGTGCCGCCTTCGCGTACGCCCTGTCCGCAAAGGCCGATGCAACTGCCGCATCCGCAGGGCCGGTCGAATTGAACCGGTAGACCAGCGAGGCGCTGACGGTCTGGACCCAGGGTTTGAAGTTGATCGCCGTACCGGTCGGCCCGGCCGAGCCGCACAGGATGGTGCAGTCCACAAGCAAGTTGACCCGGCTGTAGAAGGCAGACCGATATTCGGTCTTCATGAACCAGCCCGGAGCATTGATGCCGAAACTGTTCAGATCGTTCTCGACGCCGCCACCGACGAAAAAGCCATCCCGATGAAAGGAACGCGTTGTAAGAACGGTTCCCGCTCCAATGGTCGTTGCGTCCGTCATGTTGCTGCCGGACCACTCCGAACCGGAATACCCTGCGTTCACATAGGAGAGAACATTGGGCGCGACCAACCACCCCAGTCGCGCGCCGGCCGCGTAGCTGGTGCGAAGCGTCTCCGTGCCCTCCGCAAAGACGGCGAATTGCGAGCCGCGAATCTCTCCGAACTGCGCGTCAGCGAAGACGCCAGCCACCCAGCGGCCACCAAACCGCCAATCGTAGCCGAGGCCCACAGTGCCGAACCAGCCCCTGCCGCCGAGACGCTTGTTGCGACTCAAGGGAGCGCCTGCACCCAAGGCGACAGTATCTAAACCGAGATCGAGAGCGAACACGCCAGGCACACCTGTGCTTTCGGCGGAATTTTCAGCAGCCCATAGTCCGCCGCCGCCACCGCCGAAGACATAGAAGCCGGTCCAGTTTGCGGCCGGCGCCCCCGGAGCCTTGGTCGAGGGACCCGCTCCCAGGTCTGCTGCCGAAGCGGCGCCCGTGATCGCCATGGCTGTGGTCACAGCGAGTATCGATGTCTTCATTGCTTAATTCCCGTAGTCCCTGGATGCGTCGTTCTGGAAAATCGTGCTGTCTCAAGCCTCACGCCGAGACGCCTTCAGCTCGATTGTTGATCAATGGATTTGGTAGTTCAGCCCGACGCGCGCGACGTTGAGATTGGTGCGTCCGAAATTTGCATTGAATGACGAAGGCGAAGCGCCCGGCGTGGGACCCAACACGGTCTCGGTTGTCGAGCCGCCGCCCAGGCTCACGTAAAGATATTCAGCCTTGAGCGTCCAATCGTGCGACCAGGCATATTCAAGCCCGCCGCCGACGCTCCACCCCGTGGCAACGCTGCTCGACGATCCGGCAAAGCACGAGGAATTGGTACCCAGGCAATTGACGGTATAGCCGAGACCACCGAACGCGAACGGTGTGTTCGTGTCCCAGCTTCCGCTACGGACGACGCGGCCATAGGCGAATCCCGCAGTGGCAAAGGCAAGGAGATTGTCCGCCGGCAGATAGCCAAGCCTGGCTCTCACGGTGCCGAACCAATCGATCCGCTGCTCAACCGGCGCGTTGAACGGCGCCGTGTAATAGGGCGCGTAGACTCCACTGGTCGAGGCGAAGCCGCGAACGCCGGAGCCATCAAAATCCGCCTCCGCTCCGATAAGCCAATTGCTGTTCAGTTGACGATTGTAACCAGTCTGAACTCCGCCCAGAATGCCGGAATAAGTGAGCGAGGCAGGAGGCGGTTTGCCGTTGCCGTCGCGCACGTCGAACAAGGAGCGCGTCATTGGATCATTCGGCGTGTAGTCGACGCCGTTCCGATCCCAGCCGCCACCGACGTTCGCCCCGATGTAGAAGCCAGTCCAGTTGCCGACCGGCGCCTCGGCCGCGTGAGCCGGCGCTCCAAGGAATACAGCGACGGTGACAGCACATTTTGTCAGCTTATTCATGACGTCCTCTGAAAACAGGCGATCCAACCCCTCGACGATCTCGCCGTACGAGGTCGGCTCGAATCCCTGCTGGGGCATGTGCGGCTCATTGTTCGGCCGACCAGTTTGATCGTCGCATCAGTACCTCGCGACGACCGGGCCGCCGCCAAGGCTGTAGTTGATGCCGACCCTGGCCAGGTCCGTCCTGAAGCTCGCGCGGCTCGTCGACCCTATGGGCGCAAAATTGGTGACAGCCGTGAAACCGATGTTGCCGAAATCAGTGTGCAGATATTCGAGTTTAGCGCTCCAACGCGGAGCAACCGCGTACTCAAAGCCGGCGCCGGCGACCCAGCCCGTCTTCGTCGCGCTCGCGCTGCCCGCGCCGGTGAACCCCTGCCCAAAGGTGGCGGTTTGAGCAAAGCTGACGTCAGAGACGGCGACGCCACCCGTCGCGTAGACAAGGAACCGGTCAAACGCGACGCCGACACGAGGCCTGACCGTCGCCATCCAATTCGACTTCACCGACGTTGCGAAGAAATAGGGAGCAACCCCCGGGAAATTCAGAATGGGCGTGATGTAGGAGCTTTTCAGATCGAGGTATTCGACGTCGGCCTCGAGACCAAATACGAACTGGGAGACCTGCCAATTGTAGCCGGCCTGGCCTCCTGCGGTGGCCCCTGCCGGATGGAAGCTCCGGGAGCCGTCGCTGGCGGCCTGCGCGGGGAAGCCGGCGGGTGCAGCGATGTATTGCGGATTGTAAGCGACCGGATCATTGCCCCAGCCGCCGCCCGCATTTGCGCCGACATAGAAACCCGTCCAATCATAGATAGCGACCGGAGCCGGCGGAGCTTTCATCGGCAGGTCGGCGGCGGAAGCCGCCGTCATCGCGCCCGCCCCGATCGTAGCGGCCAGCAGGGACAACGTGTAAATGCGCATATCTCGATTCCCAACCCTTGAGGTGGGAAGAATCTAGCGAGCCCGACACATCCGGTCGTCAACCGACTGATCTAACCTGCGACAGAATTTATCAACCGATCGGTTGAGGAACGCAAAATGAACAGCTCCAGCTCGAAGAGCGGCACCCGCGCGCTGATCCTTGCGCTGATCGCGCTCGCCTGCGGGCACATGCTCTCGACCCTGCTGCGCACGATTCCAGCGGTCAGCCTCGACTTGATGGCGACCGATTTCCGCATCGAATCCCAAGCGCTGGCGAGCCTTACCTCGGTCTATCATTTCGCCTTTGCCGCGGCACAAATCCCGGTCGGCGCGGCGATGGATCGCTTTGGCGTACGTCCGGTCTCGCTCGGCCTGCTCGCGGGGACCGTGATCGGCGCGGTCGCGTCGGGCTTCGCGACGGGGCCGGAAAGTTTTGCGTTCGGGCAATTGCTGCTCGGCGTTGCCACCTCAGGCATGCTGATGTGCCCGATGACGCTGGCTGCCAAGCAATTGTCGGCCGCGCGGTTCGGCCTGTGGTCCGGAGCGATCCTGTCGATCGGCAATATCGGCATGCTGTTGTCGTCGAGCCCGCTCGCCTTCGTGGTCGATCATTACGGCTGGCGCGCCGGGTTCTGGATCTCGGGCCTCGCAGGCGTCCTGGTGGCGCTCGCCGTCTTCGCGCTGGTGCCGAACCAGCCGGCCGAGCACAAGGACGATTCCTCACCCCTGTCGCAGATGATCGAGGTGCTGCGGCTCGGCTTCTCACGTCCGCTCCGCGGCCTGATTGCGCTCGCGCTCGTGTCGCTTGCGACCTCGCTGGTGTTGCGCGGCCTATGGGGCGGGCCGTGGCTGATGCAAGTCAAGGGATTGTCGCGGGTCGAGGCCGGCAATCAACTCGGCGCGTTCACGATCGCGATGATCGTAGGCCCGCTTTGCATCGGCATGATCGATCGCAGGCTCGGCCAACGCCGCGAGCTGGTTGCCGGCGCGCATCTCATCGCGGCAATTCTGCTCGCGCTGATGGCGCTCGGCGCGCCGCATTATGCGGTTTCCCGGCTGCTCGGCGTTCCCATGATGCCACCGCAATACGACCTCGCGCTGTTCGTGCTCATCGGCCTTGCAACCTCCGCGCAACCGCTGCTGTTCGGCATGTCACGGCAACTGGTCGACGCGCAGGTTGCAGGCAAGGCACTCGCCGCAGTGAACCTCGCCTTCTTCCTCGGAGCGGCCCTGATGCAGTCGACCACCGGCGCAGTGGCGGCGCTCGCGGGTTTGCCGGCAGTGCTGCTGTTCATGGCCGCGGCGCTCCTCATCGGCACGCTGGTTTTTCTGGCCTATACGTCGCCAAGCGCATCATCGCCGCGAACGACTTGACGGGTCACATGGGAGAACACGCCGGAGCTTTCGTATCCGGCTGCCCACGATCCAAAAGCGCGCGCTGGCACACAAACCTTCCTGGCGCAGCTTTGCATGTTTTCGGCGAGACGAATTGTCGCGGGCGTTGGCAAATTCGCTGCTGCATGTGAAATCGCTCACAGTGGGACCTGCCGCTGCGAGCTAGGATCGTTGACGGAAGTCCGCTTGCGAAATTTTCTGCGCAGGAGATTTCCATCAGAAAACTGTCTGGATCGGTGCTATCGCGGTTGCCGTCGACGTAACCGTCGCAGCGGCTGCGCCTGCTTGCCTCAGACAGAAATGTTGGCTGCGCGCTCCCGAATGATAGCGAAGCCGACCATGTTTCGATTACAGCCGATTTTGAAGACTGCCCGCTAGCGAGGCGGCGGCGGCGATGCGCGGGCCGGCCGAATTTGGAATCCGGAGATTGCGCCATGAGCACGACCTACAATGCAACACGACTGGACCGACGGCTCGCTTCCGCCCGGCGCGTCGTCAGATTCCTGGAGAGATATTGGGAGGCGTTTCAGGAGCGGCGCAAACGCGCGCGGCTGCACACCGCCTTGTGCGATCTGAGCGACCGGGAACTGATCGACATCGGCATTTCGCGCGGAGAGATCGACTACGTCGCCTCGAACCCGAATATCGACCCGCGCGGCGTTCGATCGATCCCGCCGACGATTTGACATCCACAGCGTACGATCGCGCGGTCGTGCGTAGCCGAGCGAGCATGGAGTTGTTCGTGCTGCTGCCGTTGAGGCTCTGGCGAGTTCCCGCAACTACGGCATTGCCGGGCGGCGCCCGACGGCCTAGCCTGCAAAGAAAAATGCGGGATGGACGCATGGCACGCATCGCAACGACGGAGACAGGGCTCTACCGGATCCCACTCCCCGTCACCCTTTCCGACAGCACGCATGGCGAGATCAGGGCGTTCGAGCTCGTGACCTGCCGCGTGCGCGACGCCGATGGCGCGGAAGGAGCAGGCTACACCTACACCGTGGGCCGCAATGGCGGCGCGATCGCCGATATCTTGCAGCGCGAAGTCCCTGCACTGATCGAAGGCTTTGAGGCCGACGACACCGAAGCGATCTGGCATCACGTCTGGTGGGGCTTGCATTATGGCGGCCGCGGCGGCGCCGCGGTGCTCGCGCTCTCCGCGCTCGACATCGCGCTGTGGGACCTGAAGGCACGACGCGCGAACCTGCCGCTATTCCGCCTGCTCGGCGGCTTCGATGCCCGCGTGCCCTGCTACGCAGGCGGCATCGACCTCGATCTTTCGATCGAGGCGCTTCTCAAGCAGACCGACGACAATCTCGCCAAGGGTTTTCGCGCCATCAAGATGAAAGTCGGCCGGCCCGATCTCAAATCCGACGTTCCGCGCGTCGCGGCGATCCGCAAGCATCTCGGCGACGGCTTTCCGTTGATGGCGGACGCCAACATGAAATGGAGCGTCGAGGAGGCGATTCGCGCCGCTCGTGCATTTCAGCCGTACGATCTCACCTGGCTCGAAGAGCCGATCATCCCCGACGACGTCGCCGGCCATGCCCGCATCCTCAGCACCGGCGGCGTTCCGATTGCAGCTGGCGAGAATTTGCGTTCGCTGTGGGAGTTCAAGAACTACATCGCCGCGGGCGCGGTGTCCTATCCCGAGCCCGACGTCACCAATTGCGGTGGCGTCACCGCCTTCATGAAGATCGCGCGGCTGGCGGAGGCCTTCAACCTCCCCATCACCAGCCATGGCGCGCACGACATCACCGTGCACCTGCTCGCGGCCTGCCCGAACCGCTCCTATCTCGAGGCGCACGGTTTCGGGCTCGACCGCTATATCGAGAATCCGCTGGTGCTCGATCAGGGCATGGCGCTGGCGCCAGTGCGCCCCGGTCACGGCATCTCCTTCGACTGGAAGGGGCTGGCACAGCTTTCGCCCTAGTGGAAAGCGCTTTGTTGCACGCGAGCCATTCCCGCGCGCCGGATGTGCGATGCTCAAATTCGGTTATGGTGGCGAGGCCGGCACCATCCGAAAGACGTGAACTTGACACCTGAACTTCACCAGAAACTGACCGCATGGCGCCAACACCTGCATGCCCATCCCGAGCTGTCCCTGCAGGAGAAAGCAACGTCGGCCTTCGTGCAGGAGAAGCTTGCCGAGCTCGGTATCCCCTTCGAGGCGGGCATCGGCGGCCACGGCATCGTCGCGACACTGACGCGCGGAGCTGCGCAAGGGCGCGTCGGCCTGCGCGCCGACATGGATGCGCTGCCGATCCATGAGGAGACGGGGCTGGCCTACGCATCGCGCCAGCGTGGCGTCATGCATGCCTGCGGACATGACGGCCACACGGCTTCGCTGCTCGGCGCGGCGGCGCTGCTTGCTGGGGATACGAGCTGGAGCGGCACGATCGATTTCATCTTTCAACCGGCCGAGGAAGGTTTTGGCGGCTCGCGCGCGATGGTCGCGGAGGGCCTCTTCGAGCGCTTTCCGATGACGCGGATTTTCGGTTTCCACAACTGGCCCGGGCTGAACGCCGGCACCATCGCGGTCCATGACGGCGTCGTCATGGCTTCGGGCGGCCGCGTCACGCTCACGATCGACGGGCATGCCGGACACGCCGGCATGCCGCATCTGACGCGCGATCCGCTCGTCGCCGCCGGCCACCTCATCGTGGCACTGCAATCGATCGTGGCGCGCAACATCGACCCGCTCGACACCGCCGTGCTCTCGCTATGCACGATCGAGGGCGGCACGGCGGCGAACCAGATTGCCGGGCGCGTGGTGATCCGCGGCACGCTGCGCCATCATCGCGGCGCGGTGCGCAATACCATCGTCGAAGGCATCGAGCGGACCTGCGCCGGGATCGCGACCAGCTTTGGCGTCAAGGTCACGCCCGACATCACCTTCGGCGTTGGCGCGGTCGTCAATACGCCGGCGGAGGCGGGCCTTGCGCGCATCGCTGCCGAGAAAGCCCAGGCCCCCCTGCGCCGCGACCTCGCCCCCAGCATGGCCGGCGAGGATTTCGCCTTCTATCTCCAGCATCGCCCCGGCGCCTTCGTCTGGATCGGCAACGGGCCCCTGCGCGACGGCGCCGAGCTTCACAGCCCGCGCTACGATTTCAACGACGCGATCTTGCCGGTGGCATCAAGCTGGATGGCCGAGGTCGCCAAGATGGCGCTGTCCGCAAATTAGCAATCGACGGCTGACAGGACCCGTTAAATGATCCCACCTTGCCGAAGCGCCGCTATCCCAGCCGTGTCATAGCCGAGTTCAGCCAGGACAAGGTCGGTATGCTCGCCGAGCGTCGGCGGACGCGTCGCGATTTCACCCGGCGTTTCCGACAACCGAACGGCGGCTCGTGCGACCGGTGCGCGTTTCGGCAAGCCCGGGTAATCGACGTCCTGCATGAAGCCGGCGGCCCGAATGTGCGGATGATCCAGCGCCTGTTGCGGGCTCAGGACAGGCCCGGCCGGAATCATCGCACTCCCCAGCGTATCGACGGCCTCCTGTGTGGTGCGTTCGGCGCACCAGCGCGCCATCCGCTCGCTGATGATGGGGCCGTTATTGCCGCGGCTGATATCGTCGGCAAAGCGCGGATCGTTCAGCCACTGGTCCGCCTCGCCCATCAGCTTCGCCCAGCGCTTGAACAGCGGATGGCCCGTGACCTGGCACAGCACCCAGCCGTCCCTGGTGCGGTAGATGTCGGCGGGCGCTGCGGTCTGGCCGAGATTGCCGGTCGGCACGCGATTGACATCGATGACGGCCTGCTCGATCAGCGTCGCGTTCGTGAAGGACAGCGCGGTCGCGAGCAGCGCGCCCTCGACGATCTGCCCGCGCCCGGATTTGCCGCGCTCGATCAGCGCGGCGAGAGTTCCGAACGCGCAGTGCAGGGCCGTTCAGAAGTCGACCCAGTTCACCGCGGCCCGGTAGGGCGGATCGCCGGCGCCCGTCATGTACACCGAACCCGACATGACCTGTCCGACCCCGTCGAAGCCGACGCGGTCGGACCAGGGTCCCGGCCCGCCGAACGCGGTTGCCGTCGTCAGGATGATATCGGGCTTGATCGCCTTCAACGAGTCGTAGTCGAGCTTCATCGCGCGCAGGGTTTGTGGAGGCAGGTTGGCGACGACAACGTCCGCTGTCGCAATCAGGCGGCGCATCACCTCCTGCCCTTCGCCCTTCATCGGATCGAGCGTGACGCACTTCTTGTTGCGGTTGATCTGCAGAAACAGCGCGCCTTCGCCGCCTTCGCCGACCGGTGCCACGAAGCGATCCTCGCTGCCATCGCGCTTTTCCACGCGAATGACCTCGGCGCCGAATTCGGCCAGCAATGTCGCGCAATACGGTCCCGCGATATAGCGCCCGAAATCGAGGACGCGCACGCCCTGCAGAACTCCTCCCATCGATTTCTTTCCTTGTCGTCTTTTGCCCCGAGTTTTTGCCAGATTACAGGGACTGGCTGCGGCGGCAAGGTCGCAACGTGCACCGCGCTTGCTCTTAAGATGTGATCGGCTGACAGTTTCGGCCGGCGGAAATTCTGCTCTAGTATGGCCTGTCCGTCCCCCAAGCCAGAGCGCGATCCATGCCTCAACAATTCGATCGATCCACCGAAGATCTCGGCAACGCCATTCATCTCGAGCACGTCAACGTGCAGGTGCCGGATCAGCGCCTCGCCACGTTGTTTTACGTCACGGGGCTCGGGCTCACCCGCGACCCCTATCTGATGGTGTCCGACACCAACATGTGGATCAATGCCGGTCAGAGCCAGTTTCACCTGCCGAGCGGCAGGCCGCAGGTGCTGCGCGGTCACATCGGGCTGGTCATCGCGGGCCGCGAGGCGCTGCTGCAGCGCCTCGCAGCAGTCGCCAAAAAGCTCGAGGGCACGGCGTTCGCCTACGCCGAGCACAACGACTACGTCGAGGCGACCTGTCCGTGGGGCAACCGCCTGCGCTGCCATGAACCGGATGCCGCGCGCTTCGGGCGCATCGCGCTCGGTATCCCCTATGTCGAATTCGATGTGCCGGTCGGAGCCGCACCTGGAATTAGCGCCTTCTATCCCGAGATCATGGGCATGCCCGCTAGCTTGCGGAGCGGCGACGGCCAGGTTGCTGCCGTGAAGACGGGCCGCGGCCAGCATCTGTTGTTCCGCGAGACCGATCGCCCTCAGGGCGACTATGACGGCCACCATGTGCAGATGTACATCACGGATTTCTCCGGGCCTTACCGAAGACTGTCGGCGCGCAAGCTGATCTCCCGCGAGGACAATCAATACCAGTACCGGTTTTGCGACATCGTCGATCTCGGCAGCGGCAAGCATCTCTTCACGGTCGAGCACGAGGTGCGCAGCGCGACCCATCCGATGTTCATGCGGCCGATGGTCAACCGCAATCCGGCGCTGACCAATCGCAACTATGCGTTCGGCCACGATCAATCGCTCTGGGCGATGGGGCCTGACCAATACGAGGGATGATGTACACGCGCGGAGACCACCCGTAGATTTCCCAAGTGCTGGCCACTTCGCACACCGGTTAACTGGTGCCGGTCGAGATCCGCACCATGAAAGCACCCAAGCCAAAGCAGTGGACCGAGCAGGAAATCCGGCAAATGGTCAGGCTCGCCCGCCAGGGCGTTAGCGCATCGAAGATCGCCGCCGAACTGGGCCGTCACGCCGGCTCGGTGAGGCGAATGGCGCGGACAGTGGGAATACTGTTGAAGAAGTAGCTGCCTTAACGCAGGCGCGAAGGTTCTGGTGCGCGACGAGCTTGGTCGCCCGTCTGCACGTGCGAATGTGCCGGGCGCAGATGTGCTGGCGGGATTCGGGTCGAAGGGGCGCGCTCGTCCAAAGCCATTCGACACCGAAAGAACGCGCGATCTGTTGCGGCGCAGCGCCACGTCAAGCACCGCTAACTCTTTATATCCATGGCTTTCTCACCGCAAAGGCTCAGACTGCCGGAAGCCAATTCCTTCTGGCGGAGGCCCCATGAGTCGCTCACCCTCTATCGTGCCGCATGCCTCAGTCCACCATGACATCTATCTCGTGCTTGAAGACTTCGGCGGCCGACTCGGGTGTGCCTGGTGCGAGACTGCCGAAGAGGACGCAAATCGCGCGACGCTTCTGCGGCACCTGGTCGAGGGCCAATACGAACATCCCATCCGCATCGTTGCCTTCAATCCGATAGAAGGATGGTCACGCGACGTGACGACGGACATCGCTGATGAGATCCGCCGCCGTTTCGTCGAACTCGACGACGTGGCGCCATCTCTGCTGGAGTTTCTGGATAGAGCGGCCGGCCACTGATCCGTGAGTCCGCGCGTCTGCAATCCAGCGTAGCACCGAACCGCCGGGCGACGGCATCGGGTGCACCAAGCCGAGCGCCCCAAGAGCGGTCCGCGATTTGGTTCAGACAACCCGCGCCGCACGACTTGATCAAACCTCTTGCCGCGCTCGCGAACTTGTCAAACAAGAATCGTGCATGCGGACTTCCTCAAGAGCCGTGGAGCGGTATACTGACCCAATTGGCAGTATCATTTTTCTGTAGGGGGCAATCATGTTGGACGATGAATTCAACAAGCAGCGCGCGAAGATATTGCGTGATCTCGCCGACCAAGCCGATCCCTTCATCAAGAGACGTCTTCTGAAGTTGGTGGAGCGCTACGAGCCCAAGCGTCGCGGCGCGCCAATTGATCAACAATTTCAAGCCAGGCTTCAGTGGGATACCGAACATCGCGACATCACTTCTGACTGATATTGAGGTCGCTCTCTCTTGAAGCCGGTCAAGAAAGAACTGGCTTTCGAGCGCGAGAGGGTAGACACTGCGATCGACCAGCATCACGTCAGCCGTAAATTGGAAAGTCGCGATTTCGCCATCCACGCGCTGGAGCAGCGTCATGCGATATGCTTTTGGGCAGACCGTCTCTCTTCAGGACCAGCTTTCGAAAGTCGCGCAGGAGAGCCGTAAGCAGGCAAAAACGATGCCTGCCGGCAAGGAGAGAGAGGAGCTTGAGAGAACGGCCAGCCAGGCCGACACGGCAGCCCGCATAGATGAGTGGATCAATTCTCCCGGACTCCGACGCCCAACTTAGCAAGATCCAGATCGTACCACGTCTGCCGGCCGCTGGCGTCTAAAGGCCCCCGCCATTGCCGGAGCCTTTTGCGCGATCAAGGACGTGAGCTTATTGGCCACGCGGATAGCGATGCCGAGCGGGAATGGATTGCTCAGGCGTAGGAAAGCGACCTTCCTCACATAGCCCTCGACATGCCATTTGGCGTGCGCCCCCTTGCGGAAGTGGATCACGTCACCGACGCCATATCGCTTTGGCGGCATACCCTTGCCTTCAAGCACGATCGATCCTTCCAGAATCACGATGGTCTCGTCGAGATCATAGTACCAGTTGAACTTTCCTTCGGTGCACGACCAGATCATGGTCCTGGCAGTGTTGCACGCACTCATCGACAGCATGCGCGAGCGGGCTTCCGGATTGCCTTCGATAACCCAAGATGCCTCGATCGGCGACGGATCGAGGTCTACTTCGCAATGAGCCGTCTCAATAAGTTCACGCAACATTGGTCCATCTCCAACAAAACAATTTCGTACGCTTTGACGAGCATCCTGGTCGCGCCCGTGCGTCACTCTTCTCTTGAAGCGGCATCATCAAATCGTCGTCGACAGGCGTGAAGATGCTAGATTGTCGCAAGAGGGACTTAGCCGCCACTTTGAAGTGGTACTCCTTTCGGGACGCGAAACGGCAGCAAGTTACAACTTGTGTACCGGCGTCCGCTCTGAGCTGAAAAGCCGACACGGTCGTATCGATGAAATCAAAGAGGCCGCCAAATTGATCGGCGCACGCTTTGCGATCCGAAGCGGCGTGATCATCATTCTCAAAAAAGGACCGACGTCGGGCGAAACGCGAACGATCCCGGGACCTGAGCCGGGCTCTGCCACGAGACCGACATCATCAATGCGGTCTAGAAGTTCAACGATCGTCGCAGGTTACAGACCGCCGCCGATCCAAGGCCGCTCAAGGCTGGTTGTTCGGCGGCCTTTCGATGAACCTGCGACTGCCGTTGAGAAGCTCGAGATTATTGGCAATGACGGGGTTACCTGGATCGAGCGAATAGGCCTTCTCGAACTTCCGCCGCGCCGCGCTGAGATTGCCGCGCAGCATGTAGGAATATCCCTGATCGTTCAGGACCTGAACCGTTTCGCCTCCAAGCTTGATCGCCTGGGCATAAGCCTGGTCCGCAAGATCGAACCGGCGGATCCGATCATAGCTCGCGGCGAGCCCGATCCAGGCCGTCAAGTCCTTCGGCGATTTCTCGACTGCGTCCTTGAAATAGCGCTGGGCGAGTCCGTAGCTGCCGCGGTTGAAATGCTCGAGCCCCACCCGGACGGGCTCATCCGACGGATAATATTTGACGTCGGTCGGCTCCTGCACGGGGTCCCCGCCCGGCGGATCCACGGGGGCCACGATTGCAGCCTCCCTCGTTGTGTAGTCACAACCCGCTAGGCCTGGCGCCAACCAGCAACAGGTCAGCATTACAATGGCACGTCGCATAACCCTTGTCCCCCGCCCGGCCCGACGGTCTCACCGCACCGAGCGCAAAATATCGTCGCTTAGTCTCACTTACCAAAAACTGCTACCTGGCCCCCGCCGCTGGCGCGCCGACCGGCACCGATACTCCGGCGTTCGCTCCAGGCGGCAATCCTTCGATGTTGACATTCTGGGTGACGGGAGGCCGCTGGCCCATTTGTCTCGTCGGATCGCCCATGTCAGGAAGCTGATCCACCTGCTGCGTCGTGTTGCCATAGCGTGTCACGGCGGCGCCCACGCGCCTTGCGTCATATGCGATCCTGCGATCACCGACGTAGCGCGGCCAGGGATGGATTGTGTGAGTGACGGCGTTGACCTCTTTGGCATCGCCGGCGCTCGTCGTGATGGTATCGGACCGCTGGAAGTAGCGGTCCACCTCGTCATGACCGGCGAGCCCGTAACATCCGCCGAGCAGCAAGGGTGCGAACAGAGCCAGATACCTGACGGTCATCTCTCGCTTCCTCTAGTTGAGGGTTTTCACGACCGGCTGGTCGACAGCAGCGGCCGGAGCCACAACGGGCGCCCTAACTTCAGGAGCGATGATGTGGCCGTAAGGACCCTTCACGTCGCCACCCGAATTGACATAATCATCGTAACGCTTGCGGACTTCCATCTGGCCGTTGAGGAAGAAATCGACGTCGTTGGCCGGCAGACGCGAATCGAGCGGCGACGCCAGTCGCTGGCCGGGTGCAGCCGGCGCGACCAGACGCGGCGTGACGATAATCACCAGATCGGTTTCCTGCTGCTGGTACGACTTGCTGCTGAACAAGCTTCCGATCACCGGCACGGAGCCGATCCAGGGCAATTGCGAAACATCCTGCCGGTTGCGCGTCTGGAGCAGGCCGGCAATCGCAAAGCTCTGGCCGTCACGCAGTTCGACTGTGGTCCGCGCGTCGCGGCGGGTCAACGCCGGAATGACCGTCCCCGCGATCTGCACCGCATTGGAGAAATCGAGCTCGCTGACCGACGGCTCGACGCGAAGGTTGATTACGCCTCGTGACAACACGGTAGGAACGAAAGCCAGCTCGACACCGAATTTCTTGAACTCGATGGTCACTGTCGGTACGAGGCCAGCGGTACCGGCCGTGGACGCTACAGGCACCGGAAATTCACCGCCGGCCAGGAAGCGAGCGGCATCGCCGGACAGCGTGGTCAAGTTCGGCTCCGCCAACCGGCGAGCCAATCCTTTGGTTTCCAATGCAGAGATCAGCAGATCGATCGAGCCGCCGTTGGACGTCCGAACGATGCTGGTCAACAAGCTTCCGAACGGCGCAGGCGCCAGACCACCCGCGGTGCCGACGAGCGTCCCTAAAGTTCCGAGGACCGGCAGGCTCCCCGATCCCGTGGGCGTGCCGATCGGTGTTCGACCGGCCGCGGTGACTACGCCTACCCCGGTATTCCCAACATTCGTCCCATTGGCATTCGCCGCATAAAGGTTGACGCCCAGGTCACGACCGGCATCTCGATTCACCTCGAGGAAGCGCACCTCCAGCATCACCTGCTGCGGCGCCGCGACGCTCATGGCGTTGACGACGACGCCCCCTTTCGCAACGGTGCTGGTGGCGATCGCCATGGCCCGTTCGGCCGCGACCGCGTCGGTCGCGGTTCCGCTGAGGACCACCTGTCCCTCGGAGGCCGAGACGCGAATCCCCTGCATGCCGGTGCTGGACCGGATGTTCTGCTGCAGATTGCCGGTATCGATCACGACCTCGACGTCGAGGATCCCGATCTGCTGCATCGTCGAATCAAACAGGATCACGTTGGTGGTGCCGGTCTGCTTGCCCTGGACATAGATCAGACGGTCGCTCAGCGACTTGACGTCGACGATGTCGGGCGAGCCCGCGACAATCGTCGAAAAAGGCTTGTCGACCTTGAAGGTGCGTGACTTGTTGACGACTACCTTGACCCGTTGGACGTCGTTCATTTCGCTGACAAACACGCCACCGCCGGAGGAACTCCGATCTGCAGCTTTCGCGCGGTCAGCGGACCCGCACAAGGCGAGCGCCGCGCCCAGGCCCATCGCACCGAACGCGAGTAGCTTCCCTACCCTATTACCCGAAACGCGACCGCCACCCATTCGAGTCCCCCCGCTGCGATCCACGGCTATCCCGCGAATCTACGCACTCGATGTCCCCAAGAGTTCCCCTCTGCGCACCACGTCGCAGAGTTTACAATCCGTCCCACTACAAATCGTTACTTCGTATTTCCAACATCATCCTCCCTCATGCGGCCTCCTTGCAAGAAGAGACGCTTACTGCACCGCGGCAAGTACAGAGAAAACTTTGCAATGTTGCCAGCGAGCACCACTTCTCCGCCTGCCTGGAACTATCCTGCAGCGGAACCGCGCACGAGTTCTTGCACCCACTCCGCCCCAGCGAGCTCTCTATCGATTTTCGGAAAATCTGTTTGGACAAACCGGAGCTCGCCCCTCCCGTTTGGCGAAATCCAGAACGCAGTCCGAAATGGTTGCCTGTTACCCCTAGAATGGAATCGTGGTGGACGCGCTGGGCGCGTTCAATGTCGTGCCCCATATCGGCATCACCATGGTGAAGCCAGCCTGAGAAGCCGTCACAGTCAGTGCAGATGCTCCTGCAGAGGTGCTGACGGTCGGTGCGGAACTGCCATTTCTGTACAGGAAGGGGGCAGCAGCCTGCTTCTGCGTGGCAGACAGGTAGTCGCCGGTGCAACTCGAGGGAGACGCGTTAGGCGTCAAACCAGTGACGGCGGGCGCGTAGCATTGGATCATCATCGCCCGCGCGCTGGCGCCCGAAAGCGTGCGCAACGACTGCATGGTGATCGCATAGCGCGCTAAATCGAAAATAGCGAAGATCAATGTGAAAAGCGGCACGAACACGAGGATCAATTCGAACGACGCCATGCCGCGATTGTCGAGCTTTTTCATCACGGCACCAAAGTGACAACTTGGGTGTAGGCGATGGTAGAGGGGACACATGAATCCGTACTCAAGTATGCACTGCCGGTCATGTTGAGCGTCTTGGCAATCATCTGCGAGCAAGTCGTATTGGTGGGCTGGGTTGTCCCGCCGAACGACACATCTGCTTTAGGGAAGTACATCGCGCCCCCAAGCTGAACCGTGCCGTTGCCGTTGATAGTGATGTTCCCGGTCGCTTGAGGCGCGTCGATCAGAACGCCATTCAGAGCAGAAGAGAAAGTATTTGTCGTAGGGGCGGAAAGGCTGACCGTACCGCCAGTGATTTTCAGGCTCGTAGACCCGAGCAATACGAGGGTTACGTCTGTGCCTTTGATTTGTCCGCCGGTAATTTGTATCGTTCCCGCATTATAGAAAATGTATGTGCCTGGGTCCAAAACGTACTTGTCCGAACCGTTCACGTTAGGAAAATTACCATAGGCTCCAGTCCCACTGCTGTTAGGCGTGCAATGCTTCCACCCGTCCGCCTGAACAGGGCATGACGGGTTGGTGTTTCCGGTCCTTGTGTTGAAGGACGCATTCTGCAACCCACGCAGTGGATCCGTCGCGGGGGGCATGAAGTAGTTGTGCGTTGCGCTTACGTTGTTGCAGGTGTTGGTTGGACTGCAGCCAGTTGCACCATAGACGCCCCACCCCGAACCGGTGAACGATGGAGTACTAGCCAACTGGACAGTCCCATCTGACATCAGGGGGCAACCCGTTCCGTTGTTTGTGACGTTACCGCCGATTTTTAGCGCGCCCCCACCGTTCGGATCGGGTCCAAGCGCCAAGCCGCAAACTTTGCTCGGGTTCTGAACCATAGCGATGGCCTGAGCGGGGATTGGGATGGGGCTGCCTATACCCAGTACTGCCGCCAGGTAGGCCGGCTGTTGCTGGCTGACCCTGACGCGAACGGCGTTGCCGGTGCCGACAGCCGGCGTCGTGAACGTGCCCCCGCTGAAGTCCCCGCTGTAATTGCCGACATCGACCTGCACGGTTCGCGAGACCTGGCTCGGAAGGCTGGCCGCACAGCCTGCATAGCTGTCGCCGGCGTTGCAGAACGCGTTCTGCGCCGCGAATACCCTGCTCTGATTATCCACTGACGTAGGGCAGTTCGCCGCACCAGCAATATCGCATGAGAGCCGCAAGGCGCCCGCGTAGGCCGCTGCGTCGGCGGCGTTCTGCCCTTGCTGCCTGGTGACGTACCACGATCCGGCCTCGGCCCCGAGCGCAACCGCTCCTATGAGCGGCACGAGGGCGATGACTGTTGCGAATGCGGCCGAGCCTCGTTGGGAACGGAGCAGACTACGCATGGGCACACCTACTGGAAGCGTTCTGAGTAAGACAGCGTGTACGTACAAGAGTTGGGACAGAGTACCGGTCTCCACACGATCGGAGCCAGAGTGACAGTCGTCGAAAATGTGAAGTACTTGGGAATCTGGGTAAGGTTGCTGGAGGAGCACACACTGCTTCCGCACCAAACCTGGATGTTGCTGATCGTATAACCGTTGACTGTTGTTTGTAGGCCAGCCCCCCAGCTCACGGTGCCGTCGGGACCAAGCGGAGTCTTGTACTGGATGTATTGCCCGAAGGAACGCAACGCCGACCACCCGGCGATAAAGCCGAAGCCCGCGGCGGCCACGTCGGCAAGAGGCATCAGCAGAAACGCTATCATCAAGGCATAGACGAACATTGTCTCGAACGCGACGGCGCCGCGTTGGTCGGCGATGACAGATTTTTTATGGCTCGCGCGCACGCCTCGACGGACACTCACCACGTCCGGATGCCGTCTCCGAGCCCGAGCAATTTGCACAACGTCCATGACAGTTCGGCCACGCATAGCTGCTCACCAAACATAAGGAGCCAATCTCCACCGCGAGGCTTCGTAATTGGAATATTCTGGGCAAGTGCGCCGAAGCAGGTCTTCTTCGTATAGGATTCGGCACACCTGAACGCCCATATGCAGGATCAGCACGATCACCGTGAGCGGTGTCAGATATTGCAGCACCACGCCCACGATCACGATCTCTTCCGCCAAATAGAGCGGATGCTTGATCCAGCGATAAGGACCGGTTTGCACCACTGAACGCGCCTGCGGCACCAGGCTGAACGACCGCCCCAGGTGCCGGATGGTAACAAGCATCATGGCCAGGCCGATCAGCACGCAGGCGGTCGACAGCAAGTTCGGTAACGCCTCGTCGGTCTTGCCGAAGAAGGAGATCGTCCACGGCAAATAGGAGCCAATGAACGCAGCTATTCTCGGCATGACCCCGTCCGCATGCGCCTTTGCCGGTGATCTGCTCAGGATCAACACCGCCAGAAGCATGTAGAAGATGGCAAGACAAAAACTCGACAGAAGCGACGGCCAGGGATCGGTAAATGACCCAATTCTGACGGCGACGCAAAGTGCCAACAACAAGAACCACATGCTGCCGAGCAGCTGCATCATCCATTCGTAAGACCGGCTTTTCGACAGGGCAATCGTATTCATGGCCTACTTCACGCTAATGCTGGAGAATGTACGCACGAGGTGCAGAAACGGACTTCCGCCCAAAATGATGAACATGGCTGGAAGCATGAACAACACCATCGGAATGGTCAGCTTGGCGCCCAGTTTGTGCGCTCTTTCTTCCAGGTTGGTAATACGTTCTCGCCGGAGATCGATAGCGATGCTGCGCAGTGCCTGGCTCAGTGGCGTGCCATATTGCAGGCTTTGACTGACCATGGTGCCGAACCGGCGAAGGCCCTCTGACGTCGATCCCAGTTTCTCAAAAGCCTCGCTGCGATTCGGCAATATCCGGAGATCATCGAGAAGGCCGTACAAAACACGGGCCATGGCGGGATTCGTCTGGGTCATTTCCTCCGCTACCCGTTCCAGCGCGCTCTCCAGACCCATTCCCGCTTCGCTGCAGACGACCAGCAGATCGATCATGTCCGGCGTGCCAAGTCGGATGGCGGCGTTGAAGCGCCGTGCTAGCACCAACAAGATCAGCCGCGGCCCCATAATTCCAATCACCACGCCAACGAGGCTGAAGACCAGTACGTCGGTCAGTGGCTTCCCAAGAAGCTGCGCAACAAACAGGGCAATGATCGGGAACAGGAACATGCTGACGGTTTTGACACCGATCCAGATCGACAAGGCTCGATGAGGATTCAAACCCGACGATTGAACGATCGTTCGAAGCTGGTCCAGATTCTCCGAGGAGTAGAAGCGCCGATACCTTGCGCCAAGCGACGATAGCCAGCCGGTGATGTTCTGGAGAGGCGCGGACCGGCCAGGAACGCCCAACACCGCGTTTGACACCCGCACATTCAACGCACGAATGTGCAGTTCGTGGATAATCAACACGAAAGTCGCAGTCGCAAGTGCTATGGCAAGGGCGACCAAGCTGAGACCAAAAGTCATAGCGCGGTTTCCCTTCTGACCATCCAACGTATCACGAGCGACCCGACAATCACCGAGGCAACTGCGTAAGCCAGGAGCCTGTTTCCGGTCGGATCATAGAGCAGCAGATCGACCGTCTGCGCATTGATCAGATAGAGCAACCCACCGACGATAACGGGCGACACTGAAAGCGCGCGTGAGGAAAAGATCACCTCTCCGGCCAGGGCCTTCGCGCGAGCCGCGAGCGCAACCCGCTGCCTCACGGTATCTCCCAATGTTTGCAAGGTTTCGGTCAAACTGCCACCCGACTTCAGCTGGACTGCAAGTGTGACCGCAAAGATCCCATACTCTGCCACTTGCGTTCGCCGATAGACAGCTTCGACGGCCTCCTCCGGAGGTCTCCCCATACTCACTTCGGTGCACACGATGGCAAACTGCCCGGCTGTTGGTTCCGGCATCTCGCGCGCTATGGTGCGAAATGCTTCGGTCACTGGTAGCCCGGATCGAACGGTGCTCGTCACCAGTTGGATCGCGTCGGGCAGCTGCCGAAAAAGTTGACTGGAGAGACGATGCCGCTGCCATCCAAACAGACCCCGCACCACCAGGATTGCTACAATTGCAGCCACCGGACAGGCATAGACGTTGGAGAATTGCAGCACGCTATTGGCGTACAGAATTGCTGTCGCGGCGATCGCGCCGGCAAGCAGCACATACCCGGGATGTAAGGCATAGACGATCCCGGGCTTGTAATCGACCAGGCGGAAGAGATACGGCCATCGGGATCCGGCCTCCAAACGACGAATGGAAGGCAGTGCCCCCGGATCTGAAGCCGGCAGAGCTTTCGCCACCTGTCGATCGACGCGTCGTTGTCGTGCATCGAGCCACAACGTCACGGCTGCTGCGCAAATCAGCAGCACCAAGTCACTGGTAGTCAGAAAATCCAGCATTATAGCTGCCTCATAGCCTCGGCCCAGGCTCGATCGAGCCCATAATAGGCAAGACGGCTCTTGAATTTCGGGACTGCGTTGGTGGACCTGTAGGTGCCCGATATCCGCCCGTGGACATCCTCGTGCTCGTACTCGAACGCCGCGATGTCATTGGTGGTGATCACGTCACCTTCCAGCCCGATCACCTCACTGATCTGGATAACGCGACGCTGGCCATCCCGCATGCGCTCGACCTGCACGATGAGATCCAGCGCAGCGACAATCTGAGATCGAATTGCCCGCAGCGGCAGATTTGGCTGCCCCATCTGCACCATGTTTTCGATGCGGGTCATTGCGTCGCGGGCGCTATTGGCATGCACCGTGGAAATCGAACCGTCATGGCCGGTGTTCATCGCCTGCAGCATGTCAAACGCTTCGGCGCCGCGCACTTCGCCGACGACGATCCGGTCAGGACGCATTCGCAGCGCATTCCACACCAGATCGCGCTGTGTCACCTGACCGGTGCCTTCCAGGCTCGGAGGCCGGGTTTCCAGGCTGATCACGTGCGGCTGTTGAAGCTGCAACTCTGCTGCGTCCTCGATGGTGACGATGCGCTCGCTGTGATCGATGAACTGGCTCATCGCGTTGAGCAACGTCGTCTTGCCCGAACCGGTGCCGCCGGAGACCAGAACATTGAGCCGCGACCGCGCGGCAATCTCCAGCAATTCTCCGATAGCCGCGGACACGGAGCCGTTCTGGACCATGCCGGCCATGTCCAAACGGCGACTTGGAAATTTTCGGATGGAGATGCAGGGGCTGTGGATCGCCAACGGCGGGAGGATGATGTTGACGCGGCTGCCGTCGGGCAAACGGCAATCCACCATCGGACTGGATTCATCGACGCGGCGCCCGACTTGCGCGGCGATTTTCTGCGCCACCGATGCGATGTGATCATTGTCGCGGAATCGCACCGCGATCCGCTCCAGCTTCCCGCTTCGCTCGACATAGATGTTGCTCGGCCCGTTGACCATGATGTCGTTGATCGATTGATCCAGCAGAAGCGGACGGAGCGGACCGTAGCCGGTCATGTCGTCGGCAATCTCGTCCGCCAGCTGAAGCTGCTCGCGGCCCGACAGCTCGAGCCGCTCCTCGTTGGCAATTCCGTGGATGATTTCCTCGATCTGCCGGCGAAGGACATCGCGCGAAACAGTCGCAGCCACCGATGGTTCAATCTGCTCGATGACCCTTTCACGCAGCGACGCCGGCATCACCGGCCGCTGGATCGACGGTTCGTCGCGCCTTGGCGTAGATGCGGACGCGCCCGGCATGGGCGGGGTTGCCGTCAACGCAGGCAAACGAGCTGGCGTATCGTCTTCGCGCCTACCAAACTTTTTCATAGCCCGAGCAGCCTCCTCAGCCGTCCCTTCGGCGCGGCGCCGAGCCCCGTGATCTCCCTTACGATCGGGGCGAGGTGACGCCGCAGTCCCGATACGTGCTTCAGCGCCGGAATTCCGAGATTGACCGCCTGGGTCATCCCCTTCCCGAGTTCGGGAACCACCATGTCCGGTTCGGCCCCCAAGGCCTTGACAATCGTGGCCTTGGGAAGGCCGCCGGCGCGGCCGGCACGGTTGAGCAAGGTAAACACCCGATCCTTGCCGGCGATGTTGGTGACGGCGGTGCGCAGTGCATGGGCATTGCGAAGTCCGGTCACCTCTGCTTCCAGCAACACCAGCACGTGACGTGAAAGAGTGATCACCGGATAGATGGATGGCGGGAACGGGACCGGCACGTCGACGACGATGTAGTTGAACCGCTGGCGGAGCAAACCCAGCACGTGTCTGACACCCGCTTCGGTGATGTCGAGCTGCGCATCCAGTTCCTCATCGGCGGAAATCAGGCAAACCCGTTCGTTCACCTCGATTGCCGCGCGCTCGAGGAACAACGTGTCGGCGCGCATCGGATTTTCCAAGGCAATCCGCAGCCCCGGCCCGGGCTGAACACCCAACATGACAGCGGCTTCGCCGCCTTGCAGATGAAGATCCAGCAAAGCGACCTTGGCCTTGGTGGTTTCGGCCAGTTGTAGTGCGAGATTGATGGCAATGCTCGTTGCGCCGGCCCCGCCCTGCGCACCGCAGATCGAGATCACGTGACCGCCACGATCGGCCGGACCGGGGGCTACGTCCCCGAGCAGCTTCGGACGCAGCTGGTCCAGCACCATATCGCGCGTGAGCGGCCGCGGAAGATACTCCGTCAAGCCGATCTCCATGAGCTCGCGGTAGAAGGTGATCTCCCTGCTCTCTCCGATCAGAGCCACCCGAACGTCGGGTGGGCAGACGCCGGCCAGCCTTTCCAGTTCGGTGAAGGGGTCGTCAATTCCACTGATGTCGGTCACCAGAGCGAACAGCTCGGTGTCGGTTTCGAGCATCCGTATGGCATTGCGGATCGTGCCGCGCCGGATCGACAAGTTGCTACCGTCGAGGCCCTTGCGCAGCGCCGCCGCACTAAGCTCGTCATTGACGAAACAGACGATTCTGTCGCGCGCCACGACGGACGCAGCTTGTTCAGGCGGACTTGCTACTGCTGTGTTGGCGATCATCGCTGCCTCCCCTTACCGACGTGACGACACGGCCGAAGCGACCGGCGTCGACAGAGCAATTGCCCGCGACGCATCGTCAATCAACGCCGTGCGCGTGGTTCCTGCATCGTCTCTCTTGACCGAGTATTTCGTGCCGCTATTGCGCGCATAAATCACGACCGTTGCGCTCGTATCCGCGATATCCTGTCGGTCGATCGCAGACCGCACGGCCAGCGAAAGCTTTCCGAGCTGCGCTGCGAGGACGACTGTCTTGACCTGCTCCGGCGCGAGCTCCAGCGATACAGTATGCGCCACCTTGCCTGCCGAGGCGTTGCTGGCCGAGCCGCCTTGAACGATCTCCTGGTCGATCGCGACAATCCGAACATTATGAGCGACGGTTTCGCTCAACGTGCCGTGCTGGTTGTCAGGATTCTGCTTCTCGCCCGCCGTCGTCGACTCCTGGATCAACACGACATCCACATAGTCGCCTGGCCAGATCAGGCCCGAGACACCGGACGCAGCGTCAACGTTGATGCTGATCGCGCGGCTATCCGGAGCCAGGACGCTGGCGAGAAAACCGCGTTCGCGCGGGCGCAAGATGTCTTTCGATGTAATCGGACTGCCAGTGTCGAGGAAGTTGCGAACCAGAGACCCGCGAAGTCCGATTTTGGCATCCGGCGTATCAAGGATTGCCCCGGCAGGAACGCCATCCGACGACGACACCGAACGTACCGTGAAATCTTCATCGCGGGCCAGCGTCCCTCTCGGTAGCGGGTGTACCGCGACGAAGTATCCGATACTTGGAGCTGGCGGAGCAGTCTCCGCGACCTGTGCGACCGGGGCCTGTGCTTTCGGCAGGTTCATGTTGTAGGCGATGAGCCCGAGCGCAACGGCCGCGAGCATGAACACCATGATGATCGAGAGGCGCAAAGCGGATGACATGTCAAAATCCTCTGCTGAAAATGGCCCAGATACCGCCGCAGGCTATGGCAACCCCGTAAGGCAGCGGTGCGCGTCGCAGATGGCGCCAACGCTCGACCGCGTAGAGGCGGCGCACGAGCGACGAACCGGCGGGCGCTAACCTGGGATATGGAAGGAGGCGCATCATCAGATGCACCAGAGCAAGAACGCCGCCGGCCAGCGCCGTGACGGTCAACAACTGGATGATGCCCGTCAGCGGAAGACCAATCGCCAAGGCGGCCAGCAGCTTGACGTCGCCGCCACCAACGAGTCCCCGCTGGTAGATCATGAACAGCAGCAGGAACAGGATTGTCGCTGATATCAGGGATTCGACGAGTTGCATCGGGCTAGCCAATTGACCAACGATCCCGAGGAGCGCCAGCGCCAGACATATCTCATTTCGGATCAATCGTGTCGCAACGTCGATCGTTGCGACATATAGCAACAACAGGATTTCGAAAAACGATGCTACGGAAACGATCCAACTCATCGACTGCAGCCTCAAAAAAGCGAGGGCACATCAAAAAACTTAAAGTGAGGTCACATAAAAATTTCGAGACGCGGAGGGGCACATTCCGATGCCCCTTCCGGCGTCAGACGCCCGTATTACACGGCCGCAGTGAACGCAGCGGTGATAGTGGTGATCCCGCCAGTCAGCGCCGTCCCGATAGCACCACCTGCCCCCGTACCGAACGCAGCAGCCACCGCGCCGATGATACAAGCGGCAACGATGATGTACTCGAACGACACCACGCCGTCCTGATCCGCGCGCAGGTTTTTCAAGGCCTCGGTGGTCTTGATGTAATTGTTCAACATAGGAGAGATCCTTCTTGCAAGATGAACCACCACGACCAACCCTAAGCGGGAGGCATATTCCGATGCCCCCCTCCGGGTTAGGCGCCGAACTTACACGGCCGCCGTGAAGGCCGCGGTGATCTTGGTGATCCCGCCGGTCAGCGCCGTCGCGATGGCACCACCTGTTCCCGTACCGAACGCTGCAGACACTGCGCCGATGATGCAAGCCGCGACGATGATGTACTCGAACGACACCACGCCGTCCTGGTCCGCGCGCAGCTGCTTGAACGCTTCCGTGGTCTTGACGTAATAACGCAGCATAGGAAAATCCCTTCTTTGAAGATGAATTTGCACATCGACGGCAAAGAAAAAGCCGGTGCCGACGAATTGATCTATAGCGTGACGATGATCACGGCGGCTGTGATCTCCGGGAGTAGCCCGAAATTGCCAACTCTTCCCGGCTCTGATTCTTTACTATGTTTGCGCCGAACGACTCGAGCTCACGGCGCCTCGCTGAACGTGCGTAAAGCCTTCACGGAATAGCGAAAACTTCACTCCGGGTGGAGCGCGAATGGAGATTGCAAATCTCGATGAATACGCCTCTGAAGCGATTAACCAAAGGCACAGAACGGTCTTTTCGCCCCGTAAACATACGGGCGCCGTGTAGCGACGTTCGGCAGGAGAAAGCGGCAAGCACAAAGTAAACGACGCTCGTTACACTTCGATCTATTGCAACGGTGAAGGACATTGCAGCGCAAAGCGGAGTGGCTATGCAGAGCGACCTTCCCTGCGGCGCGCAGCAAACCGCGAGGGCACGCATGCAGTCATGCACACTGTGTCACCAGCATGCTTGCTGATCGGCGACGCCGTGCAGGCGTCCGCAGGGGGGATGCCCGAGCGATCGTCTAGTGCACGCACTGGCGGACGTAATAGCCGTTCACCCGTATCCACTGGCAGGGGCTCGGTGGCGGCTCCTTGATGATGAAGTAGCCGTGATAATCGATGTTCGTTGGCGCGGTCAGGCCGCGCCAGAACACCGCATTCGCACTCGACGAGCTCAGGGTCATCGCGGCTGAGAAATAGGCCAGGGCGGCACAGAGCGGAAAGAATGTTCGCATCATCATCTTCCGGTTTTGCATTCCTTGCCGTAGCACGCTCATCCTGCTGGGTCCCAGCAAAACCCGCAAGTCCCATCACACCATCAAAAGGCCAGCGACGGGAAGCAGTTCCGATATATGATCGCGCCCCATCCCCTGCCGATATCGTTCGGCATCTCTCTCACGCCGCAAGTTTTGCCGCGTGTGCGAAATCCCAATATAACTTTCGTGCACGCGCAAAAAAGCGCCCCGGCGTGAGCTGCCGGTCGTCGATGCGGATCACGGGCGCAACCTTGGCGAAATTGCCGGTCGAAAAGATCTCGTCCGCACCGACGAAATCGGCATAGCGCAGCGTCGCCTCTATGACCGTGACGCCGTCACCGCGCAAAAGTTCGATCACGCGCTGCCGCGTGATCCCGTTCAGGAAGGTGCCGTTCGGCGCCGGCGTATAGACCACGCCGGCTTTCGCCATGAACACGTTGGAATTGCCGAACTCTGCAACATTGCCGAGCATGTCCAGCATCAGGCAATTCTGGAAACCGCGCGAGGCGGCCTCCCTGAGCGCACGAGAGCTGTTCGGGTAAAGGCAGGACGCCTTGACATCGGCCGGCGCGCATTCGGCGGTCGGCCTGCGGAACGGCGACAGCGTAATCGCGCTGCCGACAGGCTCCGGGATCGGCGACTCGTAGATGCAAAGGCACCAGTCCGTCGTTTCCGGATCGAACAGCACGCCGCCGCCGACCCCGTTCTGCGGCCAGTACATCGGTCGGATATAGAGTTCGGCATTGGCCGGAAACCGGGCGATACCCTCGCGCGCCAGCCCAAGCCACGTGCCGACATCGACCACCGGCTTGAGCCCGAAGTTGACCGCAGATTGATTGACGCGGGCGCAATGACGATCGAGGTCGGGCATGACGCCTTCGAAGGCGCGCCCGCCATCAAACACGGTCGAGGCAAGCCAGAGCCCATGGGTGCGCGGCCCCATGATCGGCATATTGCCTTCGTGCCACTGGTTTCGGAAGAATGTCCATGTCTTCGAATGACTGACGGGCTTGGTTTCGGGAACCATGACGAACCTCCATTCCGGCACGACTGCGCTATGGTCCGTAGATCACCAGCTCGGAGTCCGACAGATCGGCAAGCCGTGGGCAATGCGGACCCTTGAAGTACTTGCAGCCCATCTTCTCCCTGTAGAAGCCGACCAGGCCACTCACGGGGCCATTGGCGTCGAATGCAATCGATATCCGGCCGCGCCGGAGCACGAAACGACCGATGGCGCCTGCACACCTGATATAATCGGCCACGTCGGGGCAATAAATCATCTGCAGCGCCGGCAGCCGGATGCCTCGGGCGTGCATCGACTGCAGGACGAACGGAGAGGCCCGGCCATTGGCGGCGCGGCATACCAGGCTGAGGCAGCCGTAGGCTGCGTGACGTGCAAGCAGCGCGGCGTCGGCCTCGGACAAGCCATCGATCGCCCGCGCGTCCTGCCGGACGACTTCGACGCGCATAGCCTTGGCCGGACGTGACAGCACCGGAAAGGAGAAGAACAGGCCGCCGCAGTAGCGGCGGAATCCCTGTGCTTCGATGGCTCGCCAGGTCCATTGCGCCGGGCTGATATTGACGTAGGTGACGTCCTTGTGGCGCTGCGCGACCTTGGTCAGCATCGGCGCATAGCTGCGAAAGGCAGGTTCCACGTACCAGCTGGAGAGATTGCAGCGGATCGAGATGCGGCCGCCATCGCTACGTGCCGTGTGGATCAACAGCAGAGCACCGACGGGCGTCCGATCGCGCACGAGCATGTAGCCGAAGCGCGGGAAGCTGTCGGGCGTCTCGCGCACGGCCAGGCGCCGGAGTCCGTCAATCCAGTAGTTGCGCGAACGGATCGGAAAGCCGCGTGTCAGAAGATCGGCGATGGCGCCAAGATCGGCTGGTCCTATCTCGCGGCACCGGATCATGGTCGGGACTCTCACTCGTGATATCCGAGCCGCGTCCCGTTGTTGGTCTTCAGGTTTGGCAAGCGGGCCCGGCGAGCCGACCGCACGGCAACCAATTTGCGTCCATGGCGCCGCGCCGGTACGCCGGCCGCGGAGAGCGCCGCTTCTCGCGCCCCCACCGGCTTTGAGCGTCCGGCTCGCTGCGACACCATGTACAGCAACCAGTTGCGGTATATGCGCTTGGCCGGGAGATGCCAGACGTTGTTCAGGTCCCTCGTCACGCGATCGGCTGGAAAGTCGGCGAAAAGCTCCGGGCATCTGTTGGAAAGCGCCTTCTGCCGGAAAGCGACCAGTATCTCCTCCGCCTCCTCGTCCAGATAGCCCGTTGGTATCGTCGGACAGACTTCGTTCTCGCCCCGGAGGAAGCGACCTAGGTCTCTTCTATATTCGCCCAACAGGCTCAGGGATTCGTATTCCGGGTGGCCCTGGAAATGGACGAAGAGGCTCTGCTTCTGCTGCTTGACGAAGCAGTCGACCCCCGCCTCCTCCGATCCGGAGAGAACCGAATACCCGCAGTTCGCGAGATCCCTCTCCTGCACCTCGTTCCACCGGGCGTGCGGTATTCTGAAGGTCGTCGGCACATCTTGCATCAGGGAATGATGTCTCCTCTTTGTTTGAGCGAAGACACCGAAGCATTTGTTGGGCAGCTTGTGGCGCGCAACACCGTCCATGTGCAGGACGGCCCCATGGACGGCCAGACATGAAAACACCGACGACACGGTATTCTCGCCGGCCCAGTCGGCGATCTGGGCGAAGGTGGTCCAATACGGCTCTTCCGTCAGGCTGGCGGCCCTGGGTTCGGCGCCGGTCACGATCACGCCGTCCAGCCTCCTGTTCAGGAGATCGTCGATACCGCGATAGTATCGGCGCACGTAATCGCGCCCCCATTCCGAACGGGGGGTCGCTTCCATCGTATAGAAATGCAACCTGACGAGAAGTCGTCCCGCAGCCGCATCGAGCAGGTCGAACAGCTGGCGCTCGGTCGACATCAAGGCGGCATCCGACATGTTGTTGATGAGCCCGATATCGAGGCACTCGACGTGGTTTCCCGGTGACGTCTTTGCACAATCACTTCCGCGCGATGCTCTCGATAAGAGGTGGTGTTCGTACGAATCAACGTCGATTAAAACAGCCATCCGGATGCCTTCATGGTTGCCGAAACATCAGTTCGCAGCGCGCAGGGCCTGGTCGAGGTCTGCGATGATGTCGTCGACGTGCTCGATTCCGACGCTCAGCCTGATCATCTCCGGCCGCACGCCGGCTTTGTCCTGCTCTTGGGGCGACATTTGCCGATGCGTGGTCGATGCGGGGTGGCAAGCGAGCGATTTCGCGTCGCCGATATTGACCAGCCGTTTGCACAGCTTCAGCGCGTCGTAGAACCGCTTGCCCGCCTCGAAGCCTCCGGCCACACCAAAAGTCAGCAGCGAACATGCCCGGCCGCCCAGATATTTCTGGGTCAGCGCGTAATAGGGACTGTCATCAAAGCCGGCATAGTTCACCCACCCGACACCGCGGTTATTGCGCAAGAACTTCGCAACCTTCTCGCCGTTGTCGACGTGTCGCTCGATCCGCAGCGCGACGGTCTCAATGCCCTGGAGCAGCAGGAAAGCGTTCATCGGCGCCAGGACGGCGCCGGTGGTTCTCTGCGAGACGGCGCGGCAGCGCGCGATGTAGGCAGCAGCGCCGTAGCGCTCGCTGAAAACCAGCCCGTGATAAGACTTCTCCGGCTCGTTCATCATCGGGAAGCGCCGGCGATGCTCCGCCCATGGGAACTTGCCGCCGTCGACGATAATTCCGCCGAGCGTGGTGCCATGCCCGCCCATGAATTTCGTCAGCGATTCCACGACGATGTCTGCGCCGTATTCGATCGGCCGGAGCAGGATCGGTGTCGGTACCGTGTTGTCGACGATCAGCGGGACACCGTGCCGGTGCGCGACCTCGGCCATCGCTTCGATGTCGCAGATGTTTCCGGCCGGATTCCCGACGCTCTCGCAGAACACCGCCCGCGTATCGTCGTCGATCAGTTTTTCCACGCTCGCCGGCCGGTCGTCTTCCGAAAACCGCACCGTAATGCCCTGCCTCGGCAGGATGTGTGCGAACAGCGTATGCGTGGTTCCGTAGAGCTGCGGAACCGAGACGATATTGGTACCCATCTCGGCGATATTGACCACCGCATAGTTCACCGCGGCCTGACCACAGGCCACGCTGAGTGCGTCGATGCCTCCTTCCAAAGCGGCGACCCGGCTCTCGAGTACCGCATTGGTCGGATTGCCGATCCGTGTATAGCGGAAGCCGTCCACTTCAAGGTTGAACAGTGCGGCGCCATGGTCGGCACTGTCGAATGCGTAAGAAGCGGTCTGATAGATCGGCACGGCGACGGCCTTGGTGACCGGATCGTCTTTGAAGCCGCCGTGGACCGCGATGGTCTCTCTCCTCATTGAGGAGGGTCCCTCGGCTCTTCGATCCCGAGCGATCTCGGGATGTCCCTGGCGCATCGCACGTCCTCCAGTTCAGACGCCGCCTACCGGTCGTTCCGCGGGAAGCCGAGCAGGTCCCGCACTGCTGTCGGCCAGCGGGTCGTGTTGACGCCATGGGTGTGGAACATGGCGACCGCGAGTCGGTCCATTCCGAACGCCACGCAGGCGGTATGAGCCGGCTCACCCGCCGCATCCACGATGCCCCAGGTGGCACCGAAATGTTCGCGATGATAGTTGAAGCTCATGCACGCCGTCGGCTGTTCCTCCGAGCGCAGAGGCACAAGCAGTTCGAATTTCAGCGACATTTGCTTTTGGCTCAGGGCCATCATCTGGCCCACGCGGCCGAAGAACGGATCGCTGGCGTAGTCGACCCTGAAGGGCAGCCCGAGATCGCGAGCGATCTCCTGAGCCCGCTCGATCCAACGCTCGCGGAACGCGAAGGTCAGGTCAGGGCTGCCTATGCAGACGAATTCGCGCATCCTGAAGGACTGCAGCCGGTCGAGATGGTGCGAGGGCTCGCGGCGGAAGCAATCGGCGGCTACGTCGAAACGCCAACCGCCTGCCGGTACGGGGCCGCGGCTCGCCGCGATCGGATAGACTGGGTAGCAGGCTGCCGGCGACAGCACGAGGTCGGCCGGTGAAAGCGACTCCGTCCAGTCGCCGCCGTTCTCGAAGCGGCTGACCGCGGCGTGGATCTCGCCATCCGTGCCGTGCAAGCCGCAAACGCAACCCAACAGGTTCGGAAAACTTTTCAGATAGCCCGACCGCTCGAGCTGCGCGCGATTCATGACGGGAGGGAAGCGCATCACCTCGGTGTCCGCTTCGCGATGCCGCGAGATCAGCAGCGCAAGCCGCTCAACGACGTCTTCATAGAGCGCGGTGCGACCATAGACCCCCGGCGAGCCCATCTCGTGGAACAGCAGATCGGAAAGATGGTCCAGCGGATCGGACGGACGGGAAGCCGAATCCGGCGTTGTTGCAAACATGGCCACGTTCATGTCGAGCCCCATTTCCTTTTCGAGGACCAAATATCAATCGCGCAGGGATTCCGGGACGGCGCTCATCAGCGTAGCGGTACCCATGCTGGCAAGGATGCGATCGTTGTTGATCATGATCGGAGCGGAAAGCACGTCGCGCAGGTGGCGACCGATGCTTACGTCGGTATCGTTGCGATAACCGGACAGGCCGCAGGCGCGCATCGCGTGCATGACGGTCGCGACCGCGAGCTCGGAGGCCTCCACCTTGAGAAGATTGATCGAAGACTGGAAGTCCATCGACGACAGCGCGCGCTCGTCCCGTTCGCGAGCCTCATAGAACTGGAGATTCGCGGCGATGATGGCGCGCAGTTTCGACAGCGTCATTCTGGCGGCGGTGAAATGGGCCGCGCCGGGAGGCATATTGCCGCCTGCCCCGCGGGCAGCCTTACGAATGAAGCGCTGCGCTCGGTCCGCAGCCGCAGCCGCGATTCCCGCCCAGACCGAGGACCAGCACAGGTGGGCGACGGGCGTCATCGTCTGCGCGTGAATCCTTTCGTATGCCACGGGGAATATCTGTTCCGCGGCGCCTCTGAAATTCAGCTTGAACCCGGCGCTGCAGGTCCCACGCATGCCGAGCGTCTCCCACGCGAGAGTGGGTTCCAGCGTATAGTCGTCGCGGGTGATGGCCAGGAGCACCTGATCGGATCCGGCCGCGGAGTCGGAGCGACGAGCGACGGTGATGATGCCGTCCGCCTCCGCGCCGTACGAAATCACCGTCGCGTCGCGCGCCAGCGAAATCTCGCCGCCGGCGCGCTCCACTGCCGCCGAACTGAACCGTATGTTTCCACCGTTCTGGCCTTCCGTCGTCGACGATGCCAGCAGCAACTGCTCGGCGGCCACGCGGCGCATGAGTCTTTCGTGCCAGGCGCTGCCCGCGCCGTGGTGAACCAGACACGCGACCTTGGTCTGATGCATCGCGAAGATCATCCCGACCGAGGAGCAGGCGCGGCCGAGCGCGTAACACATATCGGCCACCTCGGAGATGGACGCACCGTCTCCGCCGAACTCGATCGGTATCTGGGCGCCGAGAAGCCTTTCCTTGCGCGCCGCGTCGATCGCCTCGCGCGGAAAGCGCGCCTCACGATCGACCGCCTCGGCCTCCGTCGCAGCGACCTCCGCGACATTTGCCGTCCGCTGCCGGAACGACGAGCCGTCAGGAGAGAATGCTACACGGCCGATTTCCGTGGCGATATCACGGAACTGGACTTCCTGCACACTCATGAGCCAAAGCCTCGCGTTTCATGGTTGGACGACGCGAACCACGTCGAGAGCCGCTTGAAATCGACAACTAACCCACTTCCCCGGCTGCGTCGTTGGCGCAAAAGTGGGTGTCGCAGAGCTGCCACTCCCTAGCGAGGTACCCCCGAAGCAGAGCTATTGACCGGAAGAGCAGTTGGGTATCGTCGCCCCCCGTGTGATCAAACCTGGTCACGGCGAGGGCCGTCGAAATGCATGACCTTACCGTCAACGTTCAGAACCGTGTTCTATCCGTCGTCAGGAGCGTTCTCGAGCAAAACGCGATCACTGCAGACGTCCACCCGGAGTCTCGCTTGGTGGATATCGGGCTGAGCTCAATGGGCATGGTGGAGCTGATGCTCAAGGTTGAGGCCGAGTTCGATCTCACCCTTCCCCAACTCGCGATTACGCCGGAAAATTTTCAATCGGTGAAGACGATGGAGCGGATGATCCTCAACCAGCTCGGACCCGGGCCGGGATGAATCCGGTTGAACAGGGATTCTGCCTCGACAACCGAGCCGGCCGTATCGATGATGATTGCACGGCCGCTATGGCCGCGCCCCTGCCGACCAGCGAGCAGGATGTCGCTCCAACCCAATTGAATGATCAGATCGTGAAGACGGACGTGATCGAGCCGGCGAGCAGACGCGACGCGACGCAGCGCAGACGCTCCGCCGCCAAGACCTGGCTGCAGGCCTTCGCGCTAACCGCGCAGGTCGAAGCGCAGCCGCATCGCTTGTTCGCTGACATCGTAGAAGAATGGGCTCAGCGTCAGCCCGGACAACCTGCCCTGGTCTCGGATGACCAATCGTTCACCTACGGAGAACTCGCCGCCCGGATCAACCGGTATGCGCGCTGGGCGCGCAGCCTCGGCCTCCATGCAGACAGCACCGTCTGTCTGCTGATGCCGAACCGGCCGGACTATCTCGCCTGCTGGCTCGGCATCAGCAGCGTCGGCTGCACGGTGGCGCTGATCAATACCAGGCTCGTAGGCCAGTCCCTCGCCCACTGCATCGACGTTGCGTGTGCCGATCACATCATCCTGGCAGCCGATTGCGCGGATGCATTCGAGACCGCGCGTCCGCATCTGCGCCGCGTGCCGCAGAGTTGGAGCCTCGGCGGCGGCGAGCCCAACGGCGATCTGGAGGCGGCGCTCGCCGTTTTCGAGCCGCGCCCGCTGTCGCTCGCCGAACGTGGCGACGTCACGATCGATCGACGCGCCCTGCTCATCTACACGTCGGGCACCACGGGGCTACCGAAGGCGGCGAACGTCAGTCACCGCCGAATTCTCACCTGGGGCGGATGGTTTGCCGGACTGACCGACGCATCCACCAGCGATCGCCTGTACGACTGCCTGCCGCTGTACCACTCCGTGGGTGGCGTCGCGGCTCCCTGCAGCATGCTCCGCGCGGGCGGCTCGGTCGCGATTGCCGAGAAATTCTCCGCCGGCAGCTTCTGGGACGACATCGTGCGTTTCGACTGCACCATCTTCCAATATATTGGCGAACTCTGCCGCTATCTGCTGAAGGCGCCGGCGGCCGAACGAGAGGCGCGACACGGGCTGCGGCTGGCCGTCGGCAACGGACTGCGCGGCGACATCTGGGAGAGGTTCGCCGGCCGGTTCGCGATTCCGCAGATCCTCGAATTCTATGCCGCCACGGAAGGCAATTTTTCGCTGTTCAACGTCGAAGGAAAACCCGGCGCGATCGGCCGGATTCCGCCAGTGCTGGCGCATCGCTTTCCCGCCTCGATCGTCAAGATCGATGCTGACAGCGGCAGTCCACTCCGCACCGATGCAGGGCTCTGCATCGCCTGCGCGCCTGGCGAGACGGGCGAGGCGGTCGGGCGCATCGGCAGAGCCGGTCGCGACGGCGCACCTTTCGAGGGCTACACGGATCCCGCCGAGACAGAGAAGAAGATTCTTCGCGACGTCTTTACCGATGGCGATGTCTGGTTCCGCACCGGTGATCTGATGCTGCGCGACGAGCAGGGCTACCTGCACTTCGTCGACCGCGTCGGCGACACCTTCCGCTGGAAGGGCGAGAACGTCGCGACCAGCGAAGTGAACGACGCAATCAGGGAATGCCCGGGCGTTCTCGACGCCTCGACCTATGGAGTTGCTGTTTCCGGGGCCGATGGCCGCGCGGGCATGGCGGCTTTGGTGGTGGACCGCGGTTTCGATCTCGCGATATTCCGAGAACACTTGTCGCGTCGGCTTCCGCCCTATGCAGTTCCCCTCTTCGTCAGGCTATGCCGGGCGCTCGATGCGACCGATACCTTCAAGCAGAAGAAGCAACGGCTGGTCCGCGAGGGGTTCGATCCGTCGGTCGTCGACGATCCGCTGTTCCTGCGCGATCCGGCGACCGGCGACTACCGCTCGATCGACCGGGCCGTCTACGCAAGCATCGCTGACAGCGAAATCAGACTTTAACATCGGACCTGAAAGCCGAGAAGTGAGGTGTACCATGTCGGTCAAGTCGAAGATTTTCTCCGCGATGAAGCAGATCGCCGAGGAACAGAAGGTTGCGCTTCCTCCGCTCGAGGACGATCTGGCGCTGAACGAAACCGGTTTCGATTCGCTGGCATTCGCAATCCTGGTTGCGCGGCTGGAGGACGAGCTCGGTATCGATCCCTTCACTGTCGCCGAGGATGCGGCCTTCCCGTCAACCCTCGGCGAGTTTGTCCGAGCCTACGAGAATGTCCCCGCCTGACATCTTCGCGCTGCGCCAATATCTCGGCCCGGAGCTGAAGGGCCGCACGATTTCCGATGCCAGGCACAGCGTATCGCTGACCGACATTGTCGAGCACAGTTGCCTGACCGGCAGATCCTGCGAGCTGGCCGACCGTTCGGTACTGCTTGCGAGGTCCGGACAGCTGCTGTCCGGGCTTGCAATGATCGAGATCGACGGCGTCGCCCGCCGGATACTTCTATGCCCGCCCGAATTCGATTGGGATCGCCTGCAGGTCCTGCTCAAGCAGGCCGAGATCGACACCATCGTCACCGATCGGCCGTTACAGCGATGTCATGCCGGCAACCACACGATTATCGGCATCGACCTGCCCGAAGGCAGGACCGCAGGATCGAAGGTCGAGCGCGCAAGCGAGTGGCTGATGCTGACCTCCGGGACGTCAGGGCTGCCGAAGATGGTTCGGCATACGCTTGATGGACTCGCGGGCGACGTCACGGCAGCAGGGAAACTGGCACGAACCGATGCGTAACATTCTCGTCACCGGCGGCAGCCGCGGTATCGGTCTTGCCGTTGCACGCAGGCTCGCCGCATCCGGCGACTACAATGTGGTCGCGGTAGCGCGCCGCGAGAGCGGCGAGCTCGCAGCTGCAGTCCGCGAAGCACCGCGGCGCCTGCATTTCCGCGCCTGCGATCTTGCGGCGACCGATGCGATCCCGGCCTTCGCAAAATCGGTGCGGGACGAATTCGGCGCGATCTACGGCCTCGTCAACAATGCCGGGATCGGCACCGACGGGCTGCTGGCCACCATGCACAATTCGGAAATCGAGGCCTTGATCCGCCTCAACGTATTATCGCCGATCATCCTGACCAAATACGTCGCGCGCCATATGATGGCCGACGGCGCTGGGCGGATCGTCAACATCTCCTCTATCATCGCCTCGACCGGCTACAGCGGCCTGTCCGTGTATGCGGCGTCCAAGGCCGCGGTTGCCGGCTTCACCCGTTCGCTGGCCCGGGAAGTCGGCAAGGTCGGCATTACCGTGAACGCGGTCGCGCCAGGCTTCATCGACACGGAATTGACCAGCTCCTTGGACAACGAAGGCCGACGGCGCATCACCGGCCGCAGCGCATTGCGCCGCCTGCCCGAAGCCGACGACGTCGCTTCCATGGTCGAATTCCTTCTCGGCGAAGGCGGCCGGAACATCACCGGCACCGTGGTCACGGTCGACGCCGGCAACACCGCCTGACCGCCGAGATCCAGCTATTTACGGGTAGCGGCCGGCAGGCTGCGCACTTCATTCCGGCGCAGGTCCCTTTAGGTGCTCCAGCATCGTGTTGCAGGCTTCCGCGGCCTCCGTGAAAGTCGCAAACGCCGAACCGCCGATCTTGATCGCGCCGTTGTTCCGATAGAGCGGTCGCCACGACGCCACAAAACCGGCACGTCCATGAAAGCCGGACCCGGCAGGGCTCTCATACGTGATCACAAAGGAAAAGCCGTCGCCGGTCGCGCTCCAAATTTCCATGTCGTGGACGGCACGGTGAAACTGAAGGGACATCAGGATGCGCCCGCGTGCGCTCGCAGCTCGACCACAGAGTTCAGTCCTGTTGGCTGGCCGCCTGTGGAGAAACGGCCCTGACCGTAGGGGGCAGCAGGGAGGGCCAGGGCCGCCGCTCCAGATGTGCCCACGTCCATCCAGTCGGCACATCTCTGCGATCGCATCTGGAACCGCTCGCTACTGCCCGCGACTTAGTTTTACCTGACAACGGACAAACCGAGATCGACCCAGAGCTGCAGATGACCCAATAAATACACTTCCTGCGCGATATTTTGGCTGCGATTCTGGATCAGCCGCCTGCCCCGACGGGCTACCCCGCCAAGCCCGGGGGACGTGCTGGACTCAATCCGGGATGCGAGCCTTCTCTCGCGGAACGGTACGCTCGTGTTGCGCGATGGCGAGGGCCGCGAGCACCGTCCGATTGCTGATTTCGAGCTTCTGAAAGATGTTGTGCAGGTGCACCTTGATGGTGCCGTCGGCTATGTTCAACCGCCGCCCGATTTCCTTGTTCGACAATCCTTCGGAGACCAGGCGCATGATCTGACGCTCGCGGTCCGTCAGCGCGGTCAGGGCGTTCTCCGAAATCGTGCCCTGCTCCTGCGACACGATCGACTCGGACGGCGTGGCCGGCAGCAGGTTTTGATTGTTGGCGACGTGCCGCAAGGACTGCACCAGCGCTTCGGGCTCCGTGTCCTTCAGGATGATGCTACAAGTCATCGGCGTTGCGGCGAGTACCAGTTCGCAATCTTCACTCGCGGCGAAAAAAACCAAATGCGTCGAACGATTTTCTGAACTAATGACCGAAAGAACTCTCAACGCGCCGAGGTCCGGCATGGCCGCATCGACGATCGCGATGTCCGGCGCCAGATTCCGGATCGCTTCGATGCAGCTCGCAGCGTCGCTACAAGATGCGACGACATTGAAATCGACTGCAGCACCGAGCACGTTGCTCAGGCCCTGCAGGACCACCGGATGCCGGTCTGCAATGACTACACTGGTACGTCGCATTGGGCGCTCCTCAGCGTGTCGCCCCCAGAATATGAACTCCGCGCCCCCGCAACTATTTCGACTACTAATAATACAATCATCCGAAATATCCAAAAACGCAAGCGAATCAACATCGCAGCACAAAACTTAAAGGTTAACGGGCACGCTGGTCTGCTCGCTTCCCGACTCTCTTCCAGCAATTTGGCGAGGCGAGTGCCCCGTAAGATTCCGGTGATCAGATGGCAGCGCGCCTGCCCCTGTTTCGAACGAGCCCGGACAACCGCGAAATCTTCAACGGGGCACCTTCGATAATTCCGCAACGTTCGATACGCGCCGCGTCGTTAACTCGCTTGCAGAATGTGTTCGCGCAGACGTGGCATCGACAAACAAAAACTCCGAGAAGTTCTTCAACGTTGAATCAACATCCCGACCTTATTCGCCCATAGACTGTGCCAGAAGCCGTTTTTAACCACCGCACTCACACGGATATACGCGGGTTCGTTCCTATAACCAACGATATATAGGGCGATCTCAAATTCGCATCTAACATTCATAAACGCTTAAGGAATTTGGAGCAGACGCCGACAACGCTCGGCAAACGACGAAAGAGGAGGAACACGATCGAAGTAACTCGATATTTTTGAAGACTACACGCTTAGGGAGAACGACCAATTTAACAACAACGATTCGTTCGTCCGTCCAAGGACCAAATTGAGTTCAACCGTCCGTCGCTGTTGTGTCATTGCGTAGGCTGGAGGGTAAAATGAGGAGGCGGCAATCTTACGGAATGGTTCTTATTGGAAGAAACGTTCTGATTAGAGAAGGTATTGCTAGAATACTTCACGCAGCAAATTTTCGTATCGCGGTATCGGCGTCGAGCCCCGCGGAATTGCCAAGCTCACTTCAAACAGAGCAACTGATGTTTCTCATCGTCCATACCGGCGATGATTTCGATCTTGCGAAAGAACAAATCGGATATGTGAAAGATCGTTATCCGGACGCGCGCATTGCGATCGTCTCGGACAATTATCGGCCGGCGGAACTCGCTTCTGCATTTCGTGCGGGCGCCAACGGCTACTTCGTCAACGTCATTTCGTGCGATGCCTTCATCAAGTCCGTTGAGCTCGTCACGATGGGTGAGACCGTCTTCCCGCCGGCATTCCTGTCGTTCGCTCTCGACGGCAATCGCGAACACGAAACGGCGCCGCTCAGCGAAAACGAGCACTCGATCCTCGTCACATCGGAGGACACGATCTCGCCGCAACTCTCGCCGCGCGAAAAGGCAATTCTATCCTGCCTTATCGAAGGCGATTCCAACAAGTGCATTGCCCGAAAGATCGATATCGCCGAAGCAACCGTGAAGGTCCACGTCAAGGCGATCCTGCGCAAGATCCGGGTCCAGAACCGGACACAAGCGGCGATCTGGGGAATGAACCATGGGTCGCTGGTACGAGCCACGAGCGGTCGCGCGCTCACAGCCGTCGATCCAGGCAGAGGGATCGCGAAGCCTCTCACGGTGATCTCCGAGATGGAGCAGATCAACGAGCCGGCTTCACTGGCCCCCCAGCCAGGTCACGTCGCGGTCCCCCCTATCGACGGCCTTCTCCGCAAGGGCGTGGAGCGAGGGAATCGCGTAGCGGCACGGCTCTACAAGTAGAAACGACTGCGGCTGCGCGAGCGAGCCCATCGCGAGCAAGGTTGCGAAACTTTCGTCGACTTCTCCAAGTCCAGGCGCCGGGCAGGATGCTCCCTGCTGCTCTTGCGTGAATAGCGCGCAAGATCGAAGCGGACATTCTCCCCGGCCTGGCAACTCGCAGCGCGGGCCGAGGGGGCCCGCTTCCCTATCGCTCTCGCAGTGTTTCCTGCTTGTACCTAGCCAGTCGCGAGAGAGCGGCGAAAAAGAAATCCGGCGCTGTGTCGAGCGCGGCGAGAAATCCGCGTTCATTCGGCATCGAACCACCCCGGCCGATCTCGAGGCGCGGTTCCTCGGCTCGATGGACCATTATAGCTACCCCCCACACCTACCCATTTATAGCAATTCCCCCGTCCGTCCCCCCGGTGCTACCGAGACTGCGGCCGCTCTGGTCAGGACGAACAGAGCTCGGGGTCGTAGGGTGCTATGAGTTGTGCGTCCTTTACCAACTTGCGGATGTCCACCAGGTTTCCGGCGCGTTCGATCGCCGGTAGCAGGGAACTCCCGGCTTACCTCGGCAAGAGGCTACCAACTGTCCTGCGAATATCAGCAGCCATCAGCAAATTCTTATTCGTTGTCATAGCGGCCTACATCGCCGCCGTTCTCTACCACCGGCTGATCCTCGTGCATTCGCCGGATCCGGTCAGATACCTTCCGGAAGTTTTCCTGATCGCCAGCTTGAATCTGCTCGTTGGCGTTCGGCACCGGCAATTTCCCCGAAGTCAGACACAGCGTCGCTATGCCCTCCTGTGGAACGGCATCGCGGGGTCTCGCTCACGTCCCGTCGCGCGAAACGACGCCTTCGCTGAGCTGATGTCATCAATTTCGCGTCGCCACACCGTCAAGCCGGACATTGAAGGCCGGACAATGCAACTGTTAGTGCTGGTAGGAATAACATGCTGCAGACGCCCATTAGATCGAATCATTCGATAAATCGTGACACTGCGTTGCCCGAAGGTTTGCCGGTCGTGTCCCTGGCGGATGTGGCGCACTTCATATTGCGGCGTCTCTGGATCATATCGTTGACGTGTTTGGTAACGTGGAGCATCGCTCTCCTCTACCTCCTCGCTGTCGTACCCACGTACACCGCTGACGCCGATCTCGTCATTGAGTCGAAAGCGCCTTTGGCAGACGCTGCGTCCGTTTCAACGATCGTGGAAAGTCAGATCGGAATCTTGAGATCCGAGAGTATCGCTCGTGCCGTGATGCAGAAACTCGATCTAACCGAGGATCCGGAATTTGTCGGGCGAACCGGCATCGTAGGCGGCATGATCCGCTCGCTCACTCAGTTGCTCGGCTGGAGCAAGCCGGACTCGGAATCTACGGTGATGCGACATGCCCTGGATTCCTTCCAACGCAAGCTTTCAGTTAAGCGCGTGGGTCTCACCTATATCGTCTCGATGAGCTTCGACTCGGCCGACCCTGAGCGAGCTGCGCAGATCTTGAACACGATTCCGGAAATCTATATCGCCCGTCAAATGGACGCAAAATACAATCTCAGTTTGCAGGATGAGGCGTGGATTCAGAATCGACTGACCGAGTTGAGCAATCAAGCATCAGCTGCCCAAAAGGCATTGGAGGACTATCGCAGGAACAAGGATTCAGCGGATGCTGGCAATGCGGGCGCGGAGCGGGCACTGGCTGCAGCTGCCGACTCATCCAAAGGCGCCTATGACAATTTTCAGCGCGTGCTGCGTCGGAATGAGGCGGCGCGACAGCAAGCCACGCCAGTGCTCGAGGCGAGTCTGATCAGCAGGGCCTTGCCTCCCCTAAAGGCCAGTTCGCCGAAGCGCACAATCGTGCTTGGATTGTCGACCATCGCGGGGCTGCTTCTTGGCGTCGCGTTCGGAGTGTGGCGCGATCTATCAGACCAAAGCATCCGTGCAAGTGCCCAGGTCTGGAATGACCTCGATGTCCCCTGTATCGCAACTGTGCCGATGATCACGTCCAACGGCGTCCGCGGAAGGTTGAAAACGTTCTTCGCCGGCTCTGCGCGAAGACTGCCGACGAGCTCCAGCGCAAAGATTCCAGCACGCAATGGCCTGGCCTTCCAATCGCCAGATGGCGAACGGGCTCCTAAGCGTGCAACGTCGACAGATCCACGATCGCAAAACATTGTACGTATGGAGAGTCCAATTTGGACCGTTACGGATGCACCACAGTCCCCGTTTACCGAGTCGCTTCTTGAAATCAAGCTGGCCATCGATTCGATGACCCGTAGCGGCAAGCGAATGCAGGTTATTGGGATTACCTCAACGCGACCCAAAGAGGGAAAGTCCACCATTGCGGCGGCCCTCGCGTTACTCATAGCACGCACCGAGGCTCGAGTTGTCCTGCTGGATTGCAATTTGCGAGATCGATCGCTGTCGGCCGGATTAGCTCCGGCTGCCGCATCTGGCATTCTGGATGCTATGACAGGGTCCGTTTCATTGCCCGCAATAACGTGGACCGATCCATCATCACGGCTGTCCTTTCTACCAGCCGGCAGTAGCTCTCGACCGATTTACGCGAGCGATGCCCTGAGATCGGAGGCCCTCGACGAGCTGTTCAAAAATCTTCGCAACACCTACGAATACATCATTGTCGATCTGCCGGCCGTGGCCCCGTTTGCCGATGTTCGCGCTGCGGCCCACCTATTGGATTCGTTCATCCTTGTTGCCGAATGCGGGCGCACGAATGTCGGTGTCGCCGCGCATGCGCTTAAAGTCTGTAGCGGAATAAACGAACTCATGCTCGGGGTCGCGCTGAACAAGGCGGATACGACTTTCCTGAAAGACTTCGAGTTGGGATCTTGATACGATGCTGCCCACACGTGATGCGCTATATGCTCTAAAGGAACGAACGAGGCTTGGCTCGCCCGCCGGCGCACGCGTCTCATGCGCGTGGTTCGTACTGGCGGCGCGAGCCCGGAGAGAGTCGATAGCGCGAGATCATCATGGTTTCTGATAATGATGGACCATGATCGCAAGATCGTTTCGTTGGTAGTCGCGCCCACCCCGCCAGCCGTGGGGGACTACAAGTGAGGGTGGCCCTCGTATCGTTCCACTACGCGGAGTACGCGTCCCGACTCGCCTTGGCGCTTGATAGGCATCACGAGGTGTTACTGATCCTGGACTCGTCCAATGCCCAGCATGATCTTTCCAAATCTTTGCGGGATGAGCTCGTGAGACGTGGAAATGTTCTGTGGTTTGGACAGCTCAGACGTCGCAGCGCGCTGATCCACGCCATCAGGCTGACGCGTGAGATAAGACGATTTCAACCTGACGTAATTCACGTTCAGGAAGTGACGAGTTGTGTTCCAACGTGGACCAACGACGCCCTGAGGTATTCGACTCCACTCGTCGTCACCGTGCACGATCCGGTCCCGCATAGCGGAGCTGACCGGCGCGTGGCCGAGAAGTCTGCGGACTATCGGATACGTCTGCGTACTCGTGCAGATCGTTTGATAGTACATGGCGAACGAATTCGGGAGGAATGGCGAGGAAGAGAGCCGCAGCGGACCCTTCAACTTGCGTCAGTTCGGCACGGTGTGCTCGGGGACGATCAAGGCCGAACGGAAACCATTCCCGAGAAACCGCCGGTGTTTTTATTCTTTGGACGGATCGAAGCCTATAAGGGCCTTGGATATGCCTTACAGGCCGCAGAGCTTCTGTCTTCGAGAGGCTTACAGTTTCGTTTGGTGGTTGCGGGAACGGGATCCGATCTAGAACAGTATCGCGCCAGGATCGCCCAAATGCCCTGGGTCGAATTGATGGACCGTCATCTTCTCGCCGACGAAATTCCACAGCTCTTCCGCCGGGCGAGTGCGGTTCTACTTCCGTACACGGATGCCACTCAGAGCGGGGTCGCCGCGATGGCTTTCGGGTTCGGGCGGCCCGTCATCGCGACCTGCGTCGGAGGACTGCCCGACGTGGTCATGAATGAGCACAATGGCTTGTTGGTTACGCCGAAAAGCGTAGGTTCTCTGGCTGATGCAATGGAGCGGTTTATCGCGACCGAGACGCTGGACGAGAGACTGCGGCGCGGCGCAACAGAGCATGCTCGCGCGGAACTGAGCTGGGAGGTCATCGCGCGAGAAACTACGGGCGTCTACGAAGATGCTATACGAGCCCACGGTTAGGCTTACTGCGTAGCCTGGCCGCAACACTTCAACCTATAGAGACACTCATGCGGGTGATGTTCGTTCTTAACAGTCTTGGTCCGGGAGGTGCTGAGGTCCACACATTTCAGCTTGCGAATGCGATGGCGACCCACGGTGATGCCTGCACGACAGTGAGCCTCACAAGCACTCATTCGACGGTCCACCTCAGCCAAGACTCCATCAGGATGCTTAACGGCAACCGGATCTACGACATTGGCACGATATTCGGCCTGTCACGCATAATCCGCACCCACAGCCCCGACATAATTGTCGCGATAGACGAGCGACCATTGCTCTTTGCTACTGTTTCACGGCGCCTGGCCAGCTCAAATGCCAAACTCGTATCGGTAATCCACAATCCGGACTTTCAGACTGCCCGAGAGCGGGTATTTCATCCTATCTACCGCTCCGTCGTCGCCCGTGCCGACGCAGTGGTTTATGTTGCCCGAAATCAGCGCAAGCTATGGGAAGATCGAGGATACTCACCTCCGACCGCCATCGTCATTCCGAACGGTGTCGACCTGCGTCGATTCTCGACGCGTTCGGTCAATGAGTGGAGAGATCGGACCCGTTCAATGCTGGGGTTCGGACCGGGCGATTATGTAATCGGCCTGTGCGGCCACTTTCGTCCTCAAAAAAATCATTCGCAGCTGGTCGACGCCATCCGAATACTTCGAGACCGGGGGTATCCGGCCAAAGCCCTGCTTGTAGGAAGTGGTCCTACGCAATCGGCCATTGAGCAGTATGCGAAACAACACGGGATGCTGGAGCATATCGTCTTTTCCGGACTCCAGCAGGACGTACGACCTTACACCAGCGCTTTCGATGTTGGCGTCCTCTGCAGTTTCTTCGAGGCGGCGCCGCTTGCCACATTGGAAATGATGGCAATGGGTCTGCCAGTCGTTGTCAGCAACGTCGGGAATGCTGCCGAAATGGTCATTCCTGGGAAGACCGGCTTTCTATTCCCGGCCGGAGATACAACATCCCTGGTAGACTTTCTCCAGATGCTGAGCGAGCCGGTCAAGCGAGAAACCGTTGGACGTGCAGCATCCCAATTTGTTGCCGCAAATTTTGCAGCCGACCGCATGCTTGACCACTATAGAGACTTTTTGACCGGGCTTTTGGTGGAGAACGGCGGATGAGATCCCTGACGAGCTCAAATGTACACCCCCAGATATCCGGCCTCATCTACTCGAAAGTCGCCGAACTGCTTCTCATCGGCCTGCTGCTAATCTTCGTATACCCGTTCTTTTATCTGATTTCGGGTGTCGATCCGACCGTTCCGATCGAAGGGCAAGTGGAGAACAAACTAGTCTACTTTCTCCAGATGGCATTTCCTTTCTTTTGCCTCGCAATTGCCCTCCTGTATCGGGGTTCAGACATATGCCTTCCGGCAGTCACAATCATCTACCCGCTTTTTTGCCTCGCATCGACCATGTGGTCCGTGAATCCATACGACACGTTTAAAGAGGCTTCCCTACTGCTTCTATATATCGTTGCCATTGCTGCCATCTGTCAGATTCTGGATATCGAGGTCTTCTGCAAAACCATAGTCAGAGTATTAGCGTTTCTGATACTCGCGAGCGTGGTGATGGCAGTCGCTCTTCCGCAGTATGGAACGCATCAACTGGATGATGCCCTCGGAGACGCTCGCGCCGGCCTGTGGCGCGGCGTATTCGGGCATAAGAATCAACTGGGCGCCGCAGCATCCACCAGCTTGTTCATCTTCCTGTCTTTCCGGCGCCTGATAGGCGCGTCCGTCGGTTTTCAGGTGATATGTATTATCGCGGCGATTGCGTGCCTGGTATTCGCCCAATCGGTTGGCTCATGGGTCGCTCTGTGCATGCTGGCCGTCTACTATTTTCTCTTACGATCTGCTCCCGTTTCGCGAACCCTTCTTCTGCTGATTGTCATTGGGGTAAGCGCTTTGGCGTTTACACTCTTCTCTCTTTACAGCGCGGACCTCGTGGTCATGGTTGGGCGCGATGCGACCTTCACTGGACGCGCCGACATCTGGCGCGTCGTGCTTGACGCAATCTGGCAGAAGCCCTTGCTCGGGTACGGCTACTACGCCGGAACGCACGATTACATCAAGCCGCTCCTCCAGGGCCAACTCTTTTCGGCCGCCGTCGATCCCCACAATGGATATTTAGATGTAATTCTCGGAACAGGGATCGTTGGATTGATCCTATTGCTAGGTTGCATTGCGTCGGTCCTAGCAACAGGTATTGACCGCGCGAAGACCTCTGCCGGTCGCGAACGCGATTTCTTTTGGCTGCTTCTGGCTTTTCCAATCTTGAGCTTGCTGTTTTCATTCTTCGAGACGGCCGGAATATCCGGAGTTCATGACCTGCTCGATGCGCTGACTTTCTTGTCTTTGACCGCGATCCCATTGTATTTGCGGCTCGAACGCGGCGCTCGCCGGTCGCCGACGCCCGCCACACACGCAGGATCGGCAGTGCGACCTTTTCCGGATCACAGGCGAGATGCGGCACGCTGGAGGTCCCCAACGCTCGGCGGCTGACGGCGGCACGTCTGAGCGACTAACAACCGGTTTGATACCAAGCCATTTCTGGATCGGAAGGCTTTGTCGCGGCAGCAGGATTTCGTTGCTCCTTGTGACGTCGACGGGTCCGCGGCCATCGCGTCCGAACATAACGATCATCTGAGAAACTGAGGGCGGGCTAATCCCTTTTGGGTAGGCACGATATCCCTATGGCCGGCTGTATCAGGCGTCACCCAGTTGGCAATATTGCCTGAGCCGAGGCTCGGCAATCACCGAGGGTGGCGACCGCTGCAATGCGTGCGCGCACTTGAAGCAGCTACGAGGCCTCCCATTGCCAGCACGGCTCGGATAGACCAGGTTTCGGGAATTGACGATGTTAGACAAGACGACGCAGATCTCACAGTACCCACGATTGGCGGAGATGAGATACCGGCTGGGGATGCGCAAGTCTTTTTGGCAGGAGTATCTCCACACTGGAGAGTGGGAACTGCGCGAACTGCACAACTACGTGCGCAGAGACGGCATTGCTCTCGACATCGGCGCCAGCTCCGGGGTCTATGCATATCATCTCAGTCGAATGGCTCGTTACGTTTATGCCTTCGAGCCGATTCCGGAAGTCGCCGAACGGATCCGCCGGTTGAGGATGAAGAATGTTGCGGTCGAGAATGTCGCGCTGTCGTCTCGGGAAGGTCGAACGAAGTTGCGAATTCCGCTCGTTTCTTCTCGCGGCGAGGATAAGGGCATGGCAAGCCTCGAAGCGCGCGTCGTCGCCGATGAGCGCCTCTCTCGGTCGATCGACGTTCCTCTGCGCCGGCTGGACAACTATGACTTCAAGAACATCTCCTTCATCAAGATCGACGTGGAAGGTCATGAGGAGGACGTGCTTGACGGAGGACGAGAAACCATCGCCCGCGAACGGCCCTGCTTGCTCATAGAGATCGAGGAACGGCACAATCCAGGCGGGCTTAGCCGGATTGATAAGAGCCTCTCCGATCTTGGCTACGAAGGGTTCTATTTTGAGCGCGGCAAGCGTCGGCCTGCCAGAACCTTCGACAATGCAAGCAATCGACTGCCGTCGCAGGCTTTCGAAACTGGGCACGAAAGCCGCAGGAGCCTTGCCTATATCAACAACTTTCTGTACTGCCCGACGGGGCGCAAGGTTTCGAATGACCATTGAAAGAGATCGCAAGAGAACATGCATCTAGCCTCTCCCGCTGGATAAGGCCCGCGGGCGGGTGCTTAACGCTCAGGCGCGTCGACGCCTGCAGGCGTGCGCAACGCAAGAACCAAGATAAGCAGTAGTCCCCTACTGCGCGCCCAGGAGTATCGCGCGGGCCCGGCGCTTATTCAGCATAGAGCAACCGTAAACGTGGGACGTTCATACTTCTCTCCCCACCAAGCCACGAAATGGCCTGCAGACATTCGATATAATGTCGCGGTCTTGATCGGTCGTAAGCAGACTCCATGCCGCGCCAGCAAAAAGCGTGAGGAATACCGAAACTTCAAACACTGTGAAAAAGAGGGTCCGGGCTTCGATCGGCTTCAACAAAAGCCACACCAGACCTGCTGTCGCAATTGCCACTGCAGTCACAGTCGCGACAGGCTTTCCGACCATCCGGATGCGAAACATGCTGCTAACCATGGCGAGGCGGGCCAAGTTTATCATCGCCATCGACGCAAAGCTCGCCAGCGCAGCGCCGAGTTGTCCAAAGAGCGGCACCAGCACCCAGCAGGCCACCACCGAAAGCAAGACGCCGCAGCCCAGGAGAATTGCTTCCCGGACGTGCCATCCTGTCATGGAAAGTGCAAATCCGCTGTAACCGAATATGGTCTGCAGAAATATTCTTGCTGCGACGAACGCAACCACGCTCGCATCGACCGCGAAGGTTGGCCCGAGCACTAAATCAATGCGATCCCCCCAAAAAAGGATGGCAGCGAATATAGGGGCCGAGACCAAAGTCATTCGGCGGATGTTCTCCGCCAGAAGGTGTTCCATGGCGGCGAAGTCGTTGTTGCGGTAGCACAGCGCGACGCGAGGCCCCAAGGTTTGCCCCAGCGCCTCTCCAATGAGACCGATGAGCTGTGCGATCATAAGGATCGCGGCGTATTGGCCGACGTCCTTCGCGCTCCCATAATGGCCAAGAAAGAGCGCGTCGGCGCTCCGGATCCAAACCACGAAAATGACCGAAGCGCACAAACTCGGGGAATATAGGAAAACCGATCGGACGTCCGCCCAATCTTGCCGATGAGGGATGCCGCTACCGCCCAGGTCCTTGCGCGCAACCAGGGCCAGCACCGCCCAGGACACGATGTAGGAGACGCTCGTCGCGACGACAACGGCCCACAGCCGAAATCCAAGGACAAGCATCCCGCCCATGATTATGAGGCGGATAGTCGGCTGCACCACGTAGTTCGCCAGCATGAAGGGGGCGGGATTCAATACCCCCCGATAAGCCCCTCCCAGCACGGCGATATCCGTCGCAAAAGGAAGCGCTATGAGCATCACAAGAAGGACATTCGCAAAATCCGGATAACGATAGATCGACTGCTCGACGTAGTCACCCAGCCCAACTGCCGCCAGCGCGGGAGGAATGGTTGCAAGACCGAAGGTAAGGAGCCGGAAGAATGTCAGCTGTCCGAGCCGCGTGGAAAGCCGTTCCGGCGCGGATCCCAGATGGCGTTGCAGCGCGAGATCCAACCCGAGCGGGCTGACAACGCTGCAGCTCTCCAGGACGCTACGAGCAACATTGAACATGCCGTACTGAGTTGCCCCGATCATTCGCGCGACCAGGATGCCGGCGGCGAAGCTCACAACCTTCGCGTAGGTTATTGCGGCCGCGTTAAGCGGCGCTCCCTTCAGGAGGGAATAGTAGGGAACTCCCCTTGTGGTCCGGCTGGCATCCATAACTGGAATATCCCTTCAAATACGACTGAGGTCAGGAACGATCGGCGCCTTGCCGAAGCGCTGCGAAATTCGAGCGGCGAGCGACGCGCAGGTAGAAGGGTCCCGTCGACGGTGAGCAGAACAATCCGCTTACGTTTCTGTGACCAGACAATTCCCTGATTGCACATCGACTCGATCCAATGAATGGCGCGCTGCCGCGCTGCCCCCTCCCCGCCCCGGATCTCCAGGTGCCGGTATGCAATTGATCTCTCCGACGCATCGTGGATGTCTTCACGTCAACCTCCGGCCCGCACGTCGGTAGTCTCGACGTCAACGCGAAATCCGGATTGGGCGATTTCTTGGGTCATCGCCGATCGCCTACCAAACTGCGCAATGGCCCGGTCTGCATTGTCGTCTGAAGATAGTTCATCATGGCAACACCGGCAACGCGCGCACATCATCCGTTTCCATGAGAAGCGAGCATCCTACGGGGTAATCCCAAAGGGTCCGCACATGGAGAGATTTTTCGATATGGTTCTCTCGCCCGCTCAGGGGCCAAATTTCGTAACCGCTTCGGTATGGGGATTGATGTCGACGGAGGACACGTGCCTGTAACCAAGATGAAAATCGCCATTCTCGTAGGCACTCGCCCGGAAATCATAAAAATGGCTCCGGTCATTCGCGAATGCCGGAGGCGTAATCTCGACTACTTGATCATTCACTCGAAGCAACATTACTCCGAGAGGCTCGACGGAATCTTTTTCGAAGAGCTCGATCTTCCCGCGCCGAAATACAATTTGAATGTCGGCTCCGGCGGTCACGCGAACCAAACGGGCCGCATTTTGATCGCGCTCGAGCCGATCTTAATCTCAGAGAAGCCCGACGTATTGCTCGTTCAAGGAGATACGAACACCGTGGTGGCCGGCGCTCTCGCCGCGCATAAGCTTCATATCAAGGTCGGGCATGTCGAGGCCGGATTGCGCTCGTTTGACCAAACGATGCCGGAAGAAAGCAACCGGATCATAGCCGATCATATTTCGGACTATCTTTTTGCCGTCACCGACTTGCAGGTCGGCTACCTGAAAAAAGAAGGACTTCCGGAGTCGAAGATCTTCAAGGTCGGAAACACGGTCGTCGATGCTCTACTTTCTCACCGCGCTAAAGCAGATAGAACCAGTCAGATTCTCTCCGAATTGAAATTACAAAAGAAGGGATATTATCTCCTTACGTCTCACCGTGCCGCGAACGTCGACGACCCGGACGCGTTGAAGGAAATCATCCAACTGATCTCGAAAATCCCGGGCCAAGCGTGCTGGCCCATCCACTATCGCACACAGAAGGTCCTCAAAGACAGCAAGATCGATCTGCCCAACAATCTGACCTGGACCGAGCCTGTCGGCTATTCGGATTTCCTGACTTTGCTTTCGAATTGCACGGCTGTCATTACTGATTCCGGTGGCGTCCAGGAAGAAGCTTGCATTCTCGGCGTTCCTTGCGTGACAATTCGCGATCGCACGGAACGACCCGAAACCGTCGATGTCGGCGCGAACGTTTTGGTGCACCGGGACGCGCAAGCGATGGTGGCGGCCCTCAATCGTCCGGTGCCCCCTTGGACGAATCCATTTGGAGACGGCCACACGGCTGAGAGAATTCTCGACATCGTCACGGGCCAACATGTACAGCCGGTCCAGCAAACACAGGACACCGTTTGCATTGCGGGCCTTGGCTATATGGGGCTTCCGACCTCGCTCTTGTTTGCGAACGCAGGCGTAACGGTTACCGGGTTTGATCTCAACGAGAAGAAGGTGAACGAAATTAACAGCGGCCGCTGCCCGTTTGAAGAAAACGGCATTCCGGAACTGTTGACGGCGGCCTTGAAGACCGGACACTTCAAGGCTCAGACGAGCCCTGCGGCGGCCGACGTTTTCGTCGTAGCCGTACCGACCCCGCACGAGAACAAGAAATGCGATTTGTCCTTCGTTCTTTCGGCCGTTCACAAACTGCTTCCCGTGATGAAAGACGGAAATCTTCTCATCATCGAATCCACGATCAAGCCGAAGACCTGTGAAGACATCATACTACCACTTCTCCAATCGGAACATCTGAGAATCGAGGTTGCGCATTGCCCGGAGCGCGCGATTCCCGGCAACACGCTGCACGAGATTGTGCACAATGACCGCATCATCGGCGCAACGTCGCCGGAAGCGGCACAGAGAGCGGAACGCCTCTATTCGACATTCACGAAGGGTGCGATTCACAAGACGACCCTCGTGACTGCGGAATGCGCAAAGCTCATGGAAAACACTTTCCGCGACGTCAACATCGCTTTGGCGAATGAATTTTCCCTGATTGCCGATAAGTTCAGGTTCGACATCTCGGCTGCGATTGAGCTCGCGAACAAACATCCGCGCGTCAACATTTTGCAGCCAGGAATCGGCGTCGGAGGCCACTGCATTGCCATCGATCCGTGGTTCTTGACCGAAGATATCAACAGCAATGGCGCTCTCATTCGAACGGCACGCGAGCTGAACGACGAGATGCCCAAGCACACCGCCGAGCGAATTCGAAACAAGATCGGCCCGGCCGCTAGGAGAGTCGGTATTTTGGGGGTGAGTTACAAGCCTGACGTCGATGATGCTCGCGAAACTCCCGCTTTGGAGATCGCACGGCTTCTCTCGGAACGATACGAAATCCGGTGCCATGACCCCTTCGTGAAAGCTTGGGAGCTCGAGCTATTTCCCCTCGAGGAGGTCGATGGATGGGCCGACGCCCTGGTGGTTCTTTCGAACCACAAGGTTTACCGATCCAAGCAGTTTCGCTCTCCACTGCTTTCATTTGACGCCTTGATCAACGCCGAGCGTCGCGGGATGGAATTCGGCCACAACCCTTCCGATCTGAAGCTCGCCAGCGTAGTGCCGTGCTCATCGGACAGCCTTCCGGACGAACGGCTGGCTCCCACGCCTATGCTGCGCGATGATGACCTTCCCGCAAAAACGGCGCGGCGGAACTAGCGCGACGCTGGTTCGAGAGGCAAGTGTTTGATGATCGGCGCGACCTCATTAATTTGAAGCCACGCGCCGGCGATGACCAGAATTTTCAGTTTTCAACCATGGATTTGACGCTCGGTCGCGAACTGTTGGATCATTTGCCGCAGTCAGCGCGAACGATGCCTTCCACTTCGCGAACGATGTCGCTCAAGGCGTTGCGGGCCCCGACGTCGGCCGCGGCGTTGCGAACGCGACGTTGAAGCAGGATCTTGTTTTGGACGTCGGCGCCGGTTTCGATGAGCACCATCTTGCCTTCTCTTTGCAAGTGGCGATCCACCGCGCCGCTTTTGCCGCGGAAAATGCTGTAAACCGGGATGCCCAGCGCAGCGGCTTCACGGTTCATAGTGCCACCACCGCTGACCACCAGATCCGAGTGCCAGAGCAAGTTCAGGCCATCGACGGCCTGTTTCGGCACGATGACCTTGTCGCCTTCGAACCAATTCGGCCAGTTGCTACGGATATGCGCTTCTTGCGCCTTGTTGCGCGGCAGCAAGACCACCTTCACCCCGCGCGCTCCCATCACGCGCTCCATGAACTCGATGAAGAACTTTTCGCTTTCGGGCTTGTGATAATGCGCTTCCGTCGCCGGCGGACGAACCGTGACGATGATCTCCTTATCGTTCAGATTGAGTTGCTTGCCGAGGAAGATGTCCGGCTTGAACTCCGGCGCATAAACATCCTCCTTGATGCCGCGATATTTGCGGATGCGTTCTTTCGACCTGGCGTGAAGGTTCTCGTTCAACAGGACTTCGGGAACGATTTCCCAACGTGGGGCTACGATCGCCGGCGTCTTGGAATGTTCGTAGTCCATGATCATCACCGTCGGGATGCGGAAGAGATTGCAGATGACGATCTGCGCGCGTGCGCCGTGGTTCAATCCCATGATCGGACGCTCTTTCAGCACGAAGCCGAGCAATTGCAGGCTGCGCCAGGCGAGGCCCCATGCCTTGAGGAAGCGGTTCTTGCCGTAGTGACGGCCGATTTTTTTGTAAGCCAATCCAAACTTGTCCGCCAACTCGCACACTTGAAACGCGTCGCGGGCGGTCAGCACTACCGTGTAGCCGCGTTGTTCCAGCTCGCGGATGATCGGCTTGAAAAACGGAACGTGCGGCGTGTTCTCCAGGTCGATCCAGATTTTCTTGCCGGCGCCGGTACGGCTGGCGGCAACGGCCGCGCCGAGGCGGACCTGGCCGGGTTCGACGGCATCGGCAACTAGTGGAGCGGGCATAGGTTTTGCCCGGTGAGACAGACAGCCATCGTCGTGCCGACGCAACCAAGACCGAAGACTGCAATTTTCATCCTAATCACCACCAGCATTACATTTGCTGCCAGCGTCGGCGGCTGCTCTGCCTTGGCAGGCCGGCGGCTACTTTTTTCAAAGCCCGTGCGATCCATCATCGGGACCTGAGACCCGGTATCAGAGTGTATTCTTTCATCCCAGCCGAGTTTCGACTTTTTTGGGCTACCTATTCTGGTTGTGGCGGGCTGAAGGGGTGCCGGACTGGCCGAAAAAGCGTGACCGCAATCGTTGCGGTCCGCCTCCGACTACACGCCAAAACGAAAGAGGTGCCCGTAATTGTCACGAAGTTCGGACAGGTATCGCCGAACCGCCACTCCAAGTCGGTATGAGACCGTCTCCGAAGCCGAGAAAGCATCCGGCAGTTCGTGATAGACGCAACGTATGTTCGCCGTACTGCCGGGCGGGATATCGACGATCACTCCAAGACATCCATCCATGTATTCGTGGGCGACGACCTCATGGTTGACCGTAACATTTTTCAAGGAGGCGATCTGCGGTTCTTGCTTCACAACCCGAATCCGTCGCGTCATCGCCTCAGCATTTTCGATAAGGAGTCGTTCAGCAAACATCTTCACTATGGTCGTTCCGCCGTCCGGCCTAATGCTGTAGCTGCGGTGAACGGCGTTCCCGAGAGTTCGCCAACAGAGTTTCCACCGCAAGGACGCAAGCCGTTCGAGGAACTCCGCGAGCTCGCTGCCATGGTCTCGGAAAATATCGTGGTGCCCTGCAATGAAGCACGGCTTGCCCAGGATGCCGTCAAAAGCAAAATTTTCAATACCATGATTGATGTACCGCCGGGTATAAATCGAGAATCCCCCATACCTGACGATGGCGACACTCCACAGGTCTGCAAGTATCGTTTGGTTCGATGCGCCATCGGCCGGTGCGACACCCGTGTTCACTGCCGCGAAGAAGCCGTTTCGCTTGAGGGCGGACACAGCCTCGGGCGAAAATAACCCTTGCGGGAAGACCATCACCTTTTCATGGTCAAGTGCGGTCTTATTGAGAAGGGATTGCATCCGACGCTTGGCGGTCCTCAGCCTTCTGTCCAGCACGCCGGCTGAACGGGCTGCAAATTCACTGCGGGTGTGATCGCAGCCGTGCACGCAAACTGATAGTTTTTCGCCGTTTTGCCGAAAGGCTGCAACGGTGTCGCGATTTGTTCGTTGCCAGTTCCATGGAATGAAGGCGATGGTCGTCGCGAACGTCCGCTTGTCGGCCAACTGCAATAGTTCGCCAAAATCGAGAAGGCCGTACTGTGGCCATAGAGGTGGATCGTCGATGATCAGACACGCATTTGTTTCGGAGGCGGTCCAGCAGACGTCGCGGAACGACCACTTCAGATACATCACGATCGGCACTGCACCGGCAAAGCGCTTCTTCACATCAAAGTAGGTCGCAACGCGTTCTCGAACGTCCATTATCGCCAGCGACGCATCGGCAAAAAAGCGTATGCCGGAATAGGCAAAGCCGACGAACAGGTGTCCCTCGGACGCGCCGATAATGCTCTGCAATTCGCAATCAGTTCGGATGACGAGCGCCGCATCCACGGCACCCGGCTCCGCCTGGATCCGTAGGCCCGACATTGGGCCGCACATGTCTGGAAACACATCAGTGACCGATACGGTTATTGGACGCGCATCAATGCCGCGGATGTCCGCGTCCGGGTCTCCGGTGATCTGGCGCAGCAGAGCGCGGCAGGGATCCACGGACTCAAATCCATAGACAAACACGGAGGCGGCCGCCGCCATCCAAGCCGGAAACGTTCCGGCTTTGCAGGACTGCAGGGCTTGGGCAAGGCAGCGCGCGGAAGTCAAGATGGAGAACTGCGGATGATCTGCCGTCAGCGACGTTACCTTGTCCTCGTTCGCTTCGCTGACCGTGAGCGCCGTCCATGGAATTCCGAAAAAATCCAGAATCTCCGCCAGGTTGCGATCGTCGGGCGATTGGGTGTCGCTGCGGAGCAAGAACGCGATCGAAGAGCCCGTGTCCATGGCGTCGTTCGTCCTCGGTTGTCGCATCGTTCCTCGGCAAGGCCAGCGGGTATCCTGCGGATCGTCCGCCATTTTGCTCCTCTTTGGACGAGTCCTATACGAAAGGTAGCCGGGTTTCCACTGAGGGACGTTGGAGCAATCGCTCTGGCGGCCAACAATGCGACCCAAAATTTCAAGGATCAAGACACGCAACAATTTGTCGCAACCCGTGCTGAAAAATCACTTGAGCGACAAGGCTTTAGATATCTGGCCGGCCGATCGATCACTCCGGCTATGGCCAAAGCTGCGATAACGTAGCGCGGGGGTATTCCAACCTGTGTACCCCAAAAGAGCGCAGATCATAATCCGTGTTCTACCTCAGCGCGCGCGCCCAATCGGCTATCTTGAATGAACGCACGTTCAGGGCCTTCAAACAAGGAGCCAACATGGCGAATAAGGACGCGGAAATTCCGACCGCGAACGGCAGCCCCTCGCTCGCCGTCATCGGTTGCGGCTACTGGGGTTCGAAACACATCCGCGTCAGTTGCGATATACGCGGCGCAAGGATGTCGATGGCCGTTGATCCACGCCCTGACAGATTGGAATATATCCGTTCGCAATATCCTTCTGTCGCCGTTTCGCGTGACATCGGCGCGGTACTGAATAACCCCTCGATAGACGGTGTCATTGTCGCCACCCCTGTGGAGACGCACTTTGAATTGGCGCGAGCGATACTTCAGGCCGGAAAGCACGCGCTCGTCGAAAAGCCGTTGGCCATGACGAGCGCGCAATGCCGCGAGTTGAACGCTATCGCCGAACAGCGCAAGCGCGTGCTGATGGTCGGGCATACATTCGAGTATCACCCGGCGGTTGGCGTCATGCGCCAGATGATCCAGAGCGGCTCTCTCGGCGAGCTCTACTACATTGATTCACGGCGCCTGAATCTCGGTCTCTACCGACAGGATGCCAATGTCCTTTGGGACCTGGCGCCGCACGATCTCTCGATCATCTTCTGTTTGCTCGAAGAAGTGCCGCAAACCATCGGCGCCTGGGGTTGCGCGCACGTACTGCCCAACGTTGAGGATGTCGTTTACGCCAAAATGGGCTTCAAGAGCGGCCCGACAGCCCACGTGCATGTTTCCTGGCTGGACCCGGTGAAGGTACGGCAGATTACCATCGTCGGAAGCGATGCGATGCTAGTGTTCGACGACGTGGCGCCGTCGGAGAAAGTGCGCGTGTACCAGAAGCGGTTCAGGCCGCGGATCGACGGCGACTCCTATGCCGACTTCCAGTCGGCCTATCATCACGGCGACGTTCACATACCTGCAATATCCAGCAGCGAACCACTGAAACTCGAGGTGCTCGACTTCGTCAACGCGATCGTGACCGGGGAACGGCCGCGCGCGGATGGAATGCACGGGCTGCGCGTTGTCGAAGCGCTCGAGCAGGCATCGGCCTGTCTACGGCTCAAGCACAACCAACGTAGCAACGGTAAGGATCAACGGATCTTTCGGCGGCGGAACATACCGGCTGGAGGTCCAGAAATTGCCGTCGCATGAAGCCACGCGACGGAAGATGACCGCGCGGGACTTCGGCAAGCGGGTGCTCGACGTCGCGATCAGCGTTCTCGCGATCGTGCCGTCGGCTCTCGTCTTCATGGTGGTGTGGGTGGCAATCCGTCTCGATAGTCCCGGGCCTGCCGTCTTTCGCCAACGTCGGATCGGACGTGACGAGAAACCGTTCAACTGCTTCAAATTCCGGACGCTCCGCCACAACGCCGACGAAAACGTTCATCGCGAGGCGATCCGGCGATTTTGGGCAAACGAAACCCTCTCGAACGACCCCGACGCCCCCTATAAGCTGACCGACGACCCTCGCGTTACGCGCGTGGGACGGTGGCTGCGCAGAACCAGCCTCGACGAGTTGCCTCAAATCCTCAACGTATTGCGGGGCGAAATGAGCATCGTCGGTCCACGGCCGGCGATTCCTTACGAACTCGAACACTTCCGCGACTGGCACCATAAGCGCCACATTGTGAAGCCCGGAATAACCGGAATTTGCCAGGTGCGCGGTCGAGGTCGAGTCAGCCCCGAGGTAATGCTCGAGATGGACGTCGAATATGCAATGAACTGGACCTTGTGGACCGACCTGAAGTTGATTGCCCTGACGTTTCCCGCAGTGCTGCGGGGGCACGGTGCCCGATGACGTTTTCAAGAAACAAAGACGAATTCTCGCGAGGTTCAAAGATGCACATTCCGTTCGTCGATCTCAAAGCGCAATATGAGACACTAAAAGACGAGGTCGCCGAAGCAATTCGGGGCGTCCTCAACTCCGCGCAGTTCATAGGCGGTGAGGCGCTTGCCTCGTTCGAAAGAGATTTCGCTGCCTATTGCCAGGTGCGCCATGCGCGCGGTGTGGCGAACGGCACGGACGCGCTTCATCTCGCGCTTCGGGCTTTGGGGATTGGTCCTGGCGACGAAGTGATTACGACCGCCCATACCTTCATCGCCACCGCGGCCGCCATCGTGGCGACGGGAGCGCGGCCCGTGTTCGTCGATATCGATCCGGTCACCTACACGATCGATCCCAAGATGACCGAGCGCGCGGTAACGGATCGGACAAAAGCGATCATCGCAGTCCACCTCTTCGGGCAACCGGCGGACATGGGTCCAATCAAGGATATCGCGCGGCGACGCGGGCTCTATGTACTGGAAGACGCAGCCCAGGCGCACGGCGCGGAATATCAGGGGGTCCGTACTGGGGCGCTCGGCGATGTCGCATGTTTCTCGTTTTATCCAGGGAAGAATCTCGGGGCCTATGGTGACGGCGGAGCGGTCACCACCAATAATGCCGCGATCGCCGAGAGGATCGAACGACTGCGTGACCACGGTCGAACCACCCACTACAGCCACGCCGAGATTGGGTTCAACAGCCGGCTAGACGCTTTGCAGGCGGTCGTCTTGCAGATCAAGCTCCGGCGTCTGGATGAATGGAACGCCAATCGGCGGCGCGCCGCGGAGTGGTACGCCGCGGACCTAGCGCAGTCGGGGATCAAGACGCCGTTTGTTCGAAAGGGGTCGACGCATGTCTACCATTTGTATGTGATCGCAACGGACGATCGTGACGCAATGCGTGCCAAGCTCGACGAGGCCGGCGTGGCGACCGGGATCCACTATCCGTTGCCGCTCCACCTGCAGCCTGCTCTCGCCCATCTCGACTACAGACCGGGTGATTTGCCGTGCTGCGAAGCGATGGCCGCGCAATCACTGTCCCTGCCCATGTTTCCCGAGATCTCACGCGATCAGGTGCGCCGCGTCGCCGCGATTGCGGCCGCTGCGGCCGAGCAGGACGGTCATGAGAAATCGTGGCGGAATCCAACGTATGTGCCCGCCGCGCTGAGCGCCGATGCAGGGAAGGAGTTGCGATGAATCGAGTCAGTGCGTGGGCTGTGGTCGAGACCAAGACGATTGGCGCGGACGTGACGATCGCCGAGTTCGCCGTGGTGCGGCCTGATGTTACGATTGGCAATCGGGTGATCATTCACCCGCATGTCGTGATTGAGAGCGGCGCAAGAATCGGGGACAACGTGGAAATCTTTCCGGGAGCCTATATCGGCAAGGCGCCCAAGGGAGCCGGCGCGTTGTCGCGCGCGCCGCACTTCGAGGCGTGGGTCGATATCGGCGCCGACTGTTCTATCGGACCGAACGCGGTCGTTTTCTACGACGTCTCGGTCGGCGCGGGGACGCTCATCGGTGACGGTGCCTCGATCCGTGAACAATCGCGGATCGGCTCGAAGACTGTCATCGGACGTTACGTCACGGTCAATTACAACACGCGAATTGGCGATCGCGTCCGGGTGCAGGATCACACCTGGCTGGCAGGGAATATGACGGTCGAGGATGACGTGTTCATCTCCGGCTGCGTCGGCACTTCGAACGACAATGCGATCGGGCGCAACGGTTACGACGGTTCGCCCATGCTAGGACCCAATATCGCGCGCGGCGCGGCGATCGGCTTGGGAGCCAACCTGCTGCCAGGCGTCAGAGTGGGCGTTGGGGCCGTCGTCGGCGCCGGCGCGGTGGTGACGAAGGACGTGCCCGACGGTGCACTCGTGATGGGCGTCCCGGCGGGGATCCGACGGCAGCTCAACGGGGCTAGCGGCGCAGACCAGTGACTCTATGGCCGTTCAAGGGGAACACCAGTCGTGAGGATCCTCTGCGTCACCAATATGTATCCGAGTCCGCACAGACCGGGCTCCGGGGCTTTCGTGTGCCAGCAGGTAGAGCAGTTGCGTCGGTCCGGACACACGGTCGACGTCATCGATATTCTCGGATCCCAGTCCAAGATGAATTATCTGAGGGGCACTCTCGATGTCATGCGAATGACGAGCGCAGTGGCATACGACATCGTCCATGCGCATTATGGTTATTCGGCATACCCTGCGATGTTTCGGTTGCGGGCACCGCTGGTCATCACGCTGCACGGGACCGATGTACTTGGAACGAGTCTCTTTGAACGGCTGAGCACGAGGGCTGTGTCGCGTTTCGCCGATGCCATCATCGTCGTTTCTGAGGCGCTGCGGAAACGAATTCCCGGAATAGTGATTCCCTGCGGGGTCGATCTCGGCGTGTTCAAGCCGTACGATCGTGACAAAGCGCGAGCGCGGCTGGGGTGGCGGAAAGACAAGCATATTGTTCTATTTCCGTTTGATCCAGCGCGCCCCGAGAAGAGATACGATCTGGCAAGAGCGTCAGTCGAACGCCTCGTGCAGGATGGCATTGACGCGGAGTTGATGACGGTCGTCAACATGCCGAACAGCGAAATGCCGTGGTGCTACAGCGCGGCCGATGCCCTGCTTCTCTGCTCGGACTATGAGGGGTCGCCGACCTCAATCAAGGAAGCTCTCGCGTGCAATCGTCCGGTGGTGGCGACCGACGTCGGCGACATTGGCGAGCTGTTAAGCGGCATCGCGGGAACACGGATCTGTCCGCAGGACGCCCGAACGATTGCCCGCAACCTTCAAGAGGCTTTTGAATGGTCGCGGAGCGGCGAGTTCCGGGGACGAGCGGCAATGGCAAGATATGACCAAGCGCTCACCGTGGAGAAGATCGTCGGGGTGTACACCGACGTCGTCTCCAACTTCAGGGCAAGGGCGGTGGATAGGCGTTTGCTGCGGAGCGAATGACGACGATGCGCCGGCATGGGCTTTCATTGGGGTTTGAGGGTTCGGCGATGCGGAAACTGGCGTTTCTGGCATTGCGTTTGACGTTGCTTCCGTTCGTTCTTCGGGAGGTATTCCAGCGCAACAAGGTCACGATTCTCGTCTATCACGCTCCAACGCCACAGATCTTCGATGCGCAAATCGGCGTTCTCAGGCGCCTCTACAACATTGTCCCTTTGTCGGCCTATGTCGAGGCAAGACGGACGAACGATTTCAGCAAGCTGCCGCCAAAGGCATTGATCGTTACCCTTGATGATGGATACAGCAGCAACTTCGCCTTGAAGGACGTCCTCGAGCATCACAACATCCCGGTTACGATCTTCGTCTGCAGCGGTCTCATCGGCACGCAGCGAAGATTCTGGTTTCTGCACGAGAGGGCATCGGCGATCGTTCAACGGCTGAAGATTGTACCTGACGACGAACGCCTCACGACCCTGCGCCGGACCGGCTTCGAGGAGGTGGAAGAGTTCGATGACCGGCAGGTACTTTCCGTTGCCGAAATCAGACGCCTGAACGGCAGGGTGGATTTCCAATCCCATACCGTCTCCCACCCAATCCTGCCACGCTGCTCGGCGGAGAAGGCAGAGGCCGAGGTAGCAGAATCGAGATCCGATCTCGAGACCACGCTCGGACACGAAGTGTACGCGCTGGCCTACCCGAACGGTGATTATTCCGAACGAGAAATACGGCTGGCGGAGAGAGCGGGTTATAGCTGCGCGTTGACCCTCGATCGCGGCTTCAATACCAAGACGACTCCGCTCTTCACGTTGCGCCGGACCTGCATCCCGGACGATGCGGACCAACACGAACTGCTCGTCAAGGCGAGCGGTCTGTGGGGAGAAATCAAAGCTCTCCTCAATGCGTCAAGGAGAAAGGTACGTGACGCGGAGGCACATTCCTGACGCCTCGGACAGATCGAAGCCGACCGCCGCAACGCGCAGCTCGGCTCCGGATCTTTCGCTGAGGCACCCAAGAGGCATGACGATGACCCCGATCCATCCCTTGTCGTCTTCTTCAAGGGGATATCACTAGGTTTCGATACCTGGCGGCTTGAATGTCGTTGGTCGTCGGCGCGCGATAGAGTCCGTATTCCCAGTGGCTCTCCCCTCCGTACCCCAGAGGACCTTGGTAATTCAGGATTTGCGCCCCATCTCGGAATACAACGGCCGTGCCCTTCGCAAAATTCACGCGGATATCCATCGCGTAATAACGGTCTCGCTGGATTGGATTTGGATCCAAATAAACCACGTGCTCGGTCTTGTCGGTTGCCCAGCGCACATCAATTGCCATGTGGTCGCGTCTCATCTCAACTGCAAACGGTGGTGAGCAACACACAGACCAAAGCTGGCCAATCACCATCCATCGAGCAGTGTTTACGCCTCCGGATTCCATCATGAACTCGTACGCTAAGTGCACGTCGGCATCGACCGGAAAGTGAGAAACACCTTCAATTTCTGAGCGCTCGCTCTGACCGCCGGTCACCTGGGATTCTTTAGAATGGACCTCAAAGCGGAGAGTCTGGCTGTCAGGGTTCGTGAGATTGTAGGGTTGGCCAGCATTGTCCACCAAGAAGAGGTGACCATCCACGTAAAATCTCGAGCCGTTGGCGCCTGAAAAAGACGTCACGTTAGGAGCAGGAGTCGTTGGTGAGGAGCCAGGTGAATGGCTTGGGGACGACGCTGGGCTCGGAGAAGATGATGGGGTCGGAGTGGCCGTCGGAACCAACAAAAATGTAAATAGCCCGAGAGGAATGACGCAAATCGGAACGCCAAGAGCGGCTTTCCATAAAGAGCACATGGACGCTTTCATAGATCCTCTCTGCTTATGCGCCCATCGCCTTTTGCGCCGGATGTCGACCTCTCGACGGTGCAGAAGTCGATCTCGATGCAGCCGTCACTCAGGATGCGCTCGAGAGCGATGCGCCTGGATGCGGTACAGTGGATCGTCGTGACATGTGTCGTAGGACGGGAGGGTCCTGCTCCGACATCGAGCATCGCCTTGCCTCTGGAAACGATCCTTCGAAGAGGTCGTTCACATAGAACCGATGATTGCCGCGGGGCATTCCGCGCTTCGCGTTGTTGAAGTAACGGAGTTCGGATCGACGTATGACACCTTCCTCGCCGATTTATCTTTTCGGCACTGGCGGCCAAGGTGGGCCTTCCCACTCTACCACTCGCAAGATAGCGGTGAACGACTTGGCTGCTCGGCGAGCCAAATCATTAGTGGTACCCCGACTCCCGAGCCGCTCATATCGAGAATTCTGGTGGCCTCACCCCTGGACCGCGGCGGTTTGATACCGAACAAGCGCGGCGGCTCGCCGCTCTCGCCGAAAAGCACATGCCGCAACTGCAGCAAAATTCCGGGTCTCGACGGCGCGAACGGCCTTGCGAATTGCGCCTTGTAAGGACGAATCACACGCTACGCGGCGCCTCACCCGCAATACCCGCAACATTTGCCAGCGTCGCTGGCGAGCTCGGAGCGAGAAAACGAGGTCATTCACAACGACGCGCACATACGTTGGTATTATCAGTGGAAACCTATGGTGCAGCCCTCCAGGCAGCATCTCCCGAAATCAGCTGCAATTGCAGGGACATGCCGCAAGTGCCACAGGCGCGCCGCATTTGCAGTTTCGAACTTTTGCCTTACTCGCTTATTTTTTTGGCCACACTCGCTCATTAACCAACCGTTCATCAGCAGTTGGGGGGCACCCTTAATCCCACTGCTATGGAATCTGTTCGCAACGCCAAACGCTTGCGAGCACGTGGTATGTCGTGCGCCATCGCGTGCGCGGCAGTGGAATTCCCTTGTCAACCTCAAAGAGAATCTCTGTAACTCGGAGGCCTGAAATTGGATACGACCGGTACAATCACGAGCTTTACGTCCACACCGAACAGCATCCTTAATATCGGGGGCGATACCTACAGGGTAGAGACGGCAGGAAAGAGCTATAGCCTGACCAGTCCTGACGCCCAAACCCTACGCTTCGAAATTCGACCGGGCGATCAATGGCAATACGATGCCGGACACCCTGTTGATCGGGCCGATATTGACGGGTCCGCAAACCAGAATGATGTCATCCCGGCGGGTACGCCCATCAACCTAAACTATCAGTTTATGGTGGAGCCCAATGGCCCGAATGGGACTTTTACAAACACGGCATCATGGTTTGTCACCGGACAAATGCATAGTGCTGACTGGATCACCGGTGTAGGCACCTCGCCTCCATTCGCGATCCAGCTTGCTGGTGACCACCTGCAGGTTGTTGCGCGCTATGACTCGCCCGGCGGGAATCCAAGCAACTCGTCCAGCGATCTTCATATGCTGACGCTGTGGACCGATCCCAATCCCATCACGCCTGGTCAGTATAACAACATCAGCATCCAGGCCAACGTCTCCAACAGCGGCGGCGGATATCTGCACGTCTCGATCAACGGCACCCAGGTTGTAAATTACAATGGACCCCTGGGCTTTGGCGAACCCACCTATTGGGAGCAGGGACTCTATCGGTCGTCGTCATCCGAGACGGTTGCCGCCGATTATCGAAATTTGACGATAACAACCGGATCGGCAGCGTCGACGACGCCCTCTACCCCGTCGGCCCCCAGCAGCCCGACGACGCCGACCACTCCAACGGTTACGCCAGCGGTGACGCAGGCGACCGCGTCTCCGGCAACGGGGATCGAGCATGCGGGCGATACCGTCACCTTGACGCTCGGCTTCAACAAGGCCGTGACCGTGACGGGCACGCCGACGCTGAAGCTCAATGACGGTGGAACCGCGACCTATGTCAGTGGTTCGGGAACGGGCACGCTGACCTTCAAGACGACAGTTGCCTCGACCGACACCAACACCTCGGCGCTCGCCATCACCGGGGTCAATCTCCCCAGCGGCGCGAGCATCAAGGATGCATCCGGTGTTGCGGCGAACCTCTCTGGCGCGGTGAAGACGTTCACGGGGTTGCAGATCGATCCGATCCTGCCAGCGGTCACGCAGGCGACGGCCTCCCCGGGTACCGGCACCCAACTGGTCGGTGACACGATCACCCTGACCCTCGGCTTCAATGAGGCCGTGACGGTGACAGGGACGCCGAAGCTGGCGCTCAACGACGGCAACACCGCTACCTATGTGGGCGGCTCCGGGACGGGTACGCTCACCTTCAAGACGACTGTCGCGTCGACCGACACCAATGTGTCCTCGCTCGCCATCACCGGGGTCAATCTTCCGAGCGGTGCAAGCATCAAGGATTCGTCCGGTGTTGCGGCCAATCTCTCGGGCGCAGTGAAGACCTTCACAGGCCTGCAGATCGATCCGCCGACATCGACGACTCCGAGCACACCTACAACTCCGAGCGCACCTACGACTCCGACCACGCCGACGACCCCGTCGACTCCGTCGGTGACCAAGCCGGTCCTCACGATCGCGGATAAATCGCTCTCGGTGGCCGGACGCGGCGGGAAGGTCGACCTCGGGACCAAGGTGACGACAACGGACTCCAACGATCACGTGACTGTAAACATCACGGGGTTGCCGAGGTACGAGACGATCACCGACAAGCTCGATGGCAAGACCTTCCATGGAAGCAACATCACCTTGACGGCCGCAGAGGTCGACAGCGGACTGACGCTGCATTCGTACTACCGCGGGGGTGGTCATCCGGTGGCAACGCTCACGCTGACTGCAAGTGCGAAGGATCCGACCACCGGCGCGGTTTCGACGGCCTCGCCGCAGACCATCACCGTGACGGATCCACGACCGGCCACGACCACGGCGTCACACCATAAGCATACCGTGACGCATCATCATGCCGGCACTACGACCGCCGCGAGCACCACGACCACAACGTCGCACAAGAGCACCGTGACGGATCATGTGACCAACGTCACCACGCCCGCCACGACCACCACGTCGCAGCAGACGAGCCACGTCACGGATCTTCAGCATGCGAACACAGCGAACACGGGATCGTTGGCAAGCCGGGCCTTCGCGCTGCTCCAGCAGCACATGGAACCGAGCACCCTGGCAACGACCTCGCAGCAGCCGAACGTCGTGGCGGATCATCCGGTTGCGAGCGGCGCGACGACGGCGTCCCTGGCGAGCCAGAGCTTTGCACTGCTGAACCAGTACCTGGCCGGCCACTCCGGCCGGGTGGATGCCGGACAGATCGTCGCGGCCGTGTCGCAGGCGACCGGTTGGGGGCAGGAATCGTTGCTGGCCAGACCGCAACATTAGTGCCCGGCCGCACCCAGGCACGACGCCTGGGTGCGGCACCGTCAATGTTTGTGAATGCATGAGAAGGAACATCGTACGCGGTCGGTAGCCGCGAAGGGTTGAGTAAAAAAAATGGCGATCCAGAATGGAAATGCCCATGCCGCAGATCTCGGGCTTCGAGCCCTGGCTCTGTTCCTGCGTCTTCATGGCGTGAACGCCGAGCCCGACCAGCTCCGCGACCGCTGCGGGGAAAGCGCAATCAGCATCCGCGCGATGCTCCGCTGCGCCGGCGATTTCGGACTCAAGGTCCGTTCACGCACGACAGATTGGAAACGACTCGCAAGCATCGGCTTGCCCGGAATCGCGGCGCTGCGTGACGGCGGATTTCTGCTGCTCGGGAAGGTCGACGACGACGCAGCGCTCGTACTGCACCCGACCTCGTCACACCCCAGGCTGATGCCGCGTGCAGAATTTGAAGAAATCTGGGACGGCCGCTTGATCCTGACAGGATCTCAAAGCCTCGCCTACCGCGCGCATCACGCCTTTGCCGATCTGATTACGCGGGCGCGTGATCTGGTTGGTCGTGCTCGCGACCTGCTGCTGCCTGCATTTTCAGTTGACGGCCGTTCGATGCGCGCCGGATTTCAACACCTCGCAAGTCGGGTGCTCCATGCGTTTGCCGATCTGGGCGAGCGCGGGCGCGCGCTGGTTGGCTATGCCGGCGAGGCCGCTGCCTATTCCGCCGTTGGCCGCGATATGCCCCTCCAGGAAGCGGGTCCCGAGCCTGCGGGCGGCGATGAGTCGGGGCTCATTGCGGTGGCGATATTGCTGCGTTGCCATGGCATCGCGGCCGACCCCGAGCAAATTCGGCATCGTATGGGCACATCGCGGGTCGGTGTGACCGAAATCCTGCGTTGTGCCAGGGAGTTCGGGCTCAAGGCCCGGTCAACGCGATCGAGCTGGAACAGGCTTGCTGTCACGCCACTGCCCGGAATCGCCGTGCTGCGCGACGGCAGCTTCCTGATCCTGGGCAAGGCCATCGACGACAAGCTTCTCGTCCAGCGCCCATTGTCTCCGCGCCCGGAAGCCATGACCCAGGCAGAACTCGAGGCGATCTGGGACGGCGAAGTCATTCTGATGACCCGGCGAGCGGCCCTGACGGATCTCTCCCGGCGGTTCGATATCAGCTGGTTTCTCGGTGCGGTCCACAAGTATCGTCGTCTTCTCGGCGAAGTGCTGATTGCGTCGTTCTTTCTTCAGGTCTTTGCCCTTGTCGCCCCCCTCTTCTTCCAGGTCATCATCGACAAGGTACTTGTGCATCGAAGCATCAGCACGCTCGACGTCCTGGTCGCGGGCCTCGTCGCACTGACTCTGTTCGAGACCGTTCTCGGCACGTTGCGCGTCCATCTGTTCGCGCACACGACGAACCGCATCGACGTCGAGCTTGGCGCCCGGTTGTTCCGTCACCTGATGGCGTTGCCGATCGCATATTTCCAGACACGCCGCGTCGGCGATTCGGTCGCTCGCGTTCGCGAGCTCGAGAACATCCGCCAGTTCCTGACGAGCTCGGCGCTCACGCTTGTCGTCGATCTCTTGTTCACCGTCGTCTTCCTTGCGGTGATGTTCTACTATTCGACGTCGTTGACGCTGATCGTTCTGGCATCGTTCCCGTTCTACATCGGGATTTCAGCCGGTGCAGCGCCGCTGTTTCGCCGGCGCCTCGATGAAAAGTTCAATCGTGGCTCGGAAAACCAGGCCTTCCTGGTCGAGAGCGTCACGGGCGTCGAGACGCTGAAGGCGATGGCGGTCGAGCCGCAGATGCAACGCCGTTGGGAGGAGCAGCTCGCCGGCTACGTCGGTGCGAGCTTCCGCGTGCTCAGCCTGAACAATACGGCGAGCCAGGCCGTCCAGATGATCAACAAGCTGGTCACCGCCGCAACGCTCTACTTCGGCGCCAGGCTCGTGATCGGCGGCGATCTGACCGTCGGCGAGCTGGTCGCGTTCAACATGCTTGCGGGACGGGTGAGCATGCCGGTGCTTCGGCTCGCGCAGATCTGGCAGGATTTCCACCAGGCGCGTCTGTCGGTCGATCGTCTCGGCGACATTCTCAACACCATTCCCGAGCCAAGCTTCAATTCGACCCGAGCCGCCCTGCCGGCAATCCGCGGCAAGGTCACATTCGAGCACGCGACGTTCCGCTATCGGGCCGATGGCCCCGAAGTGCTGCACGACGTGTCCTTCGGCGTCGAGCCCGGCCAGGTCGTCGGTATCGTGGGCTCGTCGGGCTCGGGCAAGAGCACCATCGCCAAGCTGATCCAGCGCCTCTACGTGCCGGAGAGCGGGCGCGTGCTGGTCGACGGCGTTGACCTCGCGATGGTCGACCTGACCTGGCTTCGACGCCAGATCGGCGTCGTCTTGCAGGAGAACGTGCTCTTCAATCGCTCGATTCGCGAGAACATTGCGCTCGCCGATCCGGCCACTCCCATGGAGCGCGTGATCGAGGCGGCGTCGCTCGCCGGCGCTCACGACTTCATCCTGGAGCTGCCCGAGGGCTATGACACCATCGTGGGCGAACGCGGCAACACCCTATCCGGCGGGCAGCGCCAGCGTGTCGCGATCGCGCGGGCACTTATCACCAATCCGCGGATCCTCATCTTCGACGAGGCCACCAGCGCGCTCGACTACGAGAGCGAGCGGGCCATCCAGCAGAACATGAAAAGGATTGCGGCCGGGAGGACCGTGTTCGTCATCGCTCATCGACTCTCGACCGTGCGCAACGCGAACCGGATCATCACACTCGAGCATGGCCGCATCGTCGAGGACGGCAGCCACGATGAGCTGATCCGCTCGAACGGGCGCTATGCAAACCTCCATTACCTGCAGGCCGGTATCCATGACGTCCGCTAGCCGAAATATCGTTCCGTTTCCGAGAGCCGAAGTCCGGCGGCGCGAACACGAAATTGCATTTCTGCCGGCGGCGCTCGAGATCACCGAATCTCCGCCGTCGCCGATCGGTCGGGCGATCGGGGCGAGCATCATCGCGCTCTTTTGCGTCGCGCTGCTATGGGCCTCATTCGGCAGCGTCGACATCGTCGCCACCGCGACCGGCAAGATCGTGCCGGGCGGGCGCACCAAGCTGATCCAGCCGTTCGAGACGGGCGTTGTCCGCGCCATCCACGTACGTGACGGACAGAGCGTCAAGGCGGGCGACGTTCTGATCGAGCTCGACCCGACGATGACGGAGGCGGATCAGGAGCGCCAGAGAAGCGATCTCCTTGCGGCCGAACTCGACGCCGCGCGGCTGCGCGCAGCGCTTACCGCGGATCCGCTTGCCGCCTTCCGGCCGCCGCAGGGCGCAAGTGCCGCGGAGATCGAGATGCATCGCCAGTTTCTGACCAGCCAGCGTGCCGAGCAGAGCGCCAAGCTCGCCGAGATCGACCGCCAGCAAGCTCAGAAGGAAGCCGAGCGGGCGACCACTTCGGCGAGCGTGGCGAAGCTCCAGGCGACGATTCCGGTGCTTCAGGAGCGGGTCGACATTCGGAAGGGGCTCGTCGACAAGGCCCTGGCGTCGAAGGTCGTGTATCTCTCCGAGTATCAGGAACTGGTCGGCCTGCAGCAGGATCTCGTCCTCCAGCAGAGCCGTCTTCATGAAGCCGATGCAGCCATCGCGTTGCTGAAGGAAACGAAAGAAAGGACCGCCGCGGAGTATCGCCGCGCCACCTATGACGCACTCGCGAAAGCCGAGCAGAAGGCGGCGAGCGCCGCGCAGGAAGTGGTCAAGGCGGAACGGCGCACGAAACTCCAGCATCTGACCGCGCCGGTCGACGGCGTCGTGCAACAGCTCGCGGTTCACACGGTGGGCGGCGTGGTGACGCCGGCGCAGGCGCTCGCCATCGTGGTTCCCAGCGAGAGCCAGCTCGAAATCGAAGCCATGCTCTCCAACCGCGACATCGGGTTCGTTCATCCGGGACAGAAGGCGGAGATCAAGGTCGATACGTTCAACTTCACGCGCTACGGCCTCCTCCATGGCGACGTATTGAGCGTGTCGACGGACGCCATAACGCGGGACCGGCAGCAGGGCGGATCCAATGACCGCGCATCGGGCGCGGCGCAAAGCAGCAGCGAACCGAAAGGCCAGGAGCTGGAATATGCGGCGCGCATTTCACTCGACCGCACGCACATGCAGGTAGAGGACAAGCTCGTCAAGCTCGGCCCCGGCATGGCGGTAACGGTCGAGATCAAGACCGGCGCGCGGAGGATCATCAGCTATCTTCTCTCGCCGCTGGCAAGGTACAAGCAGGAATCGCTGCGGGAGAGATAGACGAAGCGAAGCATCACCGATGAGCATGCCAAGCGACTAAAAGGCTGCCATCGGCGGCAAGCTTGTGCGCGGCATTCGTCAATCCGACCACGGCCGTATCAGATATTGCCATAGTGGACCCATGATCGACATCACGCGAGACAGCGCACGGGACCCCGCAATCGGCATTACCTGTCCCGGTCTGCGCCTGCGCGCCGTGCTATTCGACCGACGAGTGGCGCTGGACTTTAGCGACCTGATCCGGAGCATTTTCTTGAAGCCCCGGATCGCAATACGAGGCCACACCATCATGAAAGGCAGTGGGTCATCCCAGCTGAACCAGGCGAACTCCCTGCGACCTTTGAATGAATACAACCAGGCATAGGCCGACAGTTCGCTTCGCCTAACATAGTTCACGCTCGCACGGAGATCCTCCGGTTCCACAACGAAAACGCGTCCATCGACCTGCGCCGAGCGCCGCACGGTCTGACCGGTAAGGTCACCGTACAGCGCCCTAGCGACGTCGAGGCCATTGTCGTCCACGAACACGCGAAACTGGGCGCCGATGCGCGGATTGAAGTCCAAAAGCTTGTACTTTTGGTCTCGCTCGTCGAAACGGAAGTCCAGATCCATCAAGCCCACATAGGATATCCCCTTGAGCAAAGTCTCGGCGTGACGGAGCAGAACGTCATTGGTCATAGATCTGCCCAATGTCGTCATTCCAGCGTGGGGCGGAAAGGAACGCAGTTTCATTCCCGTAAAGCCCGCCAGGCAATCCGACCCGCTATTGCAGTAGCCGTGGAAGAACCAGTCGGCTCCCGGAGGAATGTATTCTTGAAGCAGCAGGTTCGGATTCTGCGAGCGCCCTGCCCGATGCCAGACATCGACGAGTTCCTGTTCCGAGTGAACAATCGATACCCTCAGCTTCGGAGGGAGCCATCCCGCTATCGGTTTGACAACAATCGGGAACCTCGCGGATGCCGTAAATTCGTGCACATCCGAGATCGACGTGGGGCACCGCGTGTTCGGACAGGGCACGTCTATTTGACGGCAGAGCGCATGCAGCATCTGCTTGTCCGCGAGACTCCGCGGCAAGCCGGCTGCAACATGGGGAAATACGAACCAATGGCGCAGCGTCGCAGCCTCTTCGGCGACCAAGATGGCAGCCAGATCATCGGTGGGAATGAGAACTGCAGGCTGGTTGAGCTTTCTGCCGATGTCCAGCAAAGCTTCAAGCAACTGCGGTCTTGGCAAATCACCCGCGTGCCAGACAAAACTCCCCGCCAGGTATCTCGACCCCCCCGCCGGGGTCAGATGATCCTCGGCAACCGTGTATACGGGTATGCCTAGCCTTCCCAGGCTTCGGATGATGCCAAGCTGCCCATGGTGAATAGCATAGCTCCCGGTCTTCAGGATGAGCACGGGGGCAGGAGCGGTCATGAGCGGCGTCTTATGAGGTGTTCGCGTTATGCTCGGAAATCAGCGTCGCCAAGGTCGAACGGGATGGCGCCTGCCTTTCGCTGATACTGCGGCAGATGCGTTCGGCCGTGTACTGACATCCACACAGGAAGCGCATCAGCGGTCCGAAATTGTAGGCGCTCGCGAGCCCGGTGAAATAGAGGCCCGGGATTGACGATTCGAAGCTGGTCGACAGCAGCGGAGCTCGCTGGACGCAGCGCAGATCGCGCAACAATGACGCATCGACGAACGGCAGCGATTGGGCGACAAATCGATAGCCCGTCGCAGCGATGATATGATCGGCGGCGAGATCGCGTGATCTTCCATCCTGCCCATTGACGCGAAGTACTGCCTTCCCGCCACTCGTCGTCGCACCCAACACGGATTGGCCCAACATGGTCGGGACACGGCCGAGAACCCGCTCGCGAAGCCACCACGCGCCGGCAGGACCCAGCAACGCTTCGCGCCGCCTGCCGCCCCGCACCGTATCGAGACGCGTCCTTTGAGGGAGGTGGTAAAACAGAAACGGAGCATTTGCGCAGAACCACGTTTGAAGCCCGGCTCCCAGTGCCGAGTCTGGCCGCCGCATTCGTTGCCAGAGCGATCGCGGGCCAGGTGAGGCGATCTGATTCCAGTTAATCGAAGACCCGCGTACGAGCAGGCTCACCTTTGCCTGGGCCTCGTTCAACAGAGCTGCAGTCTCGAGAGCTGACTGTCCAGCTCCGACGACAATGACGTCGCGCCCCTTGAAGTTGCTCAGATCGCGATGGGCGCTACTGTGTGATTGCAACTCTCCGGGCAACTGCGCCAGCTCTTGCGGAACATACTCGGCATGTGACAGGCCGGTCGCGATAACAACGCTTTTCGCCCTGATTCTTTCCCCATCCGCCAGTCTCAGGTCAAACCCGTCCTGTCTCCTGATGAGCGTCGTCACCAAGACATCCTCCACCATGGGAACGAGACGCTGCTGAAATGACAGTGCGTATCTGGTGAAGGTGTCCAGCGGAATGGGAGACGTCGCGTGAGACAATCCCGCTTCTGCGCAGAATTGTTGGAGCGTGTAGTGCCCGGACGGATCGGCCAGACTGGAGGCGTGCTCTTCAGATTTCAGAAACATGCCGATCGGCATTTGCTCTCGCCACCGATGCATCGGCGTACCGAAGATCCGAAACGGCACGGCACGAGAGCGCAAATGCGCTGCGACGGAGAGGCCATAAGGCCCCGCCCCAATGATTGCTACCGGCAGATCCGACAGACTAGCCATGGTCGCCCCCAATCGTAATCTCTGGCGCGGTATGGCACATTGTCGCACATGCGGGCCTATGTCCCATGGTAAAATTCGCCCGAGTTGCAGACCCTTACGGATTACCCCGTCGGCTCCCGCTTTAGCGACTACGTCAGCCCGACGCACGCCAATGCCCCGGCGATACCGCCGCTGGGCCGTGAGATCGCTGACTGAGAATTCACTGCCCCATCTCGGCCGGACGGTCGTCACCATCCCGTCATCACCTTCCATCGGTGAAGGACGCACAACTCATGGCGGTCGCCCACTCGGTCACTCGCCAATTAGGCGTCACCGGAGGGAAACTGCCAATGGCTGGATGGGACAGGCAATAAGTAGGTAACTACGATGGTCGATTGAGCCGCGACTGCGCGCGATTAGATTCGGACGGCAATCGAAGTACCCGACCCAATGGGTTCGACGGGGATTCATCAATAGAGCACCGATCCGCCGAACAGAGCGGAAGAAGGCACCGAGCGGTTCGGCGACAATGAGAGAACAGCAACTCGTTTTTCGGATCGCCAGTCTGGACGGTTACTCCGTCGGTTGCGACGTTGGCGTGCCGCCTTCCGCAAACAGATTTGAAAGAACTTCACCTCGGTGACCACGTTCGTACAGGGAATTGCCGCCATGCCGAACTACAGACTGCGCAATAGCTTCCATATCGACGTCGCTGGCAGCCATCTGGGGCGTTGCATCAAATGGGGCTTATTGGCTGTCGGTCTGACAATTTCGATCACTCAAGCAAAGGCCGAATATCTGGTAAATGTTGGAGACGTGCTGGAGGTTGCGGTGGCGGGCGTGCCGGAGTTGCGGCAGCGTGTTGCCGTCCAAATGGACGGGAACGTTTCGTTGCCGCTGGTCGGAACGCTTCCGGTTGCCGGCCTGCCCTTGCCACAGATCCGAGCCAAAATCGGCACTGCACTGGCGAGCAAGGTATTTCGACCGAGGACGCCGGACGGCCGTGAGACGGTTGTCGTGATCGACGCAAACGAGGTCACCACGGTCATCGCGGAATACCGCCCCATATACGTAAATGGGGATGTATCGAAACCGGGTGAGTACCCTTACCGTCCGTCCATCACCGCGCGCCAGCTCGTCGCCGTGGCAGGCGGCTACGACATCATGCGCATCAGAATGAACAACCCGTATCTCGAGTCGGCGGACCTGAGAAGCGAGTATGGTTCGCTTTGGACGGAGCTGGCCAAAGAACAGGCGCGGATGTGGCGCATCAAGACCGAACTTGGAGAGGGAACACAGATCAGTCCAGGCGCTCTGATGGACGCGCCCTTGGCTCGATCGGCGATTTCGGAGATCGTTAATGCCGAGACGGAATATCTGAAGACCAAACAGAGTGATTATCAGCAGGAAAAAACCTACCTTCAGCGCGGCATTCGGCAAGCAGACGACGAGGTTCGTGTGCTGTCGGAGCAGCAGAAGAAGGACGATGAGGGTCTTCAGGCAGATGTTGACGACCTGCAGAAAACAACCGAGCTCTTCAGCAAGGGATCCCTGATCAGCCCCCGCGTTACGGATGCGCGTCGCGCGGTGCTCCTGTCATCGACCCGGAAGCTGCAAACCTCGGCGCAACTGCTGCAGGTCAAGAAGCAGCAGGACGAGTTCGTCAGGAAGCTGGCAAAGCTGGATGACCAGCGGAGGCTCGACCTGCTCCGTGAGCTGCAAGATACCAGCGTAAAGCTCAATCAAATTCGCGAGAAGCTGCAGAGCGTCGGCGAGAAGCTTCAGTACACTGCGATGGTTCGATCACAACTCGTACGAGGAGCAGGCAACCGCGCGGAAATCGCCATCATCAGGAAGGGTGAAAAGGGGCAGGAACGGATCATCGCAAGCGAAGATACCGAGCTGCTGCCGGGTGACGCCGTCGAGGTCAGCCTGCAATACCAGGATGGTCCTGCCGTCCCTCCCCGTCGGTTAAGCAGTGCGGACATTCCATCAGGGACAGGCCGGACCGATGCGGCCACAAGCGATGCGGTGCGCGTCGGGCAAAGATGATGAGGGCGGCTGTAATTCCGGAACGGAAGATTACGACGCCAAGGCAGGCCGCGTTGCGCGGAGGCCGATTGAGCGAAAGCGGAAGGCGTCCGAGATGATCTTGGTGACCGGAGGTGCTGGCTACATCGGGTCCCACGTCTGTATCGCATTGCTGGACGCCGGGCTCGACGTCGTCGTCGTCGACAATCTCTGCAACAGCAACCAGGCCTCGCTCGATCGGGTGCAATCCATCTGTGGGCGTTCGCTCGTCTTTCGGTATGCCGATATCCGGAACGAAGCGGTAATCTACGACGTACTTCGCAGGTACGAAGTAACTGCGGTCATCCACCTTGCAGGGCTCAAGGCCGTCGGCGATTCCAACGGTCAGCCCATGAGATATTACGACAACAACGTCCTGGGAACGATGCGGCTCGTATCGGCCATGAGGAGGGCGAACGTAAAGAAGCTTGTCTTCAGCTCGTCCGCGACGGTTTACGGGATACCGAAGTACCTGCCGCTCGATGAGAAGCATCCCCTTTCTGCGACCAATCCGTACGGCCGCACAAAGCTAGTTATCGAAGAGATGCTACGCGATCTCTGTAGGTCCGATGACGATTGGCGCGTCGCCAGTCTGCGCTACTTCAATCCGGTCGGCGCGCACGAAAGCGGGCTCGTCGGAGAAGACCCACTGGGCGTTCCCAGCAACCTGCTCCCGTTTGTGGCGCAGGTGGCGATTGGACGGCGGGAGAAGCTGCAGATCTGGGGAAACGACTATGACACGCCTGATGGCACCGGAGTCCGCGACTTCATTCATGTGGTCGATCTCGCATCCGGGCATTTGAGTGCCTTGCGCCATCTTAGACAGCCCGGTGTGCTCACGGTCAATCTTGGAACGGGCAACGGCACCAGCGTTCTGGATGTCGTTCGCACATTTGAAGCGGCGAGCGGGCGGTCGATCCCCTATGAAATGAGGGAACGCCGGGCCGGCGATGTCGCGGTCTGCTATGCCGACCCGACCTTTGCGATGGAGGCGTTGGGTTGGCAATCGACCCGATCACTGCAGCAGATGTGTGTGGACCATTGGCGCTGGCAATCGCAGAACCCCGACGGCTACCAAGGTCGCGAACTTCCGAAAGTCCGGGAGCGGTCCGCGCCATTCCGTCGTCTTGGTTGAGCGTGCACGGCAGAATATTCGAACAGGCGCCGAAGAGTCCGATCGCATCAGCGGGTTCGCGGAGGGCAGCTGCGGCATCATACCGCCCCATCAGAGGTAGCTCGTAATGACCCAAAATCTCCACGCCGCTGGAGCGAGGCTGCAGGTAAGATGCATTCGCGTGGGGATTTTCGATGCCACATTATCGTGCATTCGTTCTGGATGAACACGGCCAACTGGGGGGCGTGGTCAACCTTCACTGCCCTGACGACGCGTCCGCGACCGAGCGGGCCGGGCGGCTGGCCGATGGTCATGAGGTTCAGCTCTGGCGGCTGGTCGCCGAGCTCAAATTTGGCGATCCGCAGCAGCGACCCAAGCGGCGACGGAGCGCCCGCGCACCGATGCACTAGGCCGGATTGAACGTCGCTCGTTCTCTTCCGGTCAGCTGCGCCGACAATTTGCGTAGACAATTTGCGTACCTTGGCTTCAAGGACGTCCCAGATCCAGCGCTCCGCAGCAGGCCTGAATGGCGCCGACGGAGATCGCCGGCCTTAGCGCGTTGCCCGCCTGCCGGAGGCCGAGGACGTGGCTCGTATGATCAACCATCTCTGCGGCGAAAGTTGCAAGAGCATCACCGGCACCGTGCTGACGGTCGACGCCGGCAGCAACGCCTGACCTCGTAGCGGCTGACGTGCGCCGTTGCCGCCAACCGCGTTTTAGAAAAGGGTATCGAGCCGCGGGACATGCAACTTGCCAGAAGCCTTGGGCGAGCTGGATCAGCTTGCTTATCAAGGACGTTCGCGTGTCAACGGGTCAGGATCGCCAGATTGCGCCATCATCCGGTCGGCCGCGGCGGACAGCGCGAAGCCAATGCAGGCCGAGAACGCATCGACCATAAAATCCTCTAACCTCGCGTGCCGTCCCGGCACCCATAGCTGCATAATCTCCAGCAGGCCGATCAGGGCAACGGCGATCGCTGAGACGGGTCCGCGCCGCTGCGGATAGGCAAGGCCGAACACAAATCCGACCAGGAGAAAGGCGAGCGCGTGATCGCCTTTCTGTCCGAGAATGGGATGAGGCCGAGCGTCGGCGGGCCCAAGCGTTGCGAAAGTGACAGCGGCAGCGAGCAGCCACGCCACGAGCCGAAGAAGAGCGGTGGTAAACACTAAACCCTCTCGATTGATAGCCCGGGGCTCTTCACTTCTGGGATTCGATTTCAAGAGCGTGTTTCCTCCACGGTCGGCTTGAGCGCTCCCAGCCGTCAGATCGACCTACCAGTTTCCACGCAGAGAGCCTGCGGGACTGAAGCAGGGCGTGTTCGTACGAGAGTGGCATTGATCCAGGTAGCGGCGCCGATTGCTCTGGGGCAATCCCGAAGTCCTGCTGCGGAGACCCCTTCGACCAGATTCATGCCCTACCCAAAGCGGCGGAACACAAAGTCAAAGTTACCATCTCAGCCCGACGCACGTGTGCAGAATTCCTGATCTGCGTGGACAAAAGGAGAGTACTCCAAAGGGATCGGACGCCGAGCCGGATATGGCCCTCCTGCAGCGCCTCCGCGCGCTGCCAGCTGACGCGCTTGCTCGAGGTCGGCGCACGGCCCACTAGGTGCAAAGCATCATTGGACGCCCGGCATATGATTTCCAATAGCGTTTGGTACAGGCTGACCCGCACGCGGAGTACCCATCGATAGCAGTTGTTCTCAAGCGCGGTTTCTTGGCAATAATGGCTTCTGCTTTCCTCGGGAATTGAGAGCAATGCAACAGCAATCCCGGAAGGCGCTAGTCGGAGGCCAGCTTGTCGATTAGTCGCACGCAGACCATTGAATGGGATGGCAAAGCCCTAAGTGGCTGGGTGGAGGTCGACGGAACGCTGACGAACGTCTCAGCAGACCGAAAAACGATCCATACCCATGCACCCGGCTTTAGTGACGCCCTCAGTCGGGAAATCGACCGGCATCGGGACGAGATCTTCGAGAAGCTGCTGCCGTTCTTCAAGCAGCAAAGGCGAGATTGCCAGCGCGGTTGACTGGAGTTGCAGCCAAGCGCGCTTGCGGTTCTCGTTCGTGGTTCGGCAATGGACGGCTCCAGGCTCCAGCCCGCCGAGACCGTCTCATTGGCGAAGACGGAGAACCCGCATTCGTTCATTGGCTTGGTTCAAATCGCGAAATGCACGGGAGGGAACTTCGATCGATTCACGGCTTAGATGATCGGACACAATCCGTAGCCTAACCCCAAAGTGGTGGGGAGGGTCCTCCATGCGAGCTATATGCTTCGCGTGAAGATGGAGGGCATAATGACGTATTCAAAGGAAATCGTATTGCCACGCGACAGGTGATTGCAGATGGGTCGCAAGGTCACACTCAACGGGGAAGTGAAGATCTCTGTCGCCCGGGGACGATATGCCCCCCTGCCGATGGCAGCGCTCATGCTCGCTGTGACGTGGGTGTCGGAGACGAAGGCTTCGGCGGATCAGGCGTGGCTCCTCGCCGACGCGAAAGCGGCGACGACTGCCCGCAATCTCGCTTCTGACGAATTCGAGACGTTGCCAGTACGGCCGGGGCGCAGCGACGGATCGATACGGATTGCGCAAGCGACGACTAGCGACGCGGGAGCCATCCAGCAACCTCCGGAACAGCAACGCAATTGGGCAGAGTCACTGTCTTGCGACCTTGCCCTTGCAAGACGCGACATAGGGTTGCTGCAACATCTCGAGCAGGAGCACGATCGGGCCGAGTGGCTGGTGCAGGACCTTGACGCTGCGCGGCGCGAGCTCGAAACCCAAAAGGCGTTGACAGCGAAGGCCGTGGAGGAAGCGTCCCGACTGAAGGAAGCTTCCCGGCTGAATCAGGCCGGCGAGAGTGGCGCGTCTGAGCTGCAGGCATCACTGCAGAAAGAGCGCGAGCGGTCGATGGGACTGGAGCAGGATCTCGCAGCCGCGCGGCGCGATGTCGAAACCCAGGCTGCGCTGGCAACGAAAGCAGGTGACGAGGCGTCCCGGCTGAAACAGGCAGGAGAGAGCAGCGACGCGGAGCTGCAGAAGGCCCTGCAGCAAGAGCGCGAGCGAACGACGCAGCTGGCCCAGGATCTCGCAGCCGCCCGGCGCGATGTCGAAACCCAGACTGCGCTGGCGACGAAAGCAGGCGAGGAAGCGTCACGGCTGAAACAGACGGGGGAGAGCGGCGCCGCGGAGATGCAGAAGGCCCTGCAAGAGGAGCGCGAGCGAACGACGCAGCTGGTCCAGGATCTCGCAGCCGCCCGGCGCGATGTCGAAACCCAGACCGCGCTGGCGACGAAAGCAGGTGAGGAAGCATCACGGCTGAAACAAGCGCGGGAGAGTAGCGCTGCGGAGCTGCGGAAGGCCGCGCAAGAGGAACGCGAGCGGTCAGCGCGGTTGGAGCAGGATCTCGCGGCCGCGCGGCAAAACGTCGAGTCCCAGGCTGCACTGGCCGCAAAGGCAAACGAGGAAGCTTCGCAGCGAAGTCGGGCGGCAGAGGCCAGCGTCGCCGACTTGAGGCAATCGATGCAGAAGGAGCGCGAAAGGGCCGAAACGCTTGCGCAGGATCTCGCCCTGACGCGAAGCGCTATTTATGCATACGAGGCGCAGACGGCGCGGTTGGTGAAAGCCAGCGAGGAAGCGCCCCTGCCGAAAGCGGAAGAGAGCGGCGCAGCGGAGCTGCAGAAATCGCTGCAGCAGGAGCGGGATCGGACCGGCCAGCTGGAGCAGGCGCTTGCGACCGCGCGACGAGATATCGATGCGCAGACCGCGCTGGCGACAAAGGCCGGCGACGAGGTCGCCAGGTTGACGCAAGCAGCCAAAGCTGGCGCCGCGGAACAAAGCCGATCGATCCAGAAGGAACGCGAGAGAGCCGATGCGCTGACGCAGGATCTCTCCATGGCGCGTAGCAAGATCTACGCGTACGAAGCTCAAGCAGCCAAAGCCAGCGAGGAAGCGGCACAGCTCAAGAAGGCTGAGGCCAGCAACGCCGCCGACTTGAAGCAATCGCAGCAGCGCGATCGTGAACGGGTTGAGCAACTGGCCCGGGATCTCGCAAAGACCAGCCGCGATCTCGAGGCCGAGACCCAGCGAGCCTCCAAGGCGAGCGATGAAGTCATTCGGATGAGGCAGACCGGAGAGCGAGACTCGGCCGAGCTGCGCGGCTTGTTGCAGCGCGAGCGCGAGCGCGCCGAGCGACTGGAAAAGGATCTCGCATCGGCGCGTCAGGATAACGGGGCGCTCACGGCGAGAGATCCTCCCGCTGCGTCTCAACTGGCTACCACTGGCCGGGTCGTGCGCGAGGAGCCGCTCGCGGCGCGGACACGGCCAATCCAGAACCAGCCAGCCCAAGGCCAGCCACCCCAAGGCCAGCCAACTCAAGGCCAGCCAGCTCAAGGTCAGCCAGCTCAAGACCGAGCCATAGCGGCGCGCAGCCCGAGCGACGCCCAGACCAGCCCCAACGAAGGAGGGCAAGCGGCGAGATTGATTGCGCGCGCGAGCGCACTGCTTGAACAGGGAAACATCGGCGCGGCGCGGATCGTGCTGGAGCGCGCCGCCGAGATGGGCAGCGCGCAAGCAAGCTTCGCGCTTGCGGAAACCTACGATCCCCTGATCCTTCCGAATTTGGGAACACATGGAACGCAAGGCGATCTCACCAAAGCGCGGGATCTCTATGCGCGGGCCGAAGCTGGAGGAGTTAAGGAAGCGAAGGCACGCTTCGAGGCACTGCGTCGATAGCATCCCTGCCCCCGGATCCAAGGGCCTCGTCGGCGCGAAACATGTGTGGCGCTCTTCCGAAAAGAGGATGCGCCAGAAGTATCGAAGGCGCAGGCACGGCTGCAGCGTACATAAGGGAGTCCGTCGATGAAAAGATTCATGAGATTGCGTCGGCTGCTCTTGCTCGCGGCATTCGCACCATTGCTCCTGGCTGTTCAGTCGGGGGCGGATGCGCGGCCGCAAGATAAGCCTCACAAGGTTCGCCTCGCACGGCCTGAGCCGCCACAGCCGAGGCCTCAGGTTACCTCCATGAACGCCTGGACGATCGGACTGGCCGGAGGTCTGCTCGAGGGCGCGCCGATCCGCCTGGCGGCAGAGATCGCCCGAGTGGTCGACGATGGGGATAACCTGCACGTTCTGCCGGTTGTCACTCGCGGGGCCACGGAAAACCTGAACTCCCTGCTCTATCTGCGCGGCATTGATGCCGCGATCATCAATTCCGACGCGCTCGAGGAATACAAGAGCCAGGTGCCGGACATCCAGCAACGTATTGCGTACGTCCTGAATCTGTTCCCGTCCGAGCTGCATGTCTTCGTTCGACCGGAGATTCAGAGCCTGAGCGATCTCGCCGGCAAGAAGGTCAATTTCAATACGCAGGGCACGGCCGCGGCCTATACCGGGCCTCTGATCTTCAGCCGCCTCAATATCGAGGTGGAAAAGACGTTCATTCCGCATCAGGTCGCGCTCGAGCAGATGCGCAAAGGCGAGATGTCGGCCGTCGTCTTCATTACGTCGAAGCCGGTCGATGCTTTCATGCGGGGCCGCTGGGAGACAGGCTTCAAGTTCCTGCCCGTCCCGTACGATAGCAAGTTCGAGGACTATTATCTTCCGGCCACCCTTGATGGGTCCGACTATCCCAACCTCATCAAGCAGGGCGAACGGATTTCGACGATCGCCGTGCCGACCACTCTGGTCGCCTTCAATTGGCCGGCCAAGACGAACCGCTCCGAGCGCGTCGCGCGCTTCATCGACTACTTGTTCTCCCGGATCGATAAATTGCAGGCGCCCGGGTTCGATTCAAAGTGGAAATCCATCAACCTCGCTGCGACTGTTCCGGGTCTCACGCGCGTCCCTGCGGCGCAGGCGTGGCTGGATCGTCAGCTCCGCACAACACGTGCATCGCAATGAAAGGCGCCGCGATCTTGCTTGTCGCGCTCGGAGCTACCGGCGGTATCGCTTTGGCCCAGGATCCGACAGCGCAACTCGGGTCCTGCCTTCAGAAGGAAACCGCGGAGCGCCTCGGGTGTCTGGACAAATTGACGCGCACCATCGCGCCACAGCGTCGCCCGGCACAGGAAGACGACTGGGTCGTCAGCCAGACGACTTCGCCCGTAGACTATTCACCGATCGCAACCGCTACGGCATTGTCACGCAACGGGACCGCGGAGTCCACGATGCAGTTGTCAATTCGCTGTCGCGCCGGCCGAACGGAGCTGGTGCTCGCGGGCCCCGGCATCTCCCGCAAAGACGGTGATGATGCAATTTCCTATCGCGTGAATGATCGTCCGGCGGTGCAGGTCGCAGCCGCTGTGCCGGCATCCGGTCCAGGCGTGGCGTTCGGCGGGGACGCTGTTCGCTTGCTGCAGTCGCTTCCGGATAGCGGGGACCTTACCGTCGTCCTCTCGCCTCGGGGCGGAGTTGCCCGTGACGGAACATTCTCCCTCGCCGGGATAGACACGGCGCGCGCGAAGATGGCCGCCGCGTGCAAATGGCCGCTGGCCATCGCGACACCGAACCATTGATGATGTGCAAAATGATTTTCTTGGATGGAGACACATAATGATCAAGTTTCATCATATTGCAAAGCCGGTCGTGATGGGAGCGATGGCCGTTCTGGTGTCCGCCTCGTTTGCGGCCGCGGAGCAAGGGGGGAACTACTGGATGCCATCAGACGGGCAAGCCGTCGTGCATAAGGCGAGCCATGCGAGACACCACATAGCAAAGCGAACGACGGCGACGCGGACGCGATCCGCGCTTGCCCGCATGGACGATCCGACTGCAACGAAGAAGAAAGAACATCACCTGATCCTGCAGGTGAACACCAACGACGCCGCTGCGATGAATCTCGCGCTCAACAACGCAACGAACGTAGCTCAATTTTACAAGGACTCTGGAGAGAAGGTGAAGATCGAGGTGGTCACGTTTGGGCCCGGCCTGAACATGCTGCGCGAAGACACCTCGCCGGTAAAGGCGCGCATCGAGGAGATGGCCCTGAGCACACCCGAGGTATCGTTCAAGGCCTGCGGTAACACCCAGGAGAAAATGCAGAAGGCCGAGAACAAGGACATACCGATAGTACGGCAGGCGGAGGTCGTGAAATCCGGCGTCGTGCGCGTGATTGAGTTGCAGGAGATGGGCTGGACCTACGTCAAGCCGTGAGCCGACGACGAACGGATCATGGCTCGGCTGCGCCCGGGGCCGTTCGATGAGGAGCATCCGCCCTCTGGGACGGCCTCCCCCTCAAGTGGTGCACCAAGACCGAGAAGCAGGCGGCCGGCCTAATCCAGACGCAGCAGCATCACCTCGATACGGAATACTGGCTGGGGCGGGAGGGATCGAACCTCCGAATGGCGGAATCAAAATCCGCTGCCTTACCGCTTGGCTACGCCCCAATGGCGCTTCTCACGGGAACGATGGAAAGCACAGGCTACCGCAGATTCCCGTTTGCCCCGCTGGGTCTATAGAGAGAAGGCGGCCATTTCAACCGCCTCGGCACGTAAATTCACTGACCGCCGGGCGCAGTTTGCGCGTCGGGCGCCCTGCCCGTGCATGGCGTGGCCTCCGAGTCACGAAACTTGGCCCTCCCGGCCATTGAGACCTCCTCGGTTTCGTGGGAATACGGCGCCAACGAGGTTTTTCGGGAGTACGCCATGACCTACCGCGCGCCGATCAACGACATGCTGCTTTCGCTCAACCACGGCGCGGGCCTCAAGGCTGCCGTGGAGGCCGGCCATTACGGCGATTTCGACGCCGATATCGCTGCTGCCGTGCTGGAGGAAGCCGGCAAGTTCGCGACCGACGTGCTGGCACCGCTCAACCGCGTCGGTGACGAGAACGGCATCAAGCTCGACGACGGCAAGGTCACGACCGCGCCCGGCTGGCCCGATGCCTACAAGCGCTGGACGGATGGCGGCTGGAACGCGGTGTCGGGTCCCGAAGCCTTTGGCGGCCAGGGCCTGCCGATCGCGATCAATGCGGTCTGCACCGAGATCTGGAGCGCCTCCAATGTCGCCTTTGGTCTCTGCCCGCTGCTTACGGCCTCCGCGATCGAGGCGCTGGAGGCGCATGGCAGCGACGAGTTGAAGCAGATCTATCTGGAAAAACTCGTCACCGGTGAATGGACCGGCACGATGCAACTCACCGAGCCCCAGGCCGGCTCCGACGTCGGCGCGCTGCGCACCCGCGCCGAGCGGCAGGCCGACGGCACCTATCGCATCAAGGGGACGAAGATCTTCATCACCTATGGCGAGCACGACATGACCGACAACATCGTGCATTTCGTCCTGGCGCGCCTGCCTGATGCCCCTGCGGGCACCAAGGGAATTTCTCTGTTTCTTGTTCCGAAATTCATGGTCAACCCCAACGGCTCGCTCGGCACACGCAACGACATCTATGCGTCAGGCGTCGAGCACAAGCTCGGCATGCACGCCTCCCCCACCTGCACCATGACCATGGGCGATCATGGCGGCGCGATCGGCTTTCTGATCGGTGAAGAGAACCAGGGCATGCGCTGCATGTTCACGATGATGAACCAGGCCCGCCTCGGCGTCGGCCTCGAAGGCGTCGGCGTCGCCGATCGCGCCTATCAGCAGGCTCTCGCCTACGCCCAGGAGCGCAAGCAGGGGCGCGCCCTCGGCAAGAAGGGCGACGGCTCCGATGCCATCATCGTGCATCCCGACGTCAAGCGCATGCTGATGCGGATGCGCGCACAGACCGCGGCCGCGCGCACCATCTGCTATGCGACGGCTGTCGCAATCGACGTCTCGACGCGCGCCAAGGATCCCGGCGTGCGGGTCGAGGCTGCTGCGCGCGCGGCGCTGCTTACGCCGATCGCAAAGGCCTATTCGACCGACGTCGGCAACGAGGTCGCCTATCTCGGCGTCCAGGTGCATGGCGGCATGGGTTTCATCGAGGAGACCGGCGCGGCCCAGCATTATCGCGACGCGCGCATCACCGCGATCTATGAAGGCACCAACGGTATCCAGGCGATCGACCTCGTCACGCGCAAGCTGGCGGCCAACGGCGGCAGCGCGGTCTTTGCACTGCTCGGCGAGCTCTCCGGCATCATCAAGCAGGTCGAAGCCTCCAACGATCCCGCCTTCGGCACCACCGGCGTCAAATTGCGCGAAGCGCTGGATGCACTCAAGCGCACCAGCAAGTGGCTCCTGGAGCGGCTGACCGAGGCCCCGAACGATGCGCTCGCCGGCGCCACGCCCTATCTCCAGCAGTTCGGCGCGACGCTCGGCGGCTGCATGCTGGCAAGCGAGGCGCTCGCGGCCAAAGGCGACGGCAACCCCGATGCGCCTCGCTACGTCTCGCTCGCCCGCTTCTTCGCCGAGAACATTACGGTCCAGGCGAGCTCGCTGGAGCGCACCGTGACGGAGAGCGCCGAGTCGGTCGCGGCGGCGGACGCGGTCCTTCTGGGATAGGTGGCTGCGTCCACATCACTGCTGTCGTTCCCCGCGAAGCGAGGAATCCAGTAAGCCGCAGCTTCTTCGTATCCTCGCACAGCCTCTGGAATACTGGATCGCCCGCCCCAGTGCGCAAGCGCGCACAAGGCGGGCGATGACAGTGAGAGTCTGGTGAGTAACGCAGGACACAGCCGCACACCGCATCGCCATTGACTACCGCACCTTCCGAGGCCGCACCAAAATCGCGGCCGCAGCCACGAGATCCAGCACCATGCACAGCGTCAGCGCTGCCGTGTAGTCGCCGGTCAGGCTTTGCACGAAGCCGATGAGGCCGGGGCCGAACGCGCTGATGATGCCGCTGATCGACGTGCCCAATCCCATGGCGGAACCGAATGCGGCACGGCCGATCTCGCGCTGGATGATCAGGGGCGGGAACGTGATCATGTTCCCGATCGAGAAGCCGTAAACGGCGCAGGCCGCCAGCATCACGGCCGGATGCGACGATTGGAGTAGCACGAGAAGCGCCAGCGCCTGGCTCACCATCGACACCGAGCTCGCCAGGCGCGGATCGATCCGGTCCACGAACAGGCCGAGCGACAGGCGGCCGACGACGGCCATGCTCGCCATGATGGTGAGCGCGAACCCGGCCGCCGAGCGCCCGATCACCGGCTCGAGGAACGGGACCTGGTGGACGATGAATCCCACTTGCGCGAGAACCGCAATGGCGATCGGCAGCACCATGGTCCAGAAGCCGGGATCGCGGAGCAGTGCCGTTCGTGGCGGCACGGGAAGCGTGTCCTGGCCTGCCGCCTGGGACGATGCGAGCAGCGCCTGCGTTCCGCCTTTCGGCCGATCGATCAGGGACACGATCACCGGCACCAGCACGACGACCATCACCGTCGTTGCGGCCAGCATCGCGCGCGCGAAGCCGATGAGGCCCGTCATGACCAGCAGCAGCGGCGCCAGCACGATCCCGCCGCAGGTGGCGCCGTTGAACGCGAGACTGAGCGCAAGCCCGCGGCGCCGGTCGAACCATGCATTGAGGACCGTCGCGATCACGACCGTGCCCATGCCGGTCCAGCCCACCGACATCAGGGCATAGGCGAGATAGAGCTCCCAAGGCGCCGTCATCAATCCGAACAGAATCGTCGAGGCGCCGAGCGCCGACAGTCCGCACAGCGAAAGCGCGCGCGGACCGATCCGCACCAGGATGTCATCGGTGAAGATGACGAGAACGGAGGTGAGCAGGAACGAGAAGGTGCTGGCCGTCGAGATCAGCGCGCTCGGCCAGCCGTGAACGCGCTGGAGTTCTGCGAGATAAATGCCCTGACCATAAAGGCCGAAGCCGAACATGAAGAAGGCGATAAGGAAACAGCCGAAGACGACCCGCCAGCCGCGATAATGTCGCGAGGATTCGTCAACGATCGTTGCGGCAATCATCGATCGGCAATCGGCCACACAAGAGCGAAACGGGGCCGATCCTGCCCCACAACTACCGGTTATTCAATAAAATAATTGTATCCTTTTGTTGCATCGCCCGCCTCGCATCTGCGACGGCAACGGCAACGGGGGTGGTATGCACCGCCGCACCGTTGAAAACGGCACCTCCAGGTTTGGCGGCACCGCAAGATGATGTAGGCTGACGGCAAAACGACAGGCCGGCGGCAAGGGTGCCACGGGCCGCTATTGGGGACTGGGAAGCATGACCGGCCAGATCATTGTGACGCAGGAAGGCGCGATGCGGGTGATCACGCTGCGCCGGCCGGACAAGAGGAACGCGGTCACGCAAGCCATGTACCGCGACATCGGCAACGCGATCGACACCGCACAAAACAACCCGGACATCCGCTGCCTCATCGTCACCGGCGGCTCCGGCGCGTTCAGCGCAGGCAACGATCTCGAGGAGTTCCTGGCCGACGCCACGGCGAGCCCGGAGACGCCGAGAGCCTCCAATGCCATCAAGCTGCTCTACTCGCTCGCCCACAATGTGAAGCCGATCATCGCCGCCGTCGACGGCGTCGCGATCGGAATCGGCACGACCATGCTGTTCCATTGCGACTATGTGCTCGCATCGACGGCTGCGACCTTCAGGACGCCATTCGTTCCGCTCGGACTGATCCCGGAGGGCGCATCCACCCTCTTGATGCCGCGCACCATGGGTTATCAGCGCGCATTCGCGATGCTGGTGATGGGACGGACCTTCGACGCAGAGGAGGCGCAAGCGGCGGGCTTCGTCAATGTCGTGGTCTCGCCCGGACATACCGAGGCTGAAGCCAAGAAGGTGGGGCGCGAGATTTGCCGACTGCCGGCAGATGCGGTCGCGATCTCGCGCAAATTGCTGCGCCTGCCGCCGGAGGAACTGACGCGCCGCATCGACCAGGAGAGCCATCTCTTCGGCGAACGAATACGCTCGCCGGAAGCGATCGCTGCGTTCAGGGCATTTTTCGCAAGAAAGAAGCATTAAGCTCTTCACCTTGCCGCGCTTGCAGGGAGAGAGGTCGGAATTCAAGCGCAGCTTGAATTCCGTGTGAGGAGCTTCCGCAAATCCATTTTTTACGGCACTCCTCTCCCCCCACCCCTCCCAGCGCGCGAGCGAAGCTCGTCGCGCCCCCGCGATCGGGGCAGGAAGTGCACCGACATCGGCGGCAACAAGCTTCGTGATATCTTCGCGCGGAACGTTTAGGCTTGTTCCATGCGACACCTGCTTCGCCTGATCCCGGCCACTCTCGCCTTTGCACTCGGTTGCGCCCCGTCCTCTCCTGCCCAGACCCCGGCGCCGGTCGAACTGCGCATCCTCGCGATCAACGACTTCCACGGCAATCTCCGGCCGCCGCCCGGCGGCATCCGCATCGGCGATCCCGAGGACAAGGCGAAAAAGGTGACGGTCGCAGCGGGCGGTGCCGAGTACATGGCGACGCTGGTCAAGCAGCTTCGCGAGGGCCGCAGGAACACGATCTTCGTCGCGGCCGGAGATCTCATCGGTGCGAGCCCGTTTTTGTCGGCGATGTTTCACGACGAGCCGTCGGTCGAGTCGCTGTCGATGATGGGGCTCGCGATCAGCTCGGTCGGCAATCACGAGTTCGACGAGGGCAAGACCGAGCTGCTCCGGATGCAGAACGGCGGCTGTCATCCGGAGGACGGATGCCAGGGGCCGCATCCCTTCACGGGTGCCAAATTCCATTATCTGGCGGCCTCCACCATCGAGACCGCGACCGGCAAGACCATCCTGCCACCGTACGAGATCAGGGAGTTCGACGGCATCCCCGTCGCCTTCATCGGGCTGACGCTCAAGGGCACCGGCGGCATCGTCTCGCCGGCCGGCATTGCCGGGCTCGAATTCCGCGACGAGGCCGAGACGGTGAACGCGCTCGTCCCGCAACTGAAGGCGCGCGGCATCGAGGCGATCGTGGTCCTGATCCACGAAGGCGGCGAGCCGACCGGCGACTACAACGAATGCCCGGGCATCTCAGGCCCGATCGTCGACATCGTGAAGAAATTCGACCGCGCGGTCGACGTCGTCGTCAGCGGCCACACCCACCGTGCCTATGTCTGCAACATCGACGGCCGGCTCGTCACCAGCGGCGACAAATACGGCACGCTGGTGACTGCGATCGACATCACGCTCGATTCCACGACGCGCGACATCGTCAGCGCGAAGGCCGAGAACGTGATCGTCGCGAACGCCTCGCTCGCGAAGGATCCCGAGCAGACCGCGCTGATCGAGGCCTACGACAGACTCGCGGCCCCCATCGCCAACCGTCCGGCGGGATCGGTGACGCAGACCCTGTCGCGCGGGCCGAACGAGGCCGGCGAGAGCGCGCTCGGCGACGTCATCGCCGATGCGCAGTTGGCGGCGACGAAGGATGCGAAGGACGGCGGCGCTGTGATCGCGCTCACCAATCCCGGCGGCATCCGCACCGACATCGTGCCGAAGGAGAACGGCGCGGTATCCTATAGCGATGTGTTCGCGAGCCAGCCGTTCCGCAACCGCCTCGTCACCCTGACGCTCACGGGCGGCCAGCTCAAGGATCTGCTGGAGCAGCAATGGCTCGATCCGAAGCGGCCGCGGATCCTCCAGATATCGAACGGCTTCAGCTATGTCTGGGACACCTCAAAGCCGTTCGGCGAGCGCGTGATCGCCGACAAGATGACACTCGACGGCAAGCCGATCGATCCGGCATCGAGCTACCGCGTTACCCTCAACGACTATCTCGCCGTGGGTGGCGACGGCTTCACGGTCGCCAGGCAAGGCACCTCGCCGCAATATGGCGGCTATGATGCCGATGCGCTGTTTGCCTTCTTCAGGGCGCATGGCCCGATCGGCCCGCTGCCGCCGACCCGCATTCTGCGTATCAATTGATCCGGATCAAACGGCCCAAAACGGGACCACCTTTGCCAATCCCCGCCAAACGCCTACATTGCGTTTTGCATTGCCTTTTGGCGCCGGATGCGCCAAGCGACGTCAAGAGCCCGTTCCCAGTGAGCCTGAACTGATGAGCACGCTTCTCCTTTCCCACAAGGCCTGCCTCGACCATGTCACGCCGCAGGGTCATCCCGAGCGGCCGGACCGCCTGCGCGCGGTGGAGGAAGCGCTGTCGCACGAACGTTTCCAGTTCCTGGTGCGCGACCAGGCGCCGGAGGGCAATCTCGACCTCGTCACGCTCTGCCACAACGAGCATTACGTCACCGAGCTGCGCCACATCGCGCCGACCAGCGGCCAAGTCTATATCGACGGTGACACGTCCATGTCGCCAGGCACCTGGGAAGCAGTCATGCGCGGGGTCGGCGGCGCGGTCGCCGCGACCGAGGCCGTGATGGCGGGCGAGCACCGCAACGCCTTCGTCGCGGTGCGCCCGCCCGGACACCATGCCGAGATCGGCAAGCCGATGGGCTTCTGCTTCTTCGACAATGTCGCGATCGCTGCCCGCCACGCGCAGCGCAAATACGGCATCAAGCGCGCGGCCATCGTCGATTTCGACGTGCACCATGGCAATGGCACGCAGGACATCTTCTGGTCGGATCCGACCGTGATGTATTGCTCGACTCATCAGATGCCGCTGTTTCCAGGCACGGGCGCGCGCTCCGAGCGCGGCGACCACGACACCATCGTCAACGCACCGCTCGCCTCCGAGGACGGCGGCCCTGAATTCCGCGACGCCTTCGAGAATCTCATTCTGCCGCAGCTGACGAAGTTCAGCCCCGAGCTCCTCATCATCTCCGCCGGGTTCGACGCGCATTACCGCGATCCGCTGGCCTCGCTGAACCTGCGCGGTGAGGACTATGCGTGGGTTACGCGGAAGCTGATGGACCTCGCCGACAAGACCGCAGGCGGCCGCGTTGTTTCGGTGCTCGAGGGAGGCTATGACCTGCAAGGACTGAAAGAATCTGTTACGGCGCATGTCGGCGCCCTGATGGGTGCCTGACGACACCCGCCACATTGCGCCCGCAAAATATTGCTTCGTAACCTAGCGAAGGGCGGGCAATCGGAAACTGATATGGCCGAAAATACCCAAGTCGACGTCACCAGGCTGACCTTTGAGCGCGCGATCGAGGAACTCGAAACGATCGTGAAGCGGCTCGAGGAGGGCAAGGTGCCGCTGGAAGAATCGGTAGCGATCTATGAGCGCGGCGAGGCCTTGAAGCGCCGCTGCGAGGAACTCTTGCGCCAGGCGGAAGCCCGCGTCGACAAGATCACCACGGACGCCAGCGGCCAGGCGAGCGGCACCGCGCCCCTCGACGTGCAATAGCCCTTCCCCCGATACCCCAAGCCATTCAGAACGTTCAGGGAATGCGCCCGAAGGCCGCGCAGCCAGGATGCAATTAGCTCTTGGCCTGTCCCACGGACTGCTATAGTCCCGGGACAGACAATGCGGACCGGACCAACGGTCCGGACGAACATCGACGGATTACGTCGAAAAAAGCGCATCAATCGGGGGAGAGAGGCTGGGCTCCTGTCGGGGCCCAAGGCCGGCTTGCGGGATCACAGGATCAGTGCGCGTTCAGAACCGCCATATCATCTATGTGCAGGGCTACGATCCGCGCGGGCTCGCGCGATACTATCGCATGTTCCGCACCGAGCTGCGCAAGTTCGACCGGCTCTACCAGCTCAAGACCACGATCAGCCGGCCGCAGGATCTGAGCGAAGGCGAGATCGCGTCCTGGAGCATCGAGACCCGCGCGGAAGACTGGCAGACCCGCACGGACTACGATTTCCTGCGCTTCGAGGATTTCATCAAGCGCGATCTCGCCCAACCGATCCGCAAGACCGTGTTCGCGGCGCTCTGGGTCTACTGCCAGCTCGTGTTCGGCGGCACGATTGCACGCTTCGCCAAGGCGAACTGGCGATTCGCAACCTTCGTCAGCTATCCCTATCTGGTGCTGCTCGCGGAGGCTTTGTGCGCGGCCGGCGTCGCATGGCTGTTCCGAAAAGGGCTGGATGCGTTCGGTGTCCCCGACCCGTTCAGCCTGCTCGCAGCCGCCGCACTGTTCGTGGCGTTGCTCGGCACCACGCTGAAATACACGGAGGAGAAGACATATGTGCTCTACCTCCTGCGCGACCATATCTGGACCTGGGAATTCGCCCATCGCCGCCAGCCGGAATGGGACCGGCGCATCGATCGCTTCGCGGAGCATCTGTGCAAGGTCGCGCGCACCACGCGTGCAGAGGAGATCGTGCTGGTAGGCCACTCCTCGGGCTCGTTCCTCGCCATCGAGATCCTGGCGCGCGCGCTCAAGCTTGATCCCGCGCTCGGGCGACGCGGCGCCCGCGTCATGCTGCTCACCGTTGGCGGCAATTGTCCGGTCGTCGGCTATCACGCGGCGGCGCAGGATTTCCGTGACCGCTTGCGCGAGCTTGCGGTCGACCCCTCGATCGAGTGGATCGACTGCCAGGCCCGCAAGGACGTGATGAACTTCTTCCAGTTCGATCCGATCGCTGGCCACGGGATCGACGTCGGTGCGGAGCGATGCAATCCCGCCGCCATCGTGCCGGTGCGCTTCCGCGAGATCATCGCGCCCGAGCACTACAAATTGTTCCGCTGGCAATTCTTCCGCGTGCATTTCCAGTTCGTGATGGCCAACGAGCGGCCGCATGCCTACGACTTCTTCATGATCGTCTGCGGCCCGGTTCCCTTGCGAGAACGGATGGCCATGCCGGACGCGGCGCTCGGCATTGCGATCGGGGACGCTTCGGCCCGCGAGTTTGCCTGGCGGCGGCTGGAGCTCGAAAATTCCCGTCCCCACGGTCAAATTTCCGCCGAGGAACTCAGCAAATTGGAACCTCCGGCCCGGAGCCGGGGTTAACCAAATCGGCCCGAGGCTTGCAGGCGCATACCCTGTCCACGGGTCTGCGGGTTGGCTTTGACGGCCGCTTTGGTGTAAAGGAGCCCGGACTATGGCTATTTGCGAGCCTTTCGTGAGCAAGTGTTGCTGGCGGTAAGCGCTTCAAATCGCTAAAGAAATTGGTTGGGACGGGTGACGCCGAGCTGAGTGATAGAGATCACAGAGACTGAACCGGAGCGCACTTAGGCTCACTTAAGCTTGAAGAAGGGGCTTCGCCCCGCGCAGGTGGCTCCGACAGTCAGAGCTCGCGCTGCGCCAATATTGTGCATACCCATCTCGTGCCGGACGGTCGTCCGGCCCTTAAAATTGGAAATCGCCGTGAACGCATACAGCAAGACGCCGCTTCTCGACACCATCCGGACGCCGGATGACCTGCGCAAGCTCAAGATCGAGCAGGTTCGCCAGGTCGCCGACGAACTGCGGCAGGAGACCATCGACGCCGTTTCCGTGACCGGCGGTCACTTCGGCGCGGGCCTCGGCGTGGTCGAGCTCACCACCGCGATCCATTACATCTTCGATACGCCGCGCGACCGGCTGATCTGGGACGTCGGCCACCAGGCCTATCCGCACAAGATCCTGACCGGGCGGCGCGACCGCATCCGCACCTTGCGCACCGGCGGCGGCCTCTCCGGCTTCACCAAGCGCAGCGAGAGCGACTACGATCCGTTCGGCGCCGCGCACTCCTCGACCTCGATCTCGGCCGGCCTCGGCATGGCCGTCGCGCGCGACCTCTCCGGCGGCAAGAACAACGTGATCGCCGTGATCGGCGACGGCTCGATGTCGGCGGGCATGGCCTATGAGGCGATGAACAATGCGGGCGCGATGAACTCCCGCCTGATCGTCATCCTCAACGACAACGACATGTCGATCGCTCCGCCGGTCGGCGCGATGAGTGCGTATCTGTCGCGACTCTACTCCGGCAAGACCTACCGCACACTGCGCGAGGCGGCCAAGCAGATCAACAAGCGCCTGCCCAAGATCATCGCCAACCGTGCCAATCGCGTCGAGGAATATTCGCGCGGCTTCATGATGGACGGCGGCACGCTGTTCGAGGAGCTCGGCTTCTATTATGTCGGCCCGATCGACGGGCATAACCTCGACCATCTGCTGCCCGTTCTGAAGAACGTCCGCGACATGGAGACAGGCCCGATCCTGGTCCACGTCGTGACCCAGAAGGGCAAGGGCTACGGCCCGGCGGAAGCCTCCGCCGACAAGTACCATGCGGTCGTCAAGTTCGACGTCGCGACCGGCACTCAGGCCAAGGCCAAGCCGAACGCGCCAGCCTACCAGAACGTGTTCGGCCAGAGCCTCGTCAAGGAAGCCCAGAAGGACGACAAAATCGTCGCCATTACCGCGGCAATGCCGTCGGGCACAGGCGTCGACATCTTCAACAAGGCGTTCCCCAACAGGACCTTCGACGTCGGCATCGCCGAGCAGCACGCTGTGACGTTCGCGGCCGGCCTCGCCACCGAAGGCTACAAGCCGTTCTGCGCGATCTACTCGACCTTCCTGCAGCGCGGCTACGACCAGGTCGTGCATGACGTCGCGATCCAGAGCCTGCCCGTGCGCTTCGCCATCGACCGCGCCGGCCTCGTCGGCGCCGATGGCGCGACGCATGCGGGCTCGTTCGACAACGCCTATCTCGGCTGTCTGCCCAACATGGTGATCATGGCGGCCTCCGACGAAGCCGAAATGGTGCACATGGTCGCGACCCAGGTCGCGATCAACGACCGTCCGAGCGCGTTGCGCTATCCGCGCGGCGAGGGCCGCGGCGTCGAGATGCCCGAGGTCGGCATTCCCCTCGAGATCGGCAAGGGCCGCGTCGTTCGCCAGGGCAGCAAGATCGCCCTGCTCTCCTTCGGCACCCGTCTTGCCGAATGCGAGAAGGCAGCGGACGAGCTCGCCGCGCACGGCCTCTCCACCACGATCGCCGATGCGCGCTTCATGAAGCCGCTGGATACCGACCTGGTGCTCAAACTCGCCCGCGAGCATGAGATCCTGATCACGATCGAGGAAGGCTCGGTCGGCGGTTTCGGCTCGCATGTCGCGCAGTTCCTGACGGACCAGGGCGTGCTCGACAGCGGCGCGGTGCGGTTCCGCACGATGGTGCTGCCCGATGTGTTCCTCGACCATGATACGCCGGCGGCGATGTACGGCCGCGCCGGCCTGGACGCCAAGGGCATCGTCGCCAAGGTGTTCGAGGCGCTCGGCAAGGACGTCAAGACCGAGACGGTCAAGCTGGCCTGATTGTTGCGCGGTTACTGAACTCAACCTCTCCCGCCGGGAGAGGTTGTGCACCGCCGATGTCGTGGCAATTCGATGCCTCCCCGATCGGTATTCTCCATGAAAATCTATCTGGCAGGCCCAGACGTGTTCCTGCCGGATGCGATTGAGGTCGGCCGGCGGAAGGCCGCGATCTGCGCGGCGCATGGACTCGCCGGACTCTACCCTCTCGACAACGCGATCGACCTCGCCGCAGGCGATGCCTCGCGGCAGATCTTTGCCGCCAACGAGGCAATGATGGATGCGGCCGACGCCATCATCGCGAACCTGACGCCGTTCCGTGGCGCTGGCGCCGATCCCGGCACCGTCTACGAGCTTGGCTACATGGCCGGCCGCGGCAAGCTGTGCCTCGCTTATTCCAACGACCCCGCCGTCTATGCGGACCGCCTCAGTCGTTACATGGATATCACCCCCGACGACGGCCGCCTGGTCGATGCGCAGGGACTGACCATCGAGGATTTTGGTCTGGTCGACAATCTCATGATGATCCACGCGCTGGATCTGCACGGCTGCCCGCTGGTGACACCGACCGAGATGCCCGTCGACGTCTGGCACGATCTCGGCGCGTTCGAGACTTGCGTCCGGATGGCGGCCGCGCGATTGATCGCTACATGAGCGCTAGAGCATGATCCGGAAAAGTGTGCAGCAGTTTTCCCTCGCGACAAACGCGGAACGCGCTTGCGCGGAGATCAGGCTCAAATAACGTCTCCGGAGAGCCTGATGTCCCCTCCCCGCAAGCGCGCGGATGTTTTGCTGGTCGAACGCGGCCTGTTCGAGAGCCGGGCGCGGGCGCGCGCGGCGATCGAGGCTGGGCTCGTCACCGCCAATGACAAGCCCGTCACAAAGCCGTCCGAAAGCATCGCGGAGGATGCGATGCTGCAGGCCGAGCCGGCGCATCCTTACGTCTCGCGCGGCGGCGTCAAGCTCGCCGGCGCGCTCGAGCGCTACCCCATCGAGATCGAGGACCACATCTGCCTCGACGTCGGCGCCTCCACCGGCGGCTTCACCGAGGTGCTGCTGGCGAACGGCGCGAGCCTCGTCTTCGCCGTCGATGTCGGGCGCGAGCAGTTGCATCCATCGCTGCGCGGCCATCCCAAGATCGTCTCGATGGAGGAGACCGACATCCGGACTTACGAAGGCAGGCGCCTGCCAGCGCGGCCCGATATCGTCGTCATCGACGTCAGCTTCATCTCGCTGAAGACGGTGCTGCCGGTGGCGCTGTCGCTCGCGGCAGCGCCGATGAGCCTGCTCGCGCTGATTAAGCCGCAATTCGAGGCCGAGCGGAAGCACAACAAGAAGGGGATCATTCGCGACGCCGCCGTGCATCGGGAGATCTGCGACGACATCGCGGCCTTCGCCGCCTCGCTCGGCTGCACCGATATCGAAGTATTCCCCTCGCCGATCACGGGTGGCGACGGCAATGTCGAATTCTTCATGGGCGCGCGCCGTGGTTGAGCGTCTGACGATCGATCACGTCGGCCATCGCGGCGACGGCGTCTGCCTCGATGAGCGCGAGGCGATCTACGTGCCCTATGCGCTCGGCGGCGAGACCGTCGAGGTCGAGCAGCTTCCCGGCCATCATCCCGACCGCCGCAAGCTGCTCGCGGTGGATGTGGCAAGCCCCGAGCGCATCGCGCCGTTCTGTCCGCATTTCGGCGTCTGCGGCGGCTGCGCGATCCAGCATTGGGCGACCGCACCGTATCAGGCCTGGAAGCGCAACATCGTGGTCGAGACGCTGGTACAGGCTGGCGTCGCGTGTGAAGTGGCGCCACTGGTCGACGCACATGGCGCGGGCCGGCGGCGGATCACGCTGCATGGCCGGCTCGGCACGCACGAGATCCTCAAAGTGGGCTTTGCCGCAACGAGCTCGCATGACGTCATCCCGATCCATCGTTGCCCCATCCTCGATCCCGCGCTCGAAGGCGCGCTCGATGCCGCCTGGGCGATCGCCGAGCCGCTGACGTCGAAAATGGCGGTGACCAAGCCGCTCGACATCCAGGTCACCGCGACCGGGAACGGGCTCGATGTCGACGTGCGCGGCTCAGGTCCGCTGCCGGCGGCGATGGTCGCGGCCCTCTCGGGCGTCGCCGAACAGCATCGCCTGGCGCGGCTCACGCGGCATGGCGAACTGGTGCTGCAGCGATTGCCGCCGACGCTAAGCATGGGCCGGGCAGAGGTGACGCTGCCACCTGGCTCATTTCTCCAGGCAACCGTCGCGGGCGAAGAGACGCTGGCCGCGCTGGTCAGCGATCGCGTCGGCAAGGCAAAGCAGATCGCCGATCTCTTCTGCGGCGTCGGTCCCTTTGCCTTGAGACTCGCTGAAAAAGCCCGCGTCACGGCCTATGACAGCGACGCGGGCGCCGTCGCAGCGCTCGCGAAAGCCGCGCGTACCCCGGGCCTGAAACCGATCACGGCAGCGCCGCGCGACCTGTTCCGCCGCCCCCTGGTGCCGCAGGAGCTGCGCGAGTTCGACGCCGTCGTGTTCGACCCGCCACGCCAGGGCGCACAGGCGCAGGCGCTGAAACTCGCCGCAAGCAAGGTGCCGGTCGTGATTGCCGTGTCCTGCAACGTCGCGACGTTCGCACGCGATGCGCGGCTCCTGATCGACGGTGGCTACGAACTCGAGACCGTGGTGCCGGTCGACCAGTTCCGCCACACGCCGCATGTCGAGCTGGTGGCGCGGTTCAGCCGGTGACGAGCATTTGCGCCCGCTTGACGTCGTGAACGCGCGGCGCGAGGCCGACGCGGCGGCACTGATGGCCAAGCACTTGCAACGCCCGCTGGTGGTCGGCATGTCTTGAGGCCTGAAGTAAGCGTTGATTCTGGCGAGCGGTGACAAAAATGTCGCATGCTCGGAAAAGATCAGGGGCTTGCCTTGGAATTGGCCGATCGACCGGCCCAGCCAGTCCAGAATCTGCTAATGTCCGCAATTATTACCTGTCCTTTTTAATGCGGAACGACTCAAGTGATCTTTGAAATCGCTTGTTCTGTAATTTGCATTGTCGCGATGCGGGCTATCTCGAAGACGTACAAGCGACGGCGAGACGTACTCTATGGCCCGTATATAACGCCGGCCGATTAGTTGCCGGGCGGCGAGGTCCGCTTTGTCGTCAGCTTCCCCGCCGGCGCGAACGGCAGCGCTCGTCGATGGCACATGTGATTGCCATCAAAAAGAATGCGTCTGCCACCTGAATTGGCAGATAGGCAAATCTGCGTAGCGGCGACTACTCTGGCAAATTACCGCCGGAGCATTGCCATGTCGGCTCAGATCATTCAGTTCAGCAAATTTCAGAGATCCCGTGAACTCGCTCGGATGCACAGCGATATAGAAAGGAGCCTGGCTAAGCTAAACGAAATGGCCACCCAGGTGTTCAACGCTTTGCGAGACGATGCATCGGCTGGCCCCTCTGGAGTGAGCGCCCGGCAGCAGACACATCCCATTGAACCAAGGCTCGACCGCCTGCCGCTTCCGTCATCTGATCTCCAGCGCGACCCTGGTCCGTGCGCAGGCGGGCTGCGATGGCTCAGTCGACAAGACGACAATTCCTGATTGTCCAGGAATGGGATCGCTGGATCACGAGGCAACGATTGTCGCGCTATCGAACTACGCGCAAAAAAACTCTCGAATTTTTCCTCGAACTTCAAAGTGCCAAGTCGCCCCTCCTGGATTTCAATCCACGCGGACGCGACAAATGGGCGATCGTGCACCATTGGTTGGTCATTGCGGGGCGAGTGCCGGACGGCAGGCCGCGCTCAAAATAGGCAGCCATTCAGACGCCCAAACTCCAGTCAGCCACACAGCCCTACGCAATACTCGCAACGCCCGCTGGTGGCCGGCTTGTCTTGAGGCCCCAGGTAACGGGATAGATCACGGTAGCACGACAGCCGTCACCTATCGCGTCAGCCGCTTGATCGTCTTCACTGCGTGAGCCGGGCCATGCCAGCCCAAAAACTTCAGCTCCTTTTTCTCCAGCGCATTGGTCGCACGGAAGAACTGTTCCAGTTCCTCGACGGCACGGACAGGCAGGCGCCTGACATCCTCGAGGTCGGTTTCCAGCGGTGAGCGGTCGGGCACCGCAAAGATGCGGTCGTTGCGCTCCGCCTTGCCGTCTCTCTTCTGTGAGACCTCGACGACCCCGATCGGCCGGCAGCGCAACACCACACCCGGATGCGTCTGCGAGTCATGGATCACCAGGACGTCGAGTGGATCGCCGTCCTCCGCCTTGGTCGAGGGAATGAAGCCCCAATCATAGGGATAGGTCAGCCCGGCCATCAACGGCTTGGCGAGCGTGAAGACTTTCAGCTTGGGATCGAATTCCAGCTTGCAACTGCTACCGCGCGGCGTTTCGACGACCGCATGGACGTGCTCCTTGTCGGCCCAGGTCGGCAGCTTGGTCAGGTTCGTCATCAAAGAAACTCCGGAACGGTCTTGAGGATCAAACCTCGCCCGAACGAGGCGGTTCCTGTCGAGGCGGACACGTTGAACCTGCGGCGCGCCGGATTGACCCACATAGAGGACCCGCGGATTTCCGAGAGCCTCGCTCTCATCACGGCCGATGGCTCGTGCGCGGTCCGGCAAAGCACAACTGCTGGTAAATGCCCGACACCGCATGGAGGCTGTCATGGAAGTCAATTCCGACAAGTTGAATGCCTTTATGGGCAAGATGATCACCGAGGTCGGCGCGGCGATGAACGCATCGCTGATCCTGCTCGGCGACAAGCTCGGTCTCTACCGTGCCCTCGCCACCAAGGGACCCATGAACTCTGCCGAGCTCGCGAGCGCCACCGGAACGAAGGAGCGCTATATCCGCGAGTGGCTGTCGAGCCAGGCCGCGTCCGGTTACGTCGAATACGATTCCGCGTCGGGCAAGTTCTCGATGCTGCCGGAACAGGCGATGGCGCTTGCCGACGAGGAGAGCCCGGTGTTTCTCGGCGCGGTTGGCAACGTCATTGCCGCGGCGTTCCTGGACGAGCCGAAGGTCACGGACGCCTTCAAGACCGGCAAGGGTGTCGGCTGGAACCGGCGCAGCGAGTGCCTGTTCTGCGGCACGGCCCGCTTCTTCCGCACCGGCTACAAGCACCATCTGGTGCAGGAGTGGCTGCCCGCGCTCGAGGGCGTGGTGGAAAAACTCAAGCGCGGCGCCAAGGTCGCCGATGTCGGCTGCGGGCACGGCGTCTCGACACGGCTGATGGCGGAAGCCTTCCCGAACTCCCGCTTCTACGGTTTTGACTATCACGAAGGCTCGATCGAGGCTGCGCGCCGGTCGGCCACTGACGCCAAGCTCGGCGATCGCGTCAGCTTCGCTGTCCACTCGGCCAAGACGTACCCGGCCGAAGGTTATGATCTCGTCTGCTTCTTCGACTGCCTGCACGACATGGGCGATCCCGTCGGCGCCATCAGCCACGTGCGTGAAACCATGGCGAAAGACGGTACCTGCATGCTGGTCGAGCCCTTCGCCAATGATCGCCTCGAAGACAACCTCAACCCGGTGGGACGCGTCTATTACGCCGCATCGACCATGATCTGCACACCAGCATCGCTCGATCAGGAGGTCGGCATGGCGCTCGGTGCCCAGGCCGGCGAGGCAAGGCTGCGCAAAGTCGCGCGCGAGGGCGGCTTGAGCCGCTTCCGTCGTGCCGCCGAGACGCCCTTCAACCTGATCCTGGAGGCGCGGATCTGACGTCGAGCATCCCGGACTCGGGTCTGCGCGCGACATAGCCGACGCGCAGACCCGGGACGAAGCCGCAGCGCTCGTAGAACCGATGCACGCGCGCGTCCTTGCGGCCGCTTTGCATCAGCACGTGGTGGCAATCCATGGCCCAAGCCGCCTCCAGCGCCGCGGCGACGACGGCACGCCCATGTCCGCGCCCCTGAAATTGCGGATGTGTGACGACATTCTCGAGGAAGCCGTGCCGCCGGCCGCCACGCAGCAGATTGGGCGCGGTAATCAGCATGCAGGTGGCGACGATCCGGTCGTCTTCGACCGACACGAACACCGCAATATCCTCGCGCGACAGCGTCTGCTGCCAGATGTCCGCAGCCTCCTCAGGTGCAGCGCTCGCACTGACGTCGGACGCGCGGAATAGTGCAAGCAGCCCCGCAAGATCCGATATCCCGGCAAGTCTGGCGTTCGCCATCGATTTCACCACCTCCCGGCGACGCGCCAGTCTTGCCTGCTGCCTGCCCCGTTGGCAATGCGAACAACCAATCACCCGCGGCAGTTGACCATCCTCCTTAACAGGACCATACCCGCTGCCGGAAGCTTACCGTGCGGGACCTCACCCGATGGCAGCGCAGAGGGACATCGAGCGCGATCCGCTCATCGAGCGGGTGGTATCCGCGCTTGGCGACGTTGCAGGCATCGAGGCCATCGTGCTCGGCGGCTCGCGCGCGCGAGGAACGTCGCTCGAGAACTCCGACTACGACATCGGGCTATATTTCTCTGATAACACCAAGCTCGACACCGATCACCTGCAGCAGGCGGCGCGGCAGCTCGCCGACGATCCGGAGGCGACGACGGTCACCTCGGTCGGCGCGTGGGGACCGTGGATCGTCGGAGGCGCATGGCTGACGATCGAGGGACAGAAGGTCGACCTGCTCTACCGGAACATCGACGCGGTCCGCCGGACGATGGAGGCTTGCCGGGCGGGACAGGTCAGCATGGACTATCAGCCCGGACATCCGCACGGGTTCTGCTCGGCGATCTGGATGGGCGAGATCGCCTGTTGTCAGGCGCTGCGCGACGAGCGGGCGGTGATCGCGGAGCTGAAGTCGATCGCACTGCCCTATCCAAAGCCGCTGCGTGAGGCTCTGATCCGGCGTTTCCAATGGGAAATCCTGTTCAGCATCGAGAACGCCGAACTCGCCGCGCAGCACGAGGACCAGACCCACGTGGCGGGCTGCGTCTACCGGGCGCTGACCTGCGTCGCGCAGGTCCTGTTTGCGCTGAACGGAGAATATCTCGTCAACGAGAAAGCGGCCCTCCAGCAGGCCGCGGAGTTTCCGGTGACCATTCCGAACCTGATGGAGGAAACATCCGGGATCTGGCGACGCATCGGAAATCACGCGTTCGAGAGCGCGCTGGCGCACCTGCGCACGATCGAGCGGCTTCTGACCGCACTGGCATCCCGGCCGACTGCGTCGCGATAGGTGCACAAGACTGTTTTCGATATCGCTGATGACGAAGACGGTCGCGGCGCCGACCATCACCGGCCGCTCATCGGTCATCCCCTACCTGCCCCAGCGATCCTGCCAGATCTTTTCCCCGATCAGGCAGCTCACCCGCGGCTCCTTGTCGGAGACGTGCACGACCTTGCGCTCCGGCGTGCGGCCGGCAACCTCCATCAGGAGTTTCGTGCGGATCGCCTCCTTGAACTTGTCGCGGTCCTTGATCGCGATGACGAATGAACCGGGGCCGCCGACCACGCAGTCCTCGTAATAGTAGTCGAGATTGTCGATATCCATGGTCGAGTAAGACGGCTCCTTGACCATGATCGGCAGCCCGTTGATGACGATGCCCTTCTCCAGCGCCGCATCGCGCGAGATAGTGACCGGCCCGCCATTGTTGTTGGGACCATCGCCCGAGATATCGATGACGCGGCGCAGACCGCGATAGGGATCCTCGTCGAACAGAGGCATCGCGAAATTGATCGCGCCCGAGATCGAGGTGCGTGAGGCACGCCGGATCGGCGTCTTCAGGATTTCCGCGGCGACCGCATCCGCGGTCTCGGGCCCGTCGATCAGCCGCCAGGGAATGATGATCTTCTGGTCGCTGGAAGCGGCCCATTCGAAATAGGTCACCGCGATCCGGCCATTGGGCCCCGCTTTCAGCGCCTGCAGGAACTCCTTGGAGATGATCGCCTGCGCGTAGCCTTCGCGCTGGATCGCGAGTTCGTCCATGTCCATGGAGTAGGAGACGTCGACGGCGAGGATCAGTTCGACATCGACACTCTGCGCATCCTTGTCCGCCGCCTGCTGCTGATAGCCGGTTCCTGGCGCCGCGACGCTCGCAGCGTCGCCTCCGGCAAGCATGCCGGCCACCAGCACAGCCCCGATCGAGATCAGCAAGCGCATCGCGCCCTCCCGTCGTATGACGCGATGGTGACATGCAAATGCGCCCTCGCAAAGTGCGAAGATGGCTTAAGCTTCACATTCGAGTTAGACGTGTGAGCCGTAACGCAAAGCTGCCGCAGCGCTGCCACGCTCACGCCGTTTCGAGCTATCGATCACTACCAACGTCATTCCGGGGCTCGCGAAGCGAGAACCCGGAATGACAGCGTGGACATCGAAGCAAGGGCCCACCCTATTGTGCGGCGCGATTTCCATGCTAGGCTTGTCGGACAGATGGGGATGGAGTCCCCCGACAACCGCCCGACGATGTCAGATTGTATGGGCTGATGACTCCTGCTTGAGGTGAGGCATTCTGGAAAGCCTCGCCTTCGGCGGGAGCATGGATAAACCCGCCGGTGGCGGGTTTTTTATTGCCTGAATGCGAAAGGCAAGACGTGACGACGGCGACGCCGAATCCATCCGTGACCGCGGTCCCCAGGGGAGTCTGGGTGCTCGGCTTCGTCTCGCTGCTGATGGATGTCTCCTCCGAGATGATCCACGCGCTGCTACCGGTCTACCTGGTCACGGTGCTCGGCACCTCCACCATGACTGTCGGCATCATCGAGGGCATTGCAGAGGCGACCGCCTCGATCACGAAGATCTTCTCCGGCGCGCTATCGGACTGGCTCGGCCGGCGCAAGCTGCTCGCAGCACTCGGTTATGGGCTCGCCGCGTGCACCAAGCCGTTGTTTCCACTCGCGCCCAGCGCGGAATGGCTGGTCGCTGCGCGCTTCATCGACCGCGTGGGCAAGGGCATCCGCGGCGCGCCACGCGATGCGCTGATCGCCGACATCGCGCCGGCGCAGTTGCGCGGCGCGAGCTTCGGCCTGCGCCAGTCGCTAGATACGATCGGTGCCTTCGTCGGCCCGCTCGCAGCGATCGGCCTGATGTGGTGGACGGCGGACAATTTCACGGCCGTATTCTGGGTCGCGGTGCTGCCGGCGTTTCTGTCCTTTGCCCTGATCACGTTCGCCGTCAGCGAGCCCGAGTCCGAGGGGGCTCGCGCGCCGTCGCGAAACCCGCTCAACACCGCGGCGATGCGGCAGCTTGGTATGGCCTATTGGCACGTCGTGGCGATCGGCATCGTCTTCACGCTGGCGCGCTTCAGCGAGGCCTTTCTGATCCTGCGGGCGCAGAATATCGGGCTGAATGCGATGTGGGTGCCGGCGGTTCTGGTGCTGATGAATATCGCCTATGCGCTCTCGGCCTATCCGGCCGGCGCCTTGTCGGACCGTATCAACCGCACCGCCCTGCTGGCCCTCGGGCTCGCTTTCCTCGCCGGGGCAGATCTGGTGCTTGCGCTGCTCCCAAGCCTCGCGGGCCTTGGGCTGGGCGTCGTGCTGTGGGGCCTGCACATGGGACTGACGCAGGGGCTGTTCGCGGCGCTCGTCGCCGATACTGCGCCGTCAAACCTACGCGGCACCGCATTCGGCTACTTCAACCTGTTCACGGGGCTTGCCACCCTCGCAGCCAGCATCATCGCGGGCGCACTATGGGACGCCTATGGACCGGCCGGCACCTTCCTTGCGGGGCTCGGCTTTACGTTGATCGCGCTTGCGGGACTGCCTGCGATCGGCAAGAGCTTGGCGAAACCGACGGGGCATTGATGGAAAAACTGGGGGATCATTCGACGTGGTGAGCGGTATTCTTGCAATCGCAATCGGCAGCGTGCTCGGCGGCTGCGTGCGCTATTTCCTCTCCGGCGCGATCGCGCGGCGCTTCGGCGAGACGTTTCCCTGGGGCACGATGACCATCAACGTCACGGGCGCTTTCCTGATCGGTATTTTCGGTGCGCTGGCGACACATCCGGGCTCGATCTTCGCCGCCCCGACGCCATGGCTGTTCGCGGTGACCGGCTTCCTCGGCTGCTACACCACCGTCTCTTCGTTCAGCCTGCAGACCCTGACGCTGGCGCGCAACGGCGAGCAGCTTCACGCACTCGGCAACATCGTGTTCTCGGTCAGCCTGTGCCTCACCGCGGTGACCTGCGGCTTCCTGCTTGCTGACAGCTTCGGAGGCTAGAGGCGATGACCACCCTCACCTCCAAGGATCGCTGGCGCAGCGCTGTGCTTTACGCCTGGGTCGCCGCCGGCAGCATCGCCGGCGGGATGACGCGCTGGCTCGTGGGGCTCTTGCTTGACACCGGACCCGGTTTTCCCTTCGCGACGCTGTTCATCAACGCCACGGGATCCCTGATCATCGGCTTCTACGCGACGCTTACCAGCCCCGACGGCCGCGTGCTCGCGCGGCCCGAGCACCGGCAGTTCGTCATGACCGGCTTTTGCGGCGGCTATACCACCTTCTCGACGTTCAGCCTCGAGACCTTCCGCCTGTTCCATGGCGGCATGAAACATACCGCGCTGGCCTATATCGCCGCCTCGCTGATCTGCTGGCTGGTGTCGGTGTGGCTCGGCCATATGATGGCAAGCCGCTACAACCGCTTGAAAAGGAGCTGACCATGCAAATCCCAAATCAGGTCCCAAGGCAAGCAGTCCTGCTCCGCATCTTCATCGGCGAGAACGACCATTTCGATGGCAAGCCGCTCTATGAAGCGATCGTGATCAGCGCGCGCGAACGGCATCTTGCCGGCGCCACCGTGCTGCGCGGACCGATGGGTTTTGGCAAATCGAGCCGGCTGCACACCTCGAAAATCCTGCGGCTGTCGGAAGACCTGCCACTGGTGATCGAGATCGTCGACAGCGAGGACAACATCAACGCATTCCTGCCAATCCTGGATGGCATGATGTCGAGCGGGCTGATCACCTTGGAGAAGGTGCAGGTCCTGCAATATGGTGAGAAGGCCGCACCTTGAGCGCCGCGGCTGGAACCCCGGACGTGTTTCGGAGGCGGAATGAACGACACCGTCACCAAGCCGAAAACAAGGACGAAGACCAAGGTCGAGCGGCCGAGGCTGCACAAGGTCATCCTGCTCAACGATGACTACACGCCGCGCGATTTCGTCACCCTGGTGCTGAAGGCCGAATTCCGCATGACTGCGGACGAGGCCTATAAGGTCATGATCACCGCGCACAAGCTGGGCGCCTGCGTCGTCGCCGTCTTCACCAAGGACGTCGCCGAGACCAAGGCGACGCGCGCCACCGACGCCGGCCGCGCCAAGGGCTATCCCCTGATGTTCACCACCGAGCCAGAGGAATAGAGCGCGCCAGCGCGGCGCCCCGTCGAAGCAGCGCGCGATAAATCCGGAGCCCACAGCCTGGTGGCCAAGGGACAGAAAGACGCCAAGTCAAAACAAGCTGGGAAGACAAAACAAGCTAGGAAATTCCGCTCTGTCGCGGACGGACGGAGGACGGCAACACCATTGCCTCCCACTTAAATATGTAGCGCGCAAGGGTCTTGCTTCAAGACCCCGACCATCCCGTAGAACCGCCGCCCAAGCCAGAACCTGCGGGAGCGCGGAATGACTGAATTGCTGTGGACCAGGCATGCGGTGGTAATCGTCGGAGCAGGTCCGACGGGATTGATGCTGGCAGGCGAGTTGGCGCTGGCGGGCGTCGACGTCGCCATCGTCGAGCGGCGCGCCGACCAGGATCTTATCGGCGCGCGTGCCGGCGGATTGCATGCACGCACCATCGAGGTGTTCGATCAGCGCGGACTGGCCGACCGGTTCCTTGCACAGGGACAGGTGGCGCAGGTTGCAGGCTTCGCCTGGATCCGCCTGGACATCAGCGACTTTCCCACCCGGCACCCCTATGGCCTCGCGCTATGGCAGAACCAGATCGAGCGCATCCTCGCCGGCTGGGTCGATGAATTGGGAGTGCCGATCTATCGCGGACGCGAGGTGACCGGCATCGCGCAAGACGAGACCGGCGTCGCCGTCGCGCTCGCCGATGGCCATTCGCTGCGGGCGGACTATCTCGTCGGGTGCGACGGCGGACGCAGCGTGATCCGGAAAGGGGCCGGCATCGACTTCCCCGGCTGGGATCCGACGATCAGTTGCCTGCTCGCCGAGATCGAGACGGCCAACGAGCCGCAATGGGGCCTTCACCGCGATGACAGGGGCATCCATTCCTTCGCTCGCCTGCAGAACGGCCCGGTGCGCGTCATGGTGACCGAACGGCACGTCGCACGAACTGCTGAGCCCACGCTGAGTGATCTCAGCGAGGCGCTCATCGCCGTCTATGGCACCGATTATGGGATCCACAACCCCACCTCGATCTCCAGATTCACGGACATGACGCGGCAGGCGGCGTCGTATCGGAGCGGACGAGTCCTGCTGGCCGGCGACGCCGCACATGTGCATCCGCCGATGGGTGGACAGGGCCTCCAGATCGGTGTGCAGGACGCGGTAAATCTGGGATGGAAGCTTGCCCAGGTAGTGAACGGCACCTCGTCGGAAAGTCTCCTCGACACCTACCATTCCGAGCGCCATCCGGTCGCCGCGCGCGTCCTGCGCAACACGATGGCGCAGACAGCGCTGCTGCGCTACGACGACCGTATCGAGGCGTTGCGCGAGGCCGTGTCCGAACTCTTGGGCATGGATGAGCCGCGCAGGCGGGTCGCCGCGATGATGTCGGGTCTCGACATTCGCTACGATCTCGGTGCGGGACATCCACTGCTCGGACGCCGCATGCCCGATCTCGATCTCGTCACGGCGAACGGCCCGCTGCGAGTCTTCTGCACGACGCACGACCGGTCCTGCTCAACTTCGGTGAGCCTGCCCGCCTCGACATCGCGCCGTGGCAGGATCGGATTACGGCGCTCGATGCAAAATGCGCCGCTACCTGGGATCTTCCGGTGATCGGCGCAGTGGCGGCACCCGACGCCGTGCTGGTTCGGCCCGACGGCTATGTGGCGTGGGTGGGCGACCGGACGCGGTCCGGGCTCGCCGACGCGTCACCACATGGTTTGGACCGCGCGTTGCGGCGTAGCGTGGGTTCGGTTCACGCGTCCGTTAGGTACCCGCCAACGTGTCGCGCAAATTGATGCGGTCGCCGTCCGGCTTGCTGACATAGAGGTGGCTCGCCAGGGCGGATTGCATGGTCTCAAACATCGAATAGAGATCGTCGCAATAGACCGAGGGATTATCGTAGCCGTTCTTCTTGGAGAAACGATGCGGAAGATAGCCTCCCCCGCAGGCGTTCATGAATTTGCATGAACGACATTTCGCGCAGAGATTGATCGACGCATCGCGCGCGGCTTTCCAGCGAGGCTCGTTCCTGACCTCGTCGATCGCGTGATCGAAGATGTTGAAGCTCGTATTCGTGAAACCATCACCTGCAATCCGCAGCACGTCGTGAGCCTCGACGGTGCCATCGGTCATGACAGTGCAAAGCTCGACGGGTTTGTGGCCCACGCCCTCCGTCGGCGAATTGTTGCCAAGCAGGGCCGTGATCATGTCGGAAATGATACGGATATCGGACGTCGGCTTCGTGCGATTTGCCTCCAGCCACAGGTCGAACAGCCCTTTGTAGAATGCGGCAATGGATGGCGGCTTCTCGTCCACCGTCGCGTCCGGGATCATGATGTCGTAGTTGGAGATGCCGCACGCGGCGAAAAAGTCGGCATATTGCTGCGGCGCGTAGGCGGGATTGCAGACCGCCAGCGCAATGACGCTGATGTTGCGCGATGTCAGCATGCGCGCTGCACGCTCCACGGCGGCATGGGTGCCCGTGCCCTGAAACGTCTTGCGGTGAAGGTCGTGAATATGTGCCGGCCCGTCCAGACTGATCGCAACCGAGATGTTGCGGGCCTCGAAGCAGCTTAGCCATTCGTCATCGATCAAGACACCATTGGTCGTGACCGCAATGGGTATGTCGCAGCCCGTCCGTGACGAAATACTCTCGCAGGCTTCGGCAAACCGGTGGAAGTTCTCGACGCCCCACAGCAGCGGTTCACCGCCATGCAAAATGATGGGAAAATCGACGAGCACGTATCTGGCGACGTGCTCCTCGATGCGCTGCAGCAATTTCTGCTGCACATCAGGGCTCATCAGCTTGGGCTTGCTGTAAACGGAGGCGTCGCGGAACCAGTAACAATAGGAGCAGTCGATGTTACATCGCGTTGCGACCTTGACCAGCAACTGCGTGATCGGCTGATCCTCGAAGGCGGTTAAATCTGAACCGTCAGCCGACATGCCGACACCGAGACGGGGTTGTAGGACCTAGTATCCTCGAACAAATCCCCCTCGGCGGAACGCGCCCACGCCGGGAGCGTATCCCCCTCTGCGAAAGGCGCCAGCATTTGGCCCTTTGGCAAAAGCTCCTCGTCTGAAAGCGGCCTGGGTCACTACGGGTTCGCCGGAGACGACGCCTTGCTCCGCACTCTGCCCACGCAGGTCGTTCAATAGTGCGTCGATGCCCTGATGGTCGCTTTGAATTGTTGCGCCTGGCCCATGCAGCTGGATGAGGCTCGCCAAGACCTTCAGCGTCGTAATCGGCATGGTGATGCCCCTCTTTTCGCGACGCAATGCAGGATCGAACGAAAGGCCGGTGTGTCGAACCGGCTGAGCAATGACGAATAGTATACCCTTTCTATTGTAGCGGCAATGTGTCGGGCCCAGTCCCGCTGGATATGCCCTACGCCATCTCCACCGGCGCTTCCTCTGCAAGGCCATAGACGCGCTGCGCCTTCGAAAAGCCCGCGATCGGAAATTCGCCGAGCTCGTTCCACGCGGCGCCGCAGGCGCGGACGAAATTCTCGGAGGCCACCACCGTCCGTCCCATGCGGCCGGCGATCTTCTCCAATCGCGCGGCAAGATTCACGGCGGGACCGATGCAGGTGAAGTCGAGACGGTTGCCGCCGCCGATATTGCCGTAAAGGATGTTGCCGACATGCAGCGCGACGCCGAAGCGGAAGCGCTCGATCGCCTCACCAACCGGATACGCCAGCGCATCGACACTGCAGCGCGACTCGCGCGCGGCCTCGAGCACGCGCGCGCAGACGTGGTTCGCATCCCCGATATATTCGTCGATCGGAAACACCGCGAGCAGGCCGTCGCCCATGAACTTCAGCACCTCGCCGCCGTGAACGCGGATCGATGCGACCTGGCAGTCGAAATAATGGTTGAGGATCTCGACCACGGTCTCGGCCGGCAAACGGTCCGACAGCGCGGTGAAGCCACGCAAGTCGGAGAGCCAGATGACGGCCTGCATGCTGTCGGTGTGGCCGCGGCGGATCTGGCCGCCCATGATGCGCTCACCAGCACGGTTGCCGACATAGGTATCGAGCAGCGTCGTGGCGGTGCGGCGCAGCGTGATGATCTCGGTGAGGCGCGTCAGAGGTTTCGTCAACGCGCGCAACACCGCGACCTGCGCATCGCTGAAGCCGCCGGGTTGTTTGGTGGTCCAGGTCATCGCGTGGACGGTATCGTCGAGGAAGCGCAGCGGCGTCGCAACGTAATCCGTGGCGCCTTCCTCCTTGAGGTCCTGCAGAAAAGGAAAGCGCTCGACGTCGCCGGGATCGTCGGGATTGCCGCGCACCTCGAGACCCTGGTTGAAAACGAGGCTGAGCGGGCTCTTCTTGAACTCCGGCGTCTCCTGGATCTCGAAATCCACAGTGCCGACCTCGACCTCGGCCGCGCCTTGCCGCCAGATGAAATTGCGGCCGAAGATTTCGGGGTGCAGCGTGCGGATGAAGACGCCGACCCGCCACAACGGCAGTCCGGCCGCGACCAAGCGCTCGCAGCATTGGGACACAAGCTGGCTCGGCATCGGCGCCGAGCGTGCTCCGTCGATCAGCCAGTCGGTGATGGCGCTGATTTCAGATGCATCCATGGCGCCACAATTTGCGGGCGAACGGTTCGAGCCGTCAAGCAGCGCCGACGGCTAGTTAACGCCCGACCTGCCCGCGGTCGCGCAGGAAGTGGTCGGCCAGCACGCAGGCCATCATGGCCTCGCCCACCGGAACCGCGCGGATGCCGACGCAGGGATCGTGGCGGCCCTTCGTGAAGATCTCGGTATCAGTGCCCTTGCGATCGACGGTCAGGCGCGGCTGCAGGATCGACGAGGTCGGCTTCACCGCAAAACGCACCACCACCGGCTGTCCGGTGGAGATGCCGCCCAGCACGCCGCCGGCATGATTGGACAGGAAGCGCGTGCCGTCATTGCCGGTGCGCATCTCGTCGGCGTTCTCCTCCCCGGTGAGTTCCGCCGCGCCAAAACCTGCGCCGATCTCGACGCCCTTCACCGCGTTGATGGTCATCATCGCCGCCGCGAGATCGGAATCGAGCTTTGCGTAGATCGGTGCGCCCAATCCTGCCGGCACGCCCTCGGCCACCACCTCGATCACGGCACCGATCGAGGAGCCGCTCTTGCGGATGCCGTCGAGATAGCTCTCGAAGAACGCCGCCTTGTCCTTGTCCGGGCAGAAGAACGGATTCTTCGCGATCTCCTCCCAATCCCATTTGTCGCGGTCGATCTTGTGCGGACCGATCTGAACCAGCGCGCCGCGCACGCTCACACCGGGCAGCACCTTTCGCGCGATGGCGCCGGCGGCGACCCGCATCGCGGTCTCACGGGCCGAGGAACGCCCGCCGCCTCGATAGTCGCGCAGGCCATATTTGGCTTCGTACGTGAAGTCGGCGTGGCCGGGGCGAAACTTGTCCTTGATCTCGGAATAGTCCTTCGAGCGCTGGTCGGTGTTCTCGATCAGCAGCCCGATCGGCGTGCCCGTGGTCACCTGCTCGCCGGTCTCCGGATGCGCCATCACGCCGGAGAGGATTTTCACCTGGTCCGGCTCCTGGCGCTGGGTCGTGAAGCGCGACTGACCGGGCCGGCGGCGATCGAGGTCGCGCTGGATGTCGGCCTCGACGAGCGGGATGAGCGGCGGGCAGCCGTCGACCACGCAGCCGATCGCCACTCCATGGCTTTCGCCGAAGGTGGTGACACGGAACATATGGCCGAAGGTGTTGAAGGACATCGCTGCTCGCTGGATCGTAAGTCGGTTCGGACTTGTGGTAGCGCTCAGGGAGCGGGCGTTCAACCCTGTTCCCGTCATTCCGGAGCGCCCGAAGGGCGAACCCGGAACGACGAGTTTCCGGGTTCGGTGCTTCGCACCGCCCCGGAATGAAGACGCCCTGGGTTAACTATGCTTCTCCAGCCGGCCGTCCCGGAACACGTAAACGACACCCTGCTCGATATAGAGCTCGGCGGCGCTCGCGGGGGTCTCCAGCCCGAGCGTCACCATCAGGGCACGCGCGGTGCCGCCATGGGCGACCGCGACCGTGTCGGTCCGGAGCTGGTCGTACCAGTCGCGCATGCGGGCCTGGACGTCGGCATAGGTCTCGCCGTCCGAGGGCGCCACCGTCCACTTGTCGATCAGGCGCCGCGCGTAGACATCAGGGTCGGCGGCTTCGCTCTCCGGCAGCGTCAGTCCCTCCCAGGCGCCGTAGCCGATCTCGCGCAGGCGGTCGTCGAGCGAATAGTCGGCAATCGGAAGGCCGAGCTTGCCGCGCGCGAGCTCCATGGTCATGCGCGCGCGCCCGAGCGGGCTCGAGACATAGGGCAGCAAAGCCTTGTCGCGGCCTTCGCGAGCAAAGAGATCGGCGAGGATGCCGGCGGCCTGCACGGCCTGGCCGCGGCCGCGCGCGTTCAGCGGGATGTCCTGCGTGCCTTGAAGGCGCCCGAGCGCATTCCACTCGGTTTCGCCGTGGCGAAGGTAGTAGATCGTGGGCGCGGGCATTGTCGAACGGAGGTTAGTCCTTCCCGCCCAGCGCCATATCCGGCGCATCCGGCCGCTTCATGCCGAGCACATGGTAGCCGGAATCGACGTGATGCACCTCGCCGGTAACGCCGCGCGACAGGTCCGACAGGAAATAGAGCGCGCTGCCGCCGACGTCCTCGGTCGTCACGTTGCGCCGCATCGGCGCGTTGACCTCGTTCCATTTCAGGATGTAGCGGAAATCGCCGATGCCCGAAGCGGCCAGCGTCTTGATCGGCCCCGCCGAGATCGCGTTGACGCGAATGTTCTTCTCACCGAGATCGGCAGCGAGATAGCGCACGCTGGCTTCCAGCGCGGCCTTCGCCACGCCCATGATGTTGTAATGCGGCATCCATTTCTCGGCGCCGTAATAGGACAGCGTGATGATCGAGCCGCCATCCGTCATCAGCTTCTCGGCGCGCTGCGCGATCGCGGTCAGCGAGTAGCAGGAGATCAGCATCGACTTGGTGAAGTTCTCCTGCGTGGTGTCGACATAGCGGCCGTCGAGCTGCTCGCCATAGGCGATCGCGTGCACCACGAAGTCGATCTTGCCCCATTTCTCCTGCACGACCGCAAACGCCGCATCGATGGACGCAGCGTCCGTCACGTCGCAATGGCCGAGCACGAGGCCACCGATCTCGGCGGCGAGCGGCTCGACCCGCTTCTTCAGCGCATCACCCTGATACGTGAATGCGAGCTCGGCGCCGGCGGCGTGGCATGCCTTGGCGATGCCCCAGGCGATCGAGCGGTTGTTGGCAACGCCGAGGATCACCCCGCGCTTGCCCTGCATCAGACCCGAATTCTGCGCCATGCCTGTCATCCAATCGAGCTGGTCAAGAGATCTGGAGGTACACCAGCGCCTCCCTGCGGTACAGTCCTAATCCGCGGCGTTAACGCTGTTTCGTTTGCCGGAATAGCCGTTCCGTTCGGGTGTTATGATCAGTGAAGGCGCTCGCGCCGAACGAAGGACAATCGAGGCGGCATGAGCGCGTTTCGCCAGAGTGTTGAAGCCATGATCCCGGCGCTTCGGCGCTATGCTCGTGCGCTCGCACGCGACGCCGACATCGCCGACGATCTGGTGCAGGACACGCTGGTGCGCGCGCTGCGCTCGGAGCGGCTGTTTCTCGGGGGCGACGTCAGGAGCTGGCTCTACACCATCCTGACCAACCTCAACAAGAACCGTCGCCGCTCGCTTGCGAGGCGACCGCAGTTCATGCAGCTCTCCGAGAACAATCCCGACGCCAGCGGGACGGAGGCAGAAGGGCGGGACATCGAGAAGGCGCTGGCGACGCTGGTGGAGGAGCAGCGCTCGGTGCTGCTGCTCGTGATGCTGGAAGGCTTGAGCTACCGCGAGGTCGCCGACATCCAGGGCGTGCCGATCGGCACGGTGATGTCGCGCCTTGCGCGCGCCCGGGCCCACATCAAGGCGGCGCTGGACGGCGAGCGGCCGGTGCTGAGAAGGGTCAAATGATGGCAGGGTTCGAGCAAAGGCCCACACATCGGATTTTCCGCGGGATTTTCGTCGCTTTATGCATGCTGCGGGGACGAATGGATTTGAACGGCAAACGATATTTCGAGCCGACGAGTCAGAGACGAGCGAAATGACCGAGCGCAGGATTTCCGTAACCGAGGACGAATTGCACGCCTATGTCGACGGCGAGTTGCCGGCTGAGCGCCGCGCCGACGTCGAGGCCTGGCTTGCCGCCCATCCCGAGGAGGCCGCGCGGGTGAACTCCTGGCGCGCGATGGCCGAGTTGCTGCACGTACGCTACGGCACCGTGGCACAGGAGCCGGTGCCGAGACGCCTGGAGCTCGAGCGGCTGGTGCGCCGCCCCAGGCAATGGCTCTATGGCGCGGCGGCAGCGGCCCTGCTGGCCTTCGTCGCCGGCGGCGCGGCCGGCTGGGTGGCGCACGGCGCCGCCAACAGGCCCTCGACCTTCCAGAGCTTCACCGAGGATGCGCTGGACGCCCACCGCCTCTACGTCGTCGAGGTTCGCCACCCCGTCGAGGTCCCCGGCAATGAGCGCGACCATCTCCAGGCCTGGCTGACCAAGCGCTGCGGATGGACGGTGTTCGCGCCGAATCTCGAGGCGAGTGGCCTCAAACTCGTCGGCGGCCGGCTGCTGCCGGGGCCGAACGGCCCGGCCTCCTTCCTGATGTATGAGGGCGCCTCCGGCGAACGGTTCACGATCTACACCGCCAAGACCGCGACCGGCGAAACGCAGATGCGTTACACCACGATGGACAAGGATGGCGCCTTGTTCTGGGCTGACCGCGGCGTCGGCTACGTCGTGAGCGGCGGCGGCGACCGCGACCGGCTCACCAAGGTCGCGCGCGCCGTCTACGACCAGGCGGAGAAGAACGGCACCTAGACAACCGCACAAGCGCGTTCGCCAAGATTCCGACATTGAAAATTTGGAATCAAGACATCGACACGTCTCATTATCGCACCGGATGATCACGCGAAAATGAGTAGCGTTCGATCCGCCGATCGGCGCAGGCGGCCTCGATTGGGGTTTTTGGTACCGCGCTGGTCCCCCTCTCGAGGCCGCACTCTTTTCGCGGCTGCCTTGCGGCAGCCGGCACGCCGGACACGACTGCGCCAGAGCGCCGCCGCGCTCCATGCGTCTATCGGAGCATTACCTGTTGGGGAAAATGCTCTCTGCGAGCGCACGATCCATTCCGACGAGCGCACCCCGCTCGTCCCGATCATGCGTTAGCCGAGCCCACTACGCGGATTGTAGGGGTGCTGGTCCCGCCACTTCTGCATCAATGCTTCAAGCTCGGCATCGTTCCCGTCCGGCAGCATGATGCGGGTGGTGACGAAGAGGTCACCCGTCCCACCCGATTTCGGCAGACCCTTGCCCTTGAGCCGGAAAGTCCGGCCGCTCGAGGTGTTTTTCGGGATCGTCAGTTCGACCGCATTGCCGAGCGTCGGCACACGGACCTTGCCGCCGAGCACCGCCTCATAGAGCGTGACCGGCAAATCGATCCGCAAATCGGCGCCATCGACCTTGAAGAACGGATGCGGGCCAATGGTGACGGTGATGAGCAGGTCGCCCGGCGGATGGCCGGGGGCGGTCTCGCCCTGCCCCTTAAGCCGGATCTGCTGCCCGCTCGTAACCCCGGCCGGAATCTTGACGTTGAGCTCCTTGCCGGTCGGCAGCCGGACGCGCTTGTCCCCGCCATGGACCGCCTCTTCCAGCGATACAGTCATGGCGACGTTGAGGTCGAGATCGACCCCGACCCCGCCGGTGTCGAACTCGAATTGCGGGCCGCCACCGGGGCGTGCACCGCGTGCCGCGCCGCCGAACATGCTGTTGAGAATGTCCTCGAACGCGCCTCCACCCGGACCGCCGCCGCCGGAACGGAATGAGTATTCGAAGCCACCGGGGCCGGCGCGCCCGCGCGGGCCCCCGCCGCCCGGAAAGCCCTGGAAGCGCGGCTTGCCGTCGGCATCGATCTCGCCGCGATCGAACTGCTTGCGCTTGTCCTCGTCGCCAAGGATCTCGTTCGCAGTGTTGATCTCGGCGAAGCGCTCGGCTGCCTTCGGGTCGTTCTTGTTGCTGTCGGGATGATGCTTCTTGGCGAGCTTGCGATAGGCGCTCTTGATCGCGGCAGCGTTGGCGCTCCGCGGCACCCCCAAGACCTCATAGGGGTCGCGCATCCGTCACGTCTCCCTTCACGGAAATCGATGGTGTCAAAAAGGGCTCCCCGCCCCACCTGTCAATCATCTGGGGTGCCCGTGGCATTTTTGCAACTAGGCTCGCTGAGCGAATCCTAGCTCCGCCATGGCTTTAGCGTATGAATCTCCCAACGGCCATGGCCGGTCTGGCAGCCGGCGCCCTGGAGCCAGCTTTCGGTCCGGCCGTTGACGTAGCTCGCCAGGAAATCCCGGCATTTGCGGCCGTCTTCGGCGGCGTAGGACTGCGCGATCGGGGTCACCGAGCCGCGTGCTCCGGTCTGCGGATTTTCCCAGTGCTGGCTGGCATCCTTGTCGCCCTGGCTCAGCACGTCTGAGGCCGCGTTGCGGGCGAAGGCGAGATCGCTCTCGGTCGGCGCCTGAGCGGTGATCGCCCCGGTGACATCGCTGTCGTCCATCTTGGCGAACGGTCCCTTGGCCAAGGCGCTGCCGCCATCAGTGCGTGAGAGGCTGCAGCCGCCTGCGCCGAGCCCGATTAGAATCATTGTCATGACGAGGCCGGAGGGCCGGATCGCCGATAGGCCAACGGTGCCCCATGCCCTATATAGGGCGGAAGCGGACAACACCACGCTTTGGGCCGCAGAACGCAACTCGGACTCCAGACATGACCGACACGACCTCGATGAAACACCAGACACCCTTAACATCCGGTGATTTCACCGCCGCCGACGAGCCGTTCGCGCTGTTCGAGGCCTGGCTGAACGAGGCGATCAAGAGCGAGCCGAATGATCCCAACGCGATGGCGCTCTCGACCGTCGACGCGGACGGCCTGCCAGACGTGCGCATGGTGCTGATGAAAGGCTTCGATACCGACGGTTTCGTCTTCTACAGCCACATCGCGAGCCAGAAGGGCCGTGAACTCGCCGCAAATCCTAAGGCCGCGTTACTTTTTCACTGGAAGTCGCTGCGCCGACAGGTGCGCATCCGCGGCAACGTGACGCCGGTGACCGACGCGGAAGCCGACGCCTATTTCGCCACTCGCCCCAAGCAGGCGCAGATCGGCACTTGGGCCAGCAAGCAGTCCGAGGCGCTGGAGAGCCGGTTCGCCTTCGAGCAGGCGATCGCCAAGGTCGCCGCCAAGTACATCATCGGCGAGGTGCCGCGGCCGCCGGGCTGGAGCGGCTGGCGCATCACGCCATTGCGTATCGAGTTCTGGCACGACCGCCCGTTCCGATTGCACGACCGCATCGAATTTCGCCGTGACGCGGTGGGCCAGCCATGGTCCAAGACGCGGATGTATCCCTAAGGCCCGAAACTGAAAGACCCCATGCCGCATTCATCCAACGCGCCGCGCCGCACGCTGCTCCTGACCGGGGCGAGCCGCGGTATCGGCCACGCCACCGTGATCCGCTTCTCGTCGGCGGGCTGGCGCGTCATCACCTGTTCGCGGCATGCGTTTCCCGAGGACTGCCCGTGGGACGCCGGCCCGGAGGATCACATCCAGGTCGACCTTGCCGATCCCGCGGACACCTCGCGCGCAATCGATGAGATCCGCCGTCGCCTCGAAGGCGGCACGCTGCATGCGCTCGTCAACAACGCCGCGATCTCACCGAAGGGCCCCGGCGGCGGCCGGCTAGGCTCAGTCGATACCGATCTCGACACCTGGACGCACGTCTTCCACGTCAACTTCTTTGCGCCGATCATGATCGCGCGCGGGCTGATCGAGGAGTTGAAGGCTGCGAAGGGATCGGTGGTCAACGTGACATCGATCGCCGGCTCGCGGGTGCATCCCTTCGCGGGCGCGGCCTATGCCACCTCGAAAGCCGCGCTCGCCGCGCTCACGCGCGAGATGGCCTCCGACTTCGGTCGCGTCGGCGTGCGCGTCAATGCGATCGCGCCGGGCGAGATCGACACCTCGATCCTGTCGCCGGGCACCGAGAAGATCGTCGACCAGCAAATCCCGATGCACCGTCTCGGCACGCCTGACGAGGTCGCCAAGATCATATACGTGCTATGCACGGAAACGTCGTCCTACGTGAACGGCGCCGAGATCCACATCAACGGCGGCCAACACGTGTAGATGAGGAAAGGACCGCGGGAGGAGCGATGGGTCGGTTCGCAACGACGGCTGCGCTCTACGAGGACCTGCGGCCACCTTATCCGCCGGAATTCTTTCGCAGCGTCGCGCAGAAGCTCGCCCTCACCGAGCGATCCGCGCTGATCGACCTCGGCACCGGCCCCGGGCTGCTCGCTCTGGGCTTCGCCCCCTATGTCGGCCGCATTGTCGGCGTCGACCCGGAACCGGACATGGTCGAGGCCGCACGGCGTGCGGCCGCGCGCGCCGGCCGGAATCTCAGGCTGATCGAGAGCAAGGCCGAGATGCTTCCGGCCGGCATCGGCACTTTCGACCTCGTGACAATCGGGCGTGCCCTGCATTGGATGGATCGTGCGTCCATCCTTGCAGTGTTCGAGCGGCTGGTCGCGCAAGACGGCGCGATCGCCATCTGCGTGTCGTTTTCAGCCCCCGATGGACGCAATCCGTGGCTCGACGATTACAATGCGGTGCGCCGCAACTGGTCACAAGCCGGCTTCTGGGCGGATGCCGGCCGCGGCGAGCGAATACACCGCGACCTGCCGGACTTTTTCCAAGGTAGCGCATTTCACGTGGCGGACGTGATCAGGGTCGAGACGAGGCACGAGATCAGCGTGACTGATCTGGCGCGGCGCGTGCTCACCTTTTCCTCGTCATCGCCCGAAGTATTGGGTGACAATGTCGAGGCGATGCTGCGCGATGTCGAGGAGCGTCTTGCGCCCTTCAGCCGCAATGGCGTGATCACCGAAACGCTGCTGACTGTGGCGGAGATCGTGAGGCGCTAAGGGATTGCGCGACGATGCGGCTTTTTTTCAAGTATGACCCGTACCTGGAAACGGAAGCAAGGCAATCCAGACAAAGCCGCCGCAAGACCTGGATTGCCTTAACCCCTCCCGTTTCTCAATCGGCACGAATGCGACGCGACGTCTCGCGCAGCCGCGGAGCGGCTACGTTGAATGCTGTCGAGCAGTCGTCGTCGTTCTCACCATCGAGCAGCGGAGCACCACAGTGCCGGCACAGCCGTGCCGACATCGACGACGCCTTGCCGTTCGCCACGACCTGACGATAGCTCGCCAGATCGATGACGTTGCGGAGCGTCGTTATGCTTTTTTCAACCATGGCTGTTCCTCGCGGCTTACCCGCTGCTTATCGCAGACAAGTTTCGCCCAAACGTTCAGCCCAACACTCAAATTTTAGCTGAGGAAATGAGGCAGAGATTGTGACCCAGATACTGTCTACACAGCGCCACATTTCACAACGCGCGTTCACCGTCTCTCCGCAAACGGCGTAACCGTTCGGTAGCTATCTCACAGCCACTTCTTCCACTTGAATATCCAGTACGGAACAATCGCGGCAGCAAGCATCATCACCAGCGCCATCGGATAACCATGCGCCCATTCGAGCTCCGGCATCGCCTTGAAGTTCATGCCGTAGATTGACGCGATCAGCGTCGGCGGCATCAGAACCACGGCCATCACCGAGAACAGCTTGATGATGTTGTTCTGCTCGAGGTTGACGACGCCCAGCATGGCGTCGAGCACGAAGGTGATCTTGTTCGAGAGATAGGAGGCATGGTCGGTCAGCGATGCCACGTCACGCTGCATGGTCTTGAGCTGCTCGCGCATGTCCTTGGACCATTTCACGCCTTCCACGATCGCCGACAGGAAGGTGACGACGCGGCCGATCGACACCAGACTCTCGCGAACCTTCGACGTCAGGTCGCCCTTGCGGCCGATTGCGATCAGTATCTGGGAATATTGCTTGGCATGACCGTGGCGCTCGCTCTCGGGCTCGAAAATGTCGTGCGAGACTTGGTCGATGTCGGCGCCGCAGCGTTCGAGAATGTCGGCGCAGCGGTCGATCACGGCGTCCAGAAGTTCCATCAGTACCATCTCGCCGGTGATGGCGGGGGTGCAGGCGCGGGCCAGCTTGGCCTCGACCAGCGCGAAGGGCTTCGGCAGGTCATAACGTACCGTCACAAGCCGATGGTCGCCGAGGATGAAGGTGACCGCGGTGGTCCGGGGCATGTCGGTATCGGAGTGGCACATCAGCGTCGCCGTCATGTAACGCGCGCTGTTCTCGATATAGAGACGGCTGGAAATCTCGATCTCCTGCATGTCCTCCCGGGTCGGGATCGCGATACCTGCGAGCCGTTCCACCGCTTTGTCCTCCGCGGCGGTAGGATTGAACAGGTCGATCCACACCGCGTTCTCCGGCAGCACCGCGAGATCTTCTACGACGGCCTTCTTCAGGGAGGACTCGGAGGGAACGAACACGGAAAACATGAACTACTCCAGTGGGGGACCGAAAGGCGGGTTTACGGCCCTTAGCGCGATTCTGGCAGGTGCGGGATGACAATCACATTAACGGGGCGTTCGCATTTGTGGCCGGCCGATGGCGCAACCGTGGCGCGGAATCGCCTACTCGGCATCACTTGCTCAAAAATCGGCCCAGAGCCCCCAAAACTTGCGGCAAAAAAGCCACAGCTTGGGCCTTGCAGCGCGGGATAAAGCCCTAAAAGCTGGAATTGTGGCAGGTTTCAACCGATAATAGGTCTATCGGAATCGTGGAACTTGGGCGGCAAGCTCGAGGCCCGCGCATGGGTATTTGTTTCGATTGGAACCAAGCCAATGTCGTCGCTGAAAGTTAAGTTGGGAATCCTGGCCGCCGGCCTGATGCTGTCGGGCTGCATGCAAGCCACGCATTACGAGGCGACCGATACCAAGGCCTTCAAGCCGAAGGACAAGGAACTCCTCGCCAAGATTCGGTACGAGAACACCCCCGTCGCCGAGCCGTTCCGCCGCGCCATCGTCGATTACCACCGCAAGGAATCGCCGGGCTCGATCGTGGTCGATTCCGACAATCATTACCTCTACTACGTGATGGATGGCGGCAAGGCGATCCGCTACGGCATCACCGTCGGCGAAGAAGCCATGGCGTGGTCGGGCATCGCCAAGGTCGGCAGCATGACCGAATGGCCGGCCTGGCATCCGACCCCCGGCGAAATCTCGCGCCTGGGCGTGCCGACCTATGTGGCGCCGGGTCCCGACAATCCGATGGGCTCCCGCGCGATGTATCTCTACTCGGGCGGCAAGGACACGCTGTTCCGCATCCACGGCACCAACCAGCCCGAATATATCGGCGCCTCGATCTCGTCGGGCTGCATCCGCCTGACCAACGAGGACGCGATCGACCTCTACAACCGTGTCAAGGTCGGCACCATCGTGGTTGTGCTCGAGCCGAAGCACGGCGATTCCCCGTACAATTCACAGCTCGCGCTGCGCGGTGGCGGCAATTCACAGTACTAGGCTTGTCTGAGGCTTTCGAAAAAGCGCCGGCTCGCTACCGGCGCTTTTTTGTTGCCGGCTTCCGGGGCGCCTGGGGCGCGCCGGCGGGCTCGTCCGGCTGTGGCGCGCCAGACCTCGCCGCATCGCCCTGCTCCGCGCCCTCCTTGGTCTCCTCCGACTTGGAAGCCGACTTGGCATCGGACTTGGCATCCGACTTGGCCGCCACCTCGCGCGGCGGGGCTTCCTCAGGCCGTTCGGCCGGCAGCAGCGGCGCGACCTGCGGCAGTTGATCCCAGACGTTCCACTGACAGATCCGGTAGTTGTTGCGGCGCTGCATCAGATCGAGATGGATATGGTCCTCGTGATACCAGTCCGATCCCGGCCCCAGCACGGTCGAAAAACGCGCGCAGACCGAATGCAGCACGCGCTCGCGCAACTCCCGCGGCACGGTACGGTCGGTCAGCCCGATCGACTGCCCGTTGGCGAGCTTGAACGCGCGCACGTCGAGCGCGTTGGCGCGGCCATGCTCGGACAGCATAGCGCCAACGATACGATTTCGGCCGCGACACTCGAAGGAATCGAAATTGTCGAGATCGCTGATGGTGCTTCCAAGGCTCGTCGCGAGCGGCGCCATGTCCGAGCGCACCCAGTCGGCAATGGCCGACGCCATGCCACAGCGAAGGATAGCGGCCGGCTTGACCTGCACCTTGCGCTTGTCCGGCAGCACGATCGCCTCGAGCCGCACCAGATCCTCGCCGCCGCAGGCCCCCGGACCATGAATGTCGGGGATCGAGGGTGCGATGGCAATTTCCTCGGTCAGGGCGAGGCGACAGGCCGAGGCCTGCTTCTCTGGCGGCGGCGCCGGTTCGACCGTCTTGTCGGCAGGCGGCTTGCCTTCTGCGGCCGGAGCTTGCGGCTCGGTTTTTGGCGCTTCGTCCGGCCGTGGCTTCGGCAAGGGGATCTTGGCCGCGTGAACCGTTCTGTGAGGCCAGGGCGCGCCGAGGCCGAACAGGTCAAACGGTGGGGCGAATTTCCGCGCCTCGGCAGGCGCGAGCGACAGCAGCGCGACGGTAACCATTGCCGCGCCGGCGGACATATAGCCGCGACAAGACCATTTGCGGCAAAAGTCCGGCACGCTAAAATTCATGACAATTCTTTGGCCCAGAGCTGAGAGCAATAACAAGTCCAGCCCTATTCGGAGGAACATCGGAATGCTTGGTTTGATGCAAGATTGGCCTCTGCTCTGCCACCGGATCATCGAACATGCCGCTCGGATTCATGGCAAGCAGGAGGTCGTCACGCGCTCGGTCGAAGGACCGATCCATCGCACCAACTATGCCGAAATCCACGCGCGCGCCCTGAAAGTTTCGCAGATGCTGGAGCGCGACGGCATCAAGCTCGGCGACCGCGTCGCCACGATCGCCTGGAATACCTGGCGCCATCTCGAGGTCTGGTACGGCATCATGGGCATCGGCGCCATCTGCCATACCGTCAATCCCCGGCTTTTCCCCGAGCAGATCGCCTGGATCATCAACCATGCGCAGGACCGCATCGTGATGGCCGACATCACCTTCGTTCCGATCCTGGAGAAGCTCGCCGACAAGCTGCCGAGCGTGGAGCGCTATGTCGTGCTCACCGACAAGGCACATATGCCGCAGACCACGCTGAAAAACGCCGTCGCCTATGAGGAGTGGATCGGGGAGGCCGACGGCAAGTTCGCATGGAAGGATTTCGACGAGAACACGGCCGCCGCCATGTGCTACACCTCCGGCACGACGGGCGATCCCAAGGGCGTCTTGTATTCGCATCGCTCCAACGTGCTGCACGCCCTGATGGCCAACAATGTCGACGCGCTCGGCACCAGCGCGTCCGAGACAATGCTGCCGGTGGTGCCGCTGTTCCATGCCAACAGTTGGGGCATCGCCTTTTCCGCTCCTTCGCAGGGCACCAAGCTCGTGATGCCCGGCGCCAAGCTCGACGGCGCCTCGGTCTATGAACTGCTCTCGACCGAGAAGGTGACCCACACGGCAGGCGTGCCCACGGTGTGGCTGATGCTGCTCCAGCACATGGCCGCCAATAATCTGAAGCTGCCGGACCTGAAGATGGTGATCTGCGGCGGCTCGGCGATGCCGCGCTCGATGATCAAGGCCTTCCTCGACATGGGCTCGAACGTGCGCCACGCCTGGGGCATGACCGAGATGAGCCCGATCGGCACCGTCGCGGCGCTGAAGCCTCCGTTCCAGACTGCGACCGGCGAGGCCCGGCTCGACGTGCTGCAGATGCAGGGCTACGCCCCGTTCGGCGTCGAGATGAAGATCACCGACGATGCCGGCAAGGAGCTGCCTTGGGACGGCAAGACCTTTGGCCGCCTCAAGGTCTCCGGCCCTTCGGTCGCCAAGGCCTATTACCGCGTCGACACCAATATCCTCGACGACGAAGGCTTCTTCGACACCGGCGACGTCTCGACCATCGATGAGGCCGGCTACATGCGGATCACCGACCGTTCCAAGGACGTGATCAAGTCCGGCGGCGAGTGGATCTCCTCGATCGATCTGGAAAACCTCGCGGTCGGCCACCCCGCGGTGGCGGAGGCCGCCGTGATTGGCGTCTACCACCCGAAATGGGACGAGCGTCCGCTCCTGATCGTGCAGCTCAAGCAAGGCCAGAACGCCACGCGCGAGGACATCCTGAAGTTCATGGACGGCAAGATCGCGAAATGGTGGATGCCCGACGACGTCGCCTTCGTCGACGGCATCCCGCATACCGCGACTGGCAAGATCCTGAAGACGGCGCTGCGCGACCAGTTCAAGGATTACCGCTTCCCGAACGCGGCGGCGTAACGCATCGCAAGCATCAGCAATGCGGCCCCTGCGAGATCGGGGGCCGCATCGTTTCGGGCGCTCACAATTGCGAGCAGCGAAAGCCCTCCTCCGGCCGGCTGAAGAACATCCGCTGCTCCTTCACGACGAGCACGAGTTGATTGCGGTCGCGCAATGTGCCGCACAGGTCTTTCGCAATGGCCTTGAATACGCGTGTCTCGGCATAGGGCGTCACGTTGAGGTCCTCGATCGCCCAGCGCTGGAGATTGAGCACATTAGTGTTGTCGGAGGTGTGGACGAGGCGCGACCTGACGCTGCTCGGCGTTGTCGCTGCGCCGAGATCGCTGAGATAGATCTGCGCCTCCGTCAGATTGCCGGAATAGAGCGCCGAAGACAGGTAGGAATCCCAGAGATTGAAGAAGCTCAGCATGGGCAGCACGGCGAACAACGCCAAGGCCGCGCCGTGACGAAGGTCGCGTACGTTCCACACGACGTCGCGCCAGGAGAAGTCAGCCTCCCCCGAAAACAGCAGCACGTCGAAGACCCCCATCGTCGCGGTCCATGGCCAGACGACGTTGTTCCAGTTCAGCCCGAGCGGGCCGAACATCGCCAGGATGAAGACATGCATGGCGACCGCGGCGACCAGCGAGACGCGACGGAAACGCCGCGTCAGCAAACCAGCGCCGAACGCCACCTGGATGAAGGGGACCGCAAAGCCGAAGGCATTGAGAACGCTGCCGAGCGACGGGAGCAGGCCCGTGATCGGCGTGACGACCCAGGGAAAATCGTACTCCATGAAGTTGAGGTTGATCTTCTGGAGACCTGAGAAGACGTAGGTGAAGGCAACGACCAGCCGGGCTACGTTGAGCGTGCGCAGGTCCTCGGCATGATCCGCGCCGCGGCTTTCCCCGAGCACCAAGATCGCGAGTAGGCAGCTGTATTGAAAGACCCAGGGTTGCCACCGCGTCTGGTCCGCGAGGCAGAACGCTGCGACGATGGCGAGGAAGCCGGTGACCGACCAAGGCGAGCGGGGAGCCAGCACGGCGAGTCCCGCCAACACGAACAGCGCGCCATAGAGGATGACCGCGACGGTGCCCTCGATCGGGGGCAGGATCGAGACGACCGGCACCTCCGGATAGGAACGCGGCCCGATCCACAAGGCCGGACACATCAACAGCCCGACGCAGAACGCAGCGAGGATGGCCAGACGGAGCAAAAATAGCCTCTGCGCCAGAGCCGCATCGCCAAGACGATCGCGCCGATTGTCCCGCCTCACCATGGTCCCTCCCCCGCAAACAGCCATACACAATTGGTGGTTTACGAAGGACTATGGTTCGATCGCCGCGGTTGGGGGACGGAACGGGGGATAAGACCGGGGATAAACCGCTTCACAGGCCTGCGGAAAATGCGCTAGGTCAGCTTGCTCCCGTCGCCCGTGTCCCGCAACCGGCGACTGACATCGATGATGGAACAGCATGGCTCGCAGGTTTTCCGCTCCCTACCAGTCGGAGCCCGTCTCCGGGCTCGCCAGTTGGGCGCGCAATCTGGCTGTGTTCGCGGTGGTGGCGGTCCTGGTCTCGATCATCATCGTCCGCTTCGGCTTTCTGGAGATCAAGCCGGCGCTGGCGACCTTCTTCGGCGGGCTGGCGATCGCGGTGCTCTCCATCCTGTTCGGGCTCGCGGGCTTTGCTGCGATCTGGCAGAACGGCTCGCGCGGCATGGCGCGCATCCTGCTCGCCTTCCTGATCAACGGGCTGATCCTCGCCTATCCCGCCTATCTCGCCTTCCAATACCGCAGGCTGCCGGCGATCCACGACATCACCACCGATCCGATCGACCCGCCGCGCTTCGAGGCCTTGGCGCGCCTTCGCACCGGCGACGGCGCCAATCCAGCCGTCTATGCCGGCCTCTATTCGGCCGAGCAGCAGCGCCATTTCTATCCGGACATCGAGCCGATCGAGCTCGAGATTTCCGTCGACCGGGCCTACGCACTGTCCCTCCAGATCGCCAACAAGCGCAAATGGCTGATCATCGACGAGCGTCCGCCGCAACCGCCGCGCCGCATCGGCCGCATCGAAGCGGTGGCACGCACACCGATCATGGGTTTCCGGGAGGATGTCTCGATCCGCATCGTACCTGACGGCGACGATTCCCGCGTCGATATCCGCTCGGCCTCGCGTTACTTCGACAGCGACCTCGGCAGCAACGCCGCACGCGTCAGCAAGTTCATCGACGATCTCAACACCGCGGCCGACGCCGATGCGCTGAAGCCGGCGAAGAAGGCACCGGTCGTCCCCGTCAAGCCGCCGGCGAAGACGGTGAAGAAATAGCGCTCTAGCGTCATCCCGGGGCGATGCGCAGCATCGAACCCGGATCTCGATATTTGTGGCGCGAAATTCCGGGTTCTCGCTTCGCGAGCCCCGGAATGACGATCAGGCTGCCAGCCGATACGTCCCCGAAATCACGGGATCGCCGTCCGTCGCCACCACGCCACGGGCGACGAGGTCCTCCAGATGCGCCAGCACCGAATAGCCGGCCGCCGTCGTGAGCCTCGGATCGATGCCGATATAGATCGCGCGTACCATGGTCGGGATGTCAGCCTCGCCCTTGGCAAGGCGATGCAGGATCGAGGCTTCTCGCGCCTTGCGGTGGCGGATCAGGAAGCGCACATAGCGCGGCCCTTCGGGAATCTCGGCGCCGTGGCCGGAGAAATACAGATCCTCCTCGCGCGCAGCGAGCCGGTCGAGCGAGTCCATGTAATCGATCATCGAACCGTCGGGCGGAGCCACGATCGAGGTCGACCAGCCCATCACATGATCGCCGACGAAGCTGAATTTCCGTTCGGGCCAGGCGAAGGCAAGATGGTTGGCCGTGTGGCCCGGCGTCGCGACGGCTTCGAGCCGCCAGCCTGAGCCTTCGATGATGTCGCCATGCACCACCCTGACGTCGGGCACGAAGTCACGATCGGACCCCGATTCCGGATTGTGCTTCTCGCTCTCGAAGCGCGGGCGCGAGGCGCGATGCGGGCCTTCGGCATAGACAGTTGCGCCGGTCGCCTGCTTGATGCGGCCGGTATTCGGCGAATGGTCGCGATGAGTGTGAGTGACGAGAATATGCGTCACGGTCTCGCCGCTGACGGCATCGAGCAGCGCCGCCGCATGGGCTTCGTTGTCGGGACCGGGATCGATGATCGCAACCTTGCCCTGGCCGACAATGTAGCTGACGGTACCGGTGAAGGTGAACGGGCTCGGATTGTTGCAGAGCACGCGGCGCACGCCGGGACGGACTTGCTCGACGACGCCGGGCTTCAGCGGAAAATTGCGGTTGAACGGGACGTCGTCGTTGTCGGACATTGGGCTTCCTGCACGTACCGCCACACCTTGGTCATACCCCGCGAAGCGGGGTATCCAGTACGCCGCAGCGTCCGAGGCGAAGGCGAGGTCTCTGGAATACTGGATCCCCCGCCCCAGTGCGCAATTGAGCACAAGGCGGGCGATGACAACGAAGCAGATCAACTTCGTCCGAGAACTTGCCGCTCAGAAAAACGCCTGGATGCCCGTGATCGCGCGGCCGAGGATCAGGGCATGGACGTCGTGCGTGCCCTCGTAAGTGTTGACCGTCTCGAGGTTATGGACATGGCGCATGACGTGGTACTCGATCGAGATGCCGTTGCCGCCATGCATGTCGCGCGCGGCGCGGGCGATATCGAGTGCCTTGCCGCAATTGTTGCGCTTGACGATCGAGATCATCTCGGGCGCGAACTTGCCTTCATCCATCAGGCGGCCGACGCGCAGGCTGGCCTGGAGGCCCAGCGCGATCTCGGTCTCCATATCCGCGAGCTTCTTCTGCACGAGTTGGGTTGCGGCGAGCGGCTTGCCGAACTGCTTGCGATCGAGCGTGTATTGCCGGGCGCGGTGCATGCAGTCCTCGGCCGCGCCGATGGCGCCCCAGGAGATGCCGTAGCGGGCGCGGTTGAGGCAGCCGAACGGCCCCTTGAGGCCGGACACGTTGGGCAGCAGCGCACTTTCGGGCACCACGACCCCGTCCATCACGACCTCGCCGGTGATGGAGGCACGCAACGACAGCTTGCCGCCGATCTTCGGCGCGGAGAGGCCCTTCATGCCCTTCTCCAGCACGAAGCCGCGGATCTGGTTGTCGTGCTCGGCCGACTTGGCCCAGACCACGAACACGTCGGCGATCGGCGCATTCGAGATCCACATCTTGCTGCCGGTGAGGCGATAGCCGTCCGAGACCTTCTCGGCGCGCGTCTTCATGCCGGCCGGATCGGAACCGGCGTCGGGCTCGGTCAGGCCGAAGCAGCCGACCCACTCGCCGCTGGCAAGCTTCGGCAGGTATTTCTTGCGCTGGTTCTCGTCGCCATAGGCGTAGATCGGATACATCACCAGCGAGGACTGCACCGAGTTCATCGAGCGATAGCCGGAATCGACCCGCTCGATCTCGCGGGCGACGAGGCCGTAGGCGACGTAGCCCGCATTGGCGCAGCCATATTCCTCCGGCAGCGTGATGCCGATCAGGCCGAGTTCGCCCATCTCGTTGAAGATCTCACGATCGGTCTTCTCTTCGAGATAGGCCTTGGTGACGCGCGGCAGCAGCTTGTCCTGGGCGTAGGCTCGCGCGGTGTCTCGCACCATGCGTTCGTCTTCGGTGAGCTGCTCGTCGAGCAGCAACGGATCGTCCCACTGAAAAGAAGCCGCAGCCGGCTTGTCCTTGGCCTGAGGGCGCACGCTCATGAAACGTCCTTTCGCGTCTGGTTCCGTATAATTGACCGTTAAATTAAAGCGCCGAAGCGCGAGTTGCAATTGCGTCCTGGTTACGGGCGTTCCGGGACCGGCGTGGTGCAAGCACGGAACGACCGCGCGTCAGCTCTCGAATGGCTCGTTGGCCACGATCTCGATGCCGAAGCCGGACAGGCCCTTGTAGTCATGCACCGACGACGTCAGATGCCGGATGGAGGTAACCCCGAGATCGCGCAGGATTTGCGCGCCGACGCCGACCTCGCGCCATTGCCGGTTGCGGTCGGCCTCAGCCGTTGATTCATCCGGCAAGGGCGCCACGGGAACGCCGGCCGCGCCATCGCGCAAGTAGACCAAAACGCCGCGACCGGCCTTCTTGAAATGATCGAGCACGAGCTGCATGCGCTTGTGGCCGGTGAAGATGTCCTTGACGATGTTCGGCTTGTGGAAGCGCGTCAGCACGTTCTTGCCGTCGCCAACGCCGTTATAGACGAAGGCGACATGGGCGATGGAATCGAAGGGCGAACGGTAGGCATAGCCCTGCAACGGCCCGATCGGGCTTTCGGTCACGAAGGTCGCGACCCGCTCGATCAGCTTTTCGCGCGCCTGGCGGTATGCGATCAGGTCGGCAATCGTGACATGCTTGAGCTTGTGCCGGGCGGCAAACTGGGCGACCTGCTCGCCCTTCATCACGCTGCCGTCGTCGTTCATCAGCTCGCTGATGACGCCGACGGGCGGCAGGCCGGAGAGCTTGCAGAGATCGACGGCGGCCTCGGTATGACCGGAGCGCAGCAGCACGCCGCCATCCTTGGCGATCAGAGGAAAGATGTGGCCAGGACGGGCGAAATCGCCGGCGCCGACGTTGGGATTGGCGAGCGCGCGGCAGCAGGAGGCGCGCTCCTCGGCCGAGATGCCGGTGCCGCCGTCGGGCTTGTAGTCGATCGAGACCGTGAAGGCCGTGGTGTGGGCGGAGTCGTTATGGGCGACCATCGGATCGAGCCGCAGGCGCCGCGCGTCCTCCGTGGTGATCGGCGCGCAGACGATGCCCGAGGTATGGCGGATGATGAACGCCATCTTCTCGGCGGTGCAGAGCGAGGCGGCGACGATGAGATCGCCCTCGCCTTCCCGGTCCTCGTCATCGGTGACGACGACGAGCTCACCCTTGGCAAAGGCCTGCAAGACTTCCTGTATGGTATCGGGCATGTCCAATCTCTGGCTATGGTGGCCGGAGGCTTAGCCGGACTTCGATCCGCGCGCTAGTGTCCCGGACGCAACCGCTTATGCCTTCGGCAGGTCCCGCCAGCACGGGCTTGCGCCGGAAATACCAGAGATATAGGCCCCGCCCGGCCGCGTGGAAGGCCGCCCGAGCGAGCCTATGGCAGCACTTCGCGCCGCTCGCTCAATCGCAGGTCAAGCTCGGTCCGCTTGTCCTCCAAAAGGCCGGCCTGAGCTGCCTCGATCACCGTGAACAGCTCATGCGCATCGCTGAGGCGGGTGACGGTGACATAGTTGGCGCCCGCCGCGTAGAGTTCGCCGACATCGGACAACAGATCGGCGGTCGCCACGATCAGGGCGCTCGGGTTGAGCGCCCTGACGTGGCGGACCAGCTTCTCGTTGGTGGCGCCTTTCAACAGCGCATCGGGCACGCTGAGAATAATTATCTCGGACTTGCCGACGCCGGCATGGACGAGCGTGTCGACGTTGCTGATGTCGCCATAGATGACATGCAGGCCGCGCGAAAGCAGCGTCTGGTACACATTCGGGTTGAAATCGACGACCGTGATCTGCTCCAGCAGCACCGGCGCCTGCCGCTCGATCTCCGCGAGCAGCGCGCTCGCCGCACGGAAAAAGCCGAGGATGACGATCCGCCGCGCCTCGTCATGGCTCCCTTCGTGCCCTTCCTCGGCGTGAGCGTGATCGAGGTCGCGCAGGCCAATCCGCTTCAAGGGGATGATCGCCCGGCGTGTGATCTCGTCGCTCCTCACCATCACGAAGGTCGAGAGCACTGCGAGCACCACGAAGGCGAAGGAGGCGGCGTTGGCCGTTTCCTGGGCTATGTGGTTGTCGGTAACGCCGGTCTGGATCACCACCAGCGAAAACTCGCTGATCTGCGCCAGGTTGATCGCCGGCAACAGGCTCGCGCGCAGGCCCTGCTGCATCAGATAGAGCGGCACGAAGGTGGTCACCAGCCGGCTCACAACCGTGAAGGCCGCGATCATCAGGGCCAGCCCGATCACCGACACGTTCGGCACCGGAATGGTCATCCCGAGCGCAACGAAGAACAGCGTGATGAAGAAGTCGCGCAAGGTCGTGACCTTGGCGGTGACGTCGAGCGCGTAAGGAAAGGTCGAGAGCGAGACGCCCGCGATCAGCGCCCCCATCTCGCGCGACAGCGACAGCCGCTCGGCGGTCTCGGCGACGAGGAAGCACCAGGCGAGCGCGCCGAGCAGGATCAGCTCGGGGCGGCGGGCAATCTGGTGGAACAGGCGCGGCAGCACGAAGCGGCTGACGAGAAGCGCGGCCGTGACCAGCACTGCGACGCGCGCAATCGAGAGCAGGACGACGCTCGCTTGCAGATCCGCAAGGCTCGGCTGCACGGCGAGGAAGAGGATGGCGAAGATGTCCTGGAGCACAAGGACGCCAAGGGTGATGCGGCCGGGCAAGGTGTCAAGCTCGCGCTTCTCATAGAGCACCTTGACGATGATGACCGTGCTAGAGAGCGCGCAGGCGACGCAGAGATAGAGCGCATCGAAATGACCGCCGCCAAGCGTCAGGCCGATGGCGGCGAAGAACAGGATGCCGAGCAGACAGCCGCCGAGGAGTTGGCCACCGGCTGCGAACAGGATCACTCGTCCCGCCCGCACGATCTTCTTCAGATCGATCTCGAGCCCGATCATGAACAGCATGAAGATCAGGCCGAGCTCGGAAATGACGCTGATCGATTCCTGTGACTTGACCCAGCCGGCGCCGAATGGACCTATGCAGAAGCCGGCGATAAGATAGGCCAGGATCAGCGGCTGGCGGGAGAAATGGGCCACAAGCCCAAGCATCCAAGCGAACAAGATACAAAGAGTGATATCGCCAATGAGTTCGTGCATCTCGAAGCAGTCCTTTTTGCCGCACCCTAGAGGCGGGGTGCAGCGCGGCAAACGAGCAATTCGTCACATGCCAATCGTCCTGGCAATCATGCTCGCATTGATAGGTGGCCTGCTCGGCGCGGCGCTGCCTGCCGCGGCACAGCCCAAGGTCAATATCGAGCAGAGCTTCGCTGATTCGCTCACGCTAATGCCGAAGGAAGAACTCGCCGTTTCCGGCGGCTTCTACGTGCCGGCTTATTCCAGCGTCGCGATGAGCCAGGGCAAGCTGCGGGTCGACTTCTCGGTGACGCTGAGCATCCACAATGCGTCGGAAACCCTCCCTTTGGTGCTGAAGCGAATCGCCTATTTCGACACCGCCGGCAAGATGATCGAGAGCTACCTGAAATCGCCCGTCACGCTGAAGCCGCTCGCGACGGTCTCCATTGTCATCCCGACCGAGGACGTCCGCGGCGGGACGGGCGCCAACTTCATCGTCGACTGGGCGGCAGCGAGCGAGATTGCCGAGCCTGTGGTCGAAGCCTTGATGGTTGGCGGCGTTGCCAATGCGCACTACGCTTTCATCAGCCAGGGACGCCCGACCCGGACGGTCGGCAAGAACTAAGGCAACAACCACAAGGCCTGCCGGCGCAACGCCGGCCGGCTCAACAAGAACAGAGGAAACTGCCCATGACCGCCAAGTTCGACTTCGCGCCCCTGTTCCCGCCGGGGCTGCCGGCTCCTTCTGCGCGCTGGACCGGGCTTGCCAAATACAGCTTCGTCGGCGGCAACAATGATTCCGAGCAGGTGCCCGTCGATGGCCTGATCGAGGCGGTTGATACGGTGCTAAGGCGCGAGGGTCGCAACCTCGCCACATACGGACTGGCGCATGGGCCGCAGGGTTACCTGCCCTTGCGCGAATTCCTGAGCGCGAAGCTGAAGCGCGATGCCAACATTAGCTGCACGATCGACGATATACTGATCGTCTCCGGCTCATTGCAGGCGCTCGACCTCGTCAACCAGACGCTGCTCGCGCGCGGCGATACCGTGATCGTCGAACAGGAAACCTATCAGGGCGCGCTCAACCGCCTGACGCGGCTCGGCGTGAATACCGTTGGCATCCCCCTCGACGGCGAGGGCATGCGCATGGACACGCTCGCATCTGTGCTCGCCGACCTGAAGGGCCGCGGCATCCGGCCGAAATACATCTACACCATCCCCACCGTGCAGAATCCGACCGGCAGCATCATGCCGGAAAGCCGCCGCGCCGAGCTGTTGCGGCTTGCGGCCGAGTATGGGGTCCCGATCTTCGAGGATGATTGCTATGCCGACATCGTTTGGTCAGGAGAACGGCCGCGGGCCATCCATGCGATGAGCGACAAGGGCGGCGTCATCCATATCGGCTCGTTCTCCAAATCGATCGCGCCGGCGCTCCGCGTCGGCTTCATCGTCGCGCCCTGGGAGGTGATGTCGCGGATGCTCGCGCTGAAGACGGATGCCGGATCCGGCGCGCTGGAACAGATGGTGCTCGCCGAATATTGCCGGCCGCATTTTTCGACCCACGTGCCGGCGCTGACGCGCGTGCTGCGCACCAAGCTCGACACGCTGATGGAGGCACTGAACGAGCAGTTCGGAACGGCTGCCGAGTTCGAGGAGCCCAAAGGCGGCATCTTCCTCTGGGTGAAGCTGCCCGACCATGTCGACACGCTAAAGCTTTATCAGGCAGCGCTCGCGGCAGGCGTCTCGATCAATCCGGGGCCGGAATGGTCGACCAGCAAGGGCCACGCGGGCCCGCGGCTGCGACTCTGCTTTGCCAGCCCGACGCACCAGCAGATCCGCGAGGGGGTTGCCGTGCTCGCCGAGGTCTGCCGCAGGGAATTCGGCGTGCCGGCGCGGATCGCCAATGTCGAGAAGGCGCGCGCCTGAGACAGACGTCAGGCTGCCTGCGCCTGGCTGCCGTGGATCGCGGACGCCAGCCGCAGCAGGAGGACGATCGAAACGTTGCCCTTGCCGGCCTCGATCTGCGCGATGTAGCGCTCGGAAATTCCGGACCTGCGCGCGAGCTCCCGCCGCGACAGATCACAGCGCATGCGCGAGGAGCGCACGCGCTCGCCGAGTTCGGCCAGGAACTCGGTTTCGGAATAACGCGGAACGGCGTTGCCGCCCGGCAGCGCTTCGCCCGCGAAATCGGTGACTTCATCCAACATTGATCTATCCACGATGGCCTCCCGAAATCTCATTATGGCGCGACTTCGGGCCGCCTCATTGACGCGGATCAAACAGCAGAACGATCGGCTGGCGCGGCGGCAGGCCCGCCAACCCGTCTCGTGAGTTGCGACGCGAAATAAGGATGCTAGGATTCCGGCGTTTGCCGGGGGACTGGGGGTACGACGTGAGACGATGTCTTTTGATGCGCGGGACGATGGCCGCGCTGGTCTGGCTTGGGCTCGCGTCTGCAGCCAGCGCCGAGACGCTGGCAGCGACGATCATCAACTGGGGACTGCTCGGCTCCTGGGCGATCGATTGTTCGCTCCCGCCCGACCGAGACAAGGGCGCGGTGCTCACCTACGAGGTCAGGCCGGACGGCAGGGTAATGTACCGCCGCAACTTCGGTGATGCCACAGACGAGAACGAAGTGGTGGGTGCTTCAACCGACGCAGACGGCCAGCTCATTATCATGGTGTTCTTCCCATCTCTGCATCAGGCGCGCGAGTTTGGCCTCGCGTTGCAGGAGGGCGGCAGCCTGCGCGCGATCTACAATCGGGGCGAGCGCGGAGACTACACCATCCGCGACGGCAAATTCGTCAAGACCGCAGCGCCGACGCCTGCGCAGCACCGCTGCGGCAACAGCACTTGGGCGCGCGCAAGCCGAAGCTGAACAGACGTTCAGAATTCTCCTGCCAGTTCCTCCGGAACGTTCGCCTGCATACGCGGTTTAAATTGGCGTTCATTGGAGGAGGATATCATGAGGAAGCTTGGCTATGTCGTCGCGGCTCTGGGTGCACTTGCGATCGCGGTGCCGACGATGGCGAGCGCCGAGACGGTGGTGATCAAGAACCATCATCACGGCCCCTACGGCGCCCGCGCCGAATTCCGCGAGCACCGCGACTACGGCTGGCATCGTGGCTGGCGCCACCATGGCGACAATGTCGTTGTGATCAAGCGCGGTCATCGCCATTACGACTAGCGCATGTTGAAATGGCCCCTGATGGGGCCATTTCTTTGTGTAGACGGATGAGCGGAAAAATTAGTCCCACACCGGCGCAAAGCCGGGATTGACGCAGCGCCTGTCCTTCGGCAGCGCCGCAATCCTTTTCCGATCGGTGTCGTCGAGCGTGATCTTCAACGCACCGAGATTGGCCTTTTGGCTCTCCGGCCGCGACGCTTTCGGAATTGCCGCAACGCCATTCTGATCGAGCAACCATTTCAGCGCGACCTGCGCAGCGGTCGCTTCGTGCTTGCGGCCGATCTCATCCAGCACCGCATCGGAGGCGATGCGTCCCTGCGCGAGCGGGCAATAGGCAACCAGCGGAATCGATTTTGCGGCGAGATAGTCGACGACCTTCGATTGATCGAGCATCACGTGATATTCGACCTGGTTACAGGCGATCGGCGCCCTGATCTCCTCGACCGCGAGCTTCAGCAGCGCGGTGTTGAAATTGGCGACGCCGATGGCCCGGGTGCGGCCCTCTTCCTTCAGCCTCATCAACGTCTCGAATACCGCCGGCCAGTTCGCATTGCGCGACGGCCAGTGCACGAGATAGAGGTCGACCTGGTCGAGCCGGAGCTTGTTCAGGCTGGCGTCGCAGGCGCGGCGGATCGCGTCCGGTGCGAGGTTCTCGTGCCAGACCTTCGTCGTGACGTGCAGCTCGCCACGCGGCACGCCGGCGCCAGCAATCGCTGCGCCAATTGGCTCCTCATTGGCGTACATCTCGGCGGTATCGATGTGGCGATAACCGATCGACAGCGCGCTTTCGACCGCCGCGCGGCAGGCATCGCCCTGCATGCGGAACGTGCCGAGGCCGAGCTTGGGCATGCTGAGACCCTGGGTTTTCAGATTTTCCATGAGAACACTCCTGACGAATTCCAGCCCGCCGAATGCGCGCGGCAAATGCCGCGCAAGCAGACTTTTCGATAGTGGAAGAGCGATGACGGGGTGAGCACTATAGCGGGGCGCCACCGCGCGGCCAATCAAGATCGGGTTAGCTGGCGCCAGCCCTTCAAGAGTGCTGTGCCACCACGGCGGGACGCACTTGGGGCTGCGGGGGAATATCGACTGACCAGAGGTCGCGATTGTCGACGTCCTTCAGCGTCACGGTCATGACCTCCGTGCCGCCGTCGATGTCGACGCGGCCAAAGAACTGGAGCCCGAAGCAAGGTGCGAGATTCTCGCCCTGCTCAGCACTGCAGCCGTGCTGATAGATCGCGAGAGGTCCAAAGGTGTTGTCGAGTTCGCCGGGTCCCCAGGTGCCGGCGTGGAGAGGGCCTGAAACGAACTCCCAGAACGGTTCGAAATCCTGGAACACCGCGCGGTTGGGATCGTAGTAATGCGCGGCGGTGTAGTGCATGTCGGCGGTGAGCCAGACCATGTTACGCACGCCGGCGCGCTTGATGAAGGAAAGCAGGTCCGCGATCTCGTGCTCGCGCCGGTCGGGCGGACCGTCGCCGAGCGCGACGGCATCGAGGCTGATCAGGCCGATCGGCAGGTCGGCCGCGATCACCTTCCAGGTCGCGCGAGAGGCCGCAAGCTCCCGCTTCAGCCAGGCGAGCTGATCACGGCCCAGGATCCAGCCATTGTGGTCCTCGCCCTTGTTCCAGGTGCCGTCGCGGTAGCTGCGCATGTCGATCATAAAGACGTCGAGCAGCGGTCCGTAAGCGATCTTGCGATAAATGCGGCCCTGCTTCTGCGGGAACTCGCGGATCGGCATGAAGTCGAAGAACGCGCGCCGGGCGCGCGCGACGAGGCGTGAGGTGCCGTGGGCGTCGAAGCCGGCCTCGTCGAAGCTGCCATGAGGCGACCAGTCGTTGGTCACCTCGTGGTCGTCCCATTGCGCGAACATCGGCACCTCCGCGTGGAAGGCGCGGAAATTCTCGTCGAGGTGATTGTATTTGTAGTTGCCACGAAACTGCGCCAGCGTGTGCGCGATTTCCGATTTCTCTTCGGTGACGAGGTTGCGCCAGGTCTCGCCGTTCGGCAGCTTCAACTCGGCAGGAATGGTGCAGTCGGCATAGATGTGATCGCCGGAATGGATGAAGAAATCCGGGCGATTATCGAGCATCGTATGATAGCTGCGCATGCCGCCGCGCGAGGTATCGATGCCCCATCCCTGCCCGGCTGTGTCTCCGGACCACACGAACGAGACCGATCGGCCAGCGACCGGCGCGGTACGGAAATGTCCGGTGCGCGTTTCGCCGGCGACGCCGGTCGCGATGTCGTCGAAGCGTACGCGATAGAAGACGTCCTGTCCGGGCGGAAGGTCGCGCAGCAGCACCTTTGAGGTGAAGTCGGCATCCGGCAGCGCGTCGGTGGCTACTTTACACAGGATCGTCTTGAAGCTTTCGACGGTGGCGCATTCAACCTGCATCCGCGCGGGCCTGTCGGCGCGCGCCCAGATGACGGCGGAGCCTTCGGACACATCGCCCGACTGGATGCCGCCCGCAATCAGCGGGCGGTCAGCGGCGCGGCTGAGATTCGGTTTGGCGAGAGAGCCGAGGCCGGCGAGCGCGAGGGAGGATGTGGAGCGGACCAGAAATTGCCGCCGGGTCCATGCGCGCGAGGCGCGGGGCGTTGCCATGCAGGAAACCTTCGTCGAATCGCGACGAAGGGTGCCTGCGCTCCTTGACTCCAGGCCGACGTTTTCTTGACTCCGCGCCTACCGTTTTGCGACCGGCGGATGACGCTGCTCGTTCAATGCTTCCAGTTGCAGATGCCGCCCGACCTGCACGGCCAGGTCTGGATGCGTGTGTCCATCGCCTGCGCATCCAGCGGACTACTGTGCCGATGCGCAAGCTTGGTGCGGGCAGCGCCACGCGGTTGCGCACTCTTCGCATGGGCAACCCGCGGCTCCGGCGCCTTCACGCGCTCGGTCACGACCGCCTTCGGCGTGACGTCGGGCACGGCGCGCGCCGCGTCACTTCTTGCTTCCACCTGAACCGGCGCGAATTGCGTCGCGGGGCCGAGCCGCTTCGGCGACAGCACCGCCTTGGAGAGATCGAGGCCGAGGTATTCGTCAGGCTTGTAGTCGTCAGCCATCGCCGCGCTGCTGCATGCGAGCATGAGCGCGGTGGCGAGGCCGAGAGAAACGCTTTTCAGGACCAAGAGAGGCCTCCTGAAATTCAATTAAGGGCAATTTACCCCTATTTAGGAGGCGCGAGGCGGATTTCCAGCGGCAGATTGCCATCACGGTTACCGCCCGCAGAAGCCAATCCCCCATTCACAGGCCTTTTGCAGGCTCAGGAACCGCCGGCCAGCGTCTTGACCAGTCGATAGAGATACTCCTGTCCGTTGTAGAACGACGCCACGGGAACACGCTCGTCCTTGCCGTGGATGCGGTTTTCCCCAATATCGATCGCCATGCCGGAATGGCCATAGGTCGGGATGCCCGCATTGCGCAGGTAGCTGCCGTCGGTGGCGCCGGAACTCATGACCGGAAGCACGATCGCGCCGGGGAAGAACTCGCCCGAGAGCTTTTCGATCGCGCCCATGATCTCCTCGTGCAGCTCGCTGGGCGCACTGATGACAGCCGTATCGATCTGCGTCAGCTTGATGTCGGGATCCGCCAGCACCTGCTCCAGCGTTGCCTTGACCTCCTCGACCGGCTCGCCCGGCATGATTCGGCAGTTGACCTTGGCACTGGCCGACTGCGGCAGCGCGTTGATGGCATGTCCGCCCTGCAGCATCGTCGCGACGCAGGTCGTGCGGAGCTGGGCGTTGTAGACGGGGTTCGCAGCGAGCCGGACAAACGATAGAGCCGCCGGATCGGGCTTGTCGGACATCACGGCGCGCATGTCGGCCGCGGTCTGGTCGTTCTCGAACTGCGCGCTCTTCTCGAAATAGCCTCGGGTCGTCGCGTTCAGCTTGAGCGGGAAGTTGAACTTGGACAGGCGCACGAGGCCTTCGGCGAGCTTGTAGATCGCGTTGCTCTTGCGCGGCACCGAGCTGTGACCGCCGGGATCGGTGACGTCGAGCTGGAAGCTGACCGGGATTTTTTCGCTGGTCTGGACGCCGACGCGAATGGGCTTGCCGTCCTTCAGCCCGACGCCGGCGCCCTCGTTGAGCGCAAATTCGGCATCGATGAGGTCGCGCTTGTTCTTGATCAGCCATTGGATGCCGAGGCCGTCGCGGTCGAAAATCTCCTCGTCCGTCTCCAGCGCGACGATGATGTCGCGTTCGGGCTTGTAGCCCTCCTGCTTGAAACGGATCATGCTGGTGATGAAGGCGGACGCCATGTGCTTGTCGTCGGCGGTACCGCGACCGTAGTAGTAACCGTCCTTCTCCGTGAATTTGAACGGATCGACCGACCAGTCCTCACGCAGCGCCGGCACGACGTCGAGATGCGCGACCAGCAGGATGGGCTTGCGCGCACCGCTACCGTGCAGGCGGGCGACAAGATTGCCCTTGCGCGGCGCGGGCGAGAAGACCTGCACGTCCGACTCGGAAAAGCCTGCCGCCTTCAGCCGCGCCGCCATCGCCTCAGCCGCGCGCTTGGTGTCACCGGTCGCGGTGGTGGTGTCGATCTCGACAAGCTCCTTGTAAACGTCGTGGGAGAGCTGCTGCTGCGGGCTCAGGCCTTCGGCAGCCGCCGCGCCGCCTGCGAGCAGCAGGGCCGCGCAAGCCACTGAAAGAAGCGCGTCCCGGCACGAGAAATTGTTGTTGGCGATCGTCTTCTTCATATCATGCTCCCGGAATGCGGCCTCGCTGAATTCAGACAGCGGAGGTGCGCTTTGGCAAGCGCGATCATCCTGTCGTTTTTGCAACCGCCCCCAGCCTATTTCGCGTCCTTGACCGCGATCACCTCGATCTCGACCAGGAAGCCGGGATTGGCGAGCGAAGCAACGCCGACCACCGAGCGGGCCGGAAGATTGGGCTGGCTGCCGCCGAAAAACTGGGTGTAGCCCTCCATGAATGCCTTGAAGTCCATCGGTGCCGACGCATTGTGCACCAGGAAGACCTGCATCTTGACGACGTCGCCCATGGTGAGGCCGAGCCCCTCCAAAATGCCTTTGATGCGGTTGAGCACGCCGACAGTCTGAGTTTTGGTGTCGCCATAGGCCTCCCGGCTCTGGGGATCGGCATCCTTGTTGGCGACCGGCGGCACCTGGCCGCTGACATAGTAGGTGGTGGCATTGCCCGTCACCTGCACGGCCTGCGCGATCGGAAAGGTCGAGTTCGGAATGGGATGCCGGATGACCTCGGCACGAACCGTGCCCGCATGGGCAATCGCGAGCAGCCCAATGACGGCGGCGGTTCTGAAATTCATTGGTTTCCCCTTTTGCCCGGACGTCAGCGACGCGCGTCCCTCACCTCGTTCGCCGTCACTGAATCGTCGTAAGTATTGCCGAAATGGGTGCGCAGATAATTCACGACAGCGGCGATCTGCGCGTCCGTCATCATCTCGCCAAACGGCGGCATGGCACGCCGGCCATTGAGCACGAGATAGACGGGATAGCCGCGCGCCTGCAGATTCTTGTCGGCGACGAGCGACGGATAGACGCCGGCGCCAGAGGCTCCGCCGGCATCCGGCATATGGCAGCCCTGGCAAACATTGGCAAACAGCTCCTCGCCCGTGGTTTCTGCGAAATTGAAGCCCGAGCTGAAGATCCGGCTTTCGGGGCCGTCATGCGCCCGCGCAGTTGCCGACAGCATCATGAGTGCCGACAAGGCAAGCCGCGCCGACCATCGCTCCCGTCGAAAGCCCTGATTCATCACGTCTTCACCACACGGTCGTGCAGCCGCGCAATCGCGTCGAGCGCGGAGAGGATCGCTCCCTCCTGCCAGGCCGGCAGCGCGGAGGCGTGCTCGCCCGCGAGCACGATGCGGCCGTCGATCTGGCAGAGGTTGTCATAGTGCGCGGCGCGCGCCTCATCGCTCCAGTCGCCGCTGCAACCGAGCACGAACGGGACCCGGTGCCACGCAACCGCGATACCATTTTCGAATTCGCTTTTATATTGCGGGTGAATGGCGGCGCCGAACTCGACGGCACGCGCAATCCGGTCGGCCGGCGACATTGCGGTGAATTCGTAGGAGTTCGGACCGTCGAACAAATAGGCGCCGAGCAGCACACCGCGCCCTGCGCGGTTGTAGTCGTAGTTCGGATAGGCGATCTGGCGGATCGGCAGATCGGTGTAGCTGATGCCGCCATAGATCGCTTCGTCCTCCTCCCAGAACCGGCGCTTGAATTGCAGACCGATCTTGACGGAGGCGGCATAGGGAACGGCATCGATCGCCGACTTCATCGCGGCGCTGACATCGAGCGGCAGCTGGCTCAGGATGGTCAAAGGGATGGTGCAGACGCACCAGTCGGCGTGCACCTGCTGCACCGCGCCCGGCTTCCTGGCATCGACATAGCTGACCGTGACGCCGCGCGCGTCCTGCTGGATCTGCGTCACCTTGGCGTTGTAGCGGATGAGATCGCCGACCTCCTTCGCAAAGGCCTTGCCGATCATGTCCATGCCGCCGACCGGCTGGAACATCGTGGTCTGGAAATTGTAATGCGCAAAACCGCGCAGATAGCGCCAGAGCCGCGACTTCAGCACCTCCGACAGACCAACCGGCTCGCTCGGCTCCGGCATCGCCGTCAGTCCGCCGCCGGGATCCCTGGTGTAGCCGCGGAATTCGGCCGAGATCAGATTGGCTTTGTAACCATAGCCATTGTCGAGCGCGCCCCAGGAGCGCAGCGCCTGGAGCAGGATCTCCTGATCCTCTTTCGACACGGTTTCGTCGAGCTTGCCCTGCTGCGTCACCTTTGCGAGCAGCTCGGCGATCTGGCCCTGGAAATCCGCCTTCACGGCGCGCAGCCGCTGCGGCTTGCCGCCGAAGGCGCGCACCGAATGCAAGAGAGCATTGTGATTGAGCTGATTGAATGGCTCGAGCGCGACGCCCAGGCGCCTGCAATAATCGAGCAGCGCTCGGTGATGGTAGGGAATGCGCCACGGCCCCGGATTGAGATAGAGACCGTCCTCGAACTCGCACACCTGCTTGTGGCCGCCGAGCTCGGTAAAGGCGTCGCCGCCCCGCAGCGTCCAGTTGCGGCCGCCGGGGCGGCTGTTGAATTCGAGGATCTGGACCTTGTAGCCGGCGTTGCGCAACTCCAGCGCCGCGGTCATGCCGGCGAGGCCCGCGCCAAGCACGAGCACGGAGGCGCCCTTCGGATCGCCTTCCAGCCGGATCGGCCCCTTGTAGCGCGACTCCGACGCGAGCCCGAGGCTCGTCATCGCATGATACATGGCCGCGCTGCCGGCCACCGTGCCGATCAACGCAAGAAGATCACGTCGCCTGACGGCCGCGGGTTCGCTTTGCATGGCGTTACGGGAGAGGGCCCAGTCCTGAACCGTCAGCAAACAGCACACCGCGAAGCGAGGCAACACACGCGTTGTTGATCAGCGCGCATACGCAGCATGATGGCATAGCTGATTGCGATGCTCATCATTTGCGCCGCCAATACGACGTCATGCGACCTTGCGCGCCGCCGCCGTGCCGTCGAGGAAGCCCATGAGGCGCCCGCGTATGATCGCATCCGCCTCGCTCATGATGCGGTCGACCAGTTCCTTGCACGACGGGATGTCGTGGATGAGGCCTGCGACCATGCCGCAGCTCCAGGCGCCGGCATCCATCTGGCCCTCGATCATGATTCTGGGATAGACGCCCGCCACCTGGTCGTGGATGTCGTCGATCTTCAATTTATCGCCTTTCTCGCGCTCGACCTCCAGCAGACGATCGACATTGGCGTTCTTCAGCACGCGCTCGGTATTGCGTAGCGCACGCATGATCAGGCGGGTGTCGAGCTCGGTCGCGGTGACCAGCGCGTTCTTCACGTTCTGGTGCACCGGCGCTTCCTTGGTGGCAATAAAGCGCGTGCCCATGTTCATTCCGCTGGCGCCCAGCGACAACGCGGCGACGAGGCTGCGGCCGTCGGCCATGCCGCCGGAGGCAACGAAGGGAATCTTCAGCTCCTCTGCCGCACGCGGCAGCAGGATCATGTTGGGTATGTCGTCTTCGCCGGGATGTCCGCCGCATTCGAAGCCGTCGACGCTGACCGCATCGCAGCCGATACGCTCGGCTTTCAGCGAGTGGCGCACCGAGGTGCATTTGTGGATCACCTTGACGCCGGCCGCTTTCAAGGCGGGCATGTATTGTTCCGGGCTGCGCCCTGCGGTCTCCACGATTCGGACACCACCCTCGACGATCGCGGCGATGTATTCGGGATAGGGCGGCGCTGAGAAAGTCGGGAGGAAAGTGAGATTCACGCCGAACGGCTTGTCGGTCATCTCGCGGCAGCGCGCGATCTCCCTGGCGAGCAGATCCGGCGTCCTCTGGGTGAGCCCGGTGATGATGCCGAGACCGCCGGCATTGGAGACCGCCGAGGCAAGCTCGGCAAAGCCGACGAAATGCATGCCGCCCTGGATGATCGGGTGCTCGATGCCGAACAGTTCGGTGATCGCGGTCTTCACGTAGACGTCCTCCCGGATGATTTATCTCGCGCGAGTTTAGCCGTAGTCTTGCGCCGCGGTCACCATTTCTCTCCAAAGGGACGAATCTCCATCTCGAAGGTCCAGGCACTCTTGGGCTGCTGATAGAGTTGCCAGTAGGATTCCGCGACGGAGGCCGGCGGCATCAGGAGATCGGGATTGTCGAGCGCGTCGGGACCGAGCGCCTCGAGGCGGCGCTGCCGTACCCACTCGGTATCGACACCGGAATCGATGACGAGATGCGCGACATGAATGTTCTTCGGCCCCAATTCGCGGGCCATCGCCTGGGCGACCGCGCGCAGGCCGAACTTGGCGCTTGCAAACGCCGCATAGCCGCTGCCACCGCGCAAGGACGCGGTTGCCCCGGTGAAGAAGATGTTGCCGCCACCGCGCGGCAGCATCAGCCGCGCCGCCTCGCGGCCCGCCAGAAAGCCGGAATAGCAGGCCATCTCCCAGACCTTCCGGAACACGCGCTCGGTGGTGTCGAGGATCGGAAAATTGACGTTGGCGCCGACGTTGAAGATGCAGACCTCGAGCGGCGCGCGCTTATCAGCGTCGTTGAGGAAAGCGATGATCTCCTCCTCCTTGCGCGCATCGAGCGAGTGGGCGTGGATCTCGCCGCCGGCCGCTTCAACGTCCTTCACCAATGGCGCAAGCTTGTCGCCGTTGCGACGGCCGGCGAAAACGGTGAAGCCTTCAGATGCAAACTTCTTGGCGATCTCGGCGCCGATATAGTCGCCGGCGCCGATAACCGCAGCCGTGGCGTTTCGCTTGGGCAAGGTCGCCTCCTCTCCTGGAGCCATGCCGCGGCGGCGACGACCGCCCACACGGCGCGGGCCGTTGGTGATATTAAGGTCGAGGCTATAGTTCTAAAATAGAACTGTCAAATTCCTCCCATACTGGCCGTAAGTCAGGTCAAAATGTCCAGATCTTTCATATGGGTTCCTTTTCAGACCATTCAGTGAACCTTGCGAACCCAGCAAAGCCATCAATGGCCGCGGGCCGGAGCTTGCAGGTCGATCGGGCGTAGGATCGCAGCAACGGGGATCATCAGGACGGCGATGATCGCGAGCGTCCAGAACACGTCGATATAGGCGAGGAAGTCGACCTGCTGCTGCAAGGTCCTGCCGACCCAGGCGATCGCCTGCGCTGCCGCATCCGACGCGTTCGAGCCCTGTGCCTGGAAGAACCGCGTCATCGCATCCACACCCTGCTGGTAGCCGAGATCGGACGGCGCGAGATGCTCGATCAGCCGGCTTTGATGGAATTGCTGGCGCTGGGCGAGGATGGTCTGCGCCAGCGCAACACCTATCGAGCCGCCGATATTCCGAGCGACGTTGATGAGCGCAGATGCCTGGTTCGTCTTGTCCGGCGGCACGCCATCATAGGAGGCCGTCGTCACCGGCAGGAACAGGAAGGGCAAACCGAGCGCGAGCAGAATGCGCGCCATCGCCGCATAGCCATAGGTGATGTCGCCGTTGATACCGGTGAGATGCCACATCGCGACGGCGCAGATGGCAGCGCCAACCATGATGAGATATTTCGGCTGCACCATGCTGACGAGACGGCCGACCACCGGCATCAGAACCAGCGTTGCGACGCCGCCGGGCGACAGAGCAAGGCCCGCAAGCATCGCAGTGTAGTTCAGCTCGGTCTGCAGGAGCTGCGGAATGAGCTGCGTGGTCGAGATCAGCACTGCGCCGGTACCCAGCATGACTACGAAGCAGGCGCCGAACTGTCGCCGCCCGAGCAGGCGGATGTCGACGATCGGATCCTCGCGCGTTAATTCCCACGGAATCAGCGCGAGCAGGCAAAACGCGGAAAGGCAGGCAAAGGCAACGATCATGTTCGATCCGAACCAATCGTTGCGCTGGCCTTCGTCGAGCACGAACTCGAGCGAACCGAGACCGATCGCGACAAGGATGAAGCCGATATAGTCGACACGCAGCCCCTTGGCGAGCAGCTCCGCCCTTTCCTCTTGCGCACCGGATGGTTCTTTCACCAGCGTGCCGACCAGGAACAGCGAGATGAGACCCATCGGCACATTGATCAGGAACACCCAGTGCCAGGAATAGGTGTCGGTGATCCAGCCGCCGAGCGTCGGACCGATCACCGGCGCAACCACGACGGCAACGCCATAAATCGCGAATGCCTGCCCGCGCTTGTGCGGCGGAAAGGAGTCGGCAAGGATCGCCTGCTCGCTGGTCGCCATACCGCCGCCGCCGAGCCCCTGCAGGATGCGGAACAGCACCAGAGCCTCGAGACTCCAGGCGAAGCCGCAGAGCAGCGATGCCGCCGAGAAAGTGGCAACGCACATCATGTAGAAGCGCTTGCGGCCAATCACGGTCGAGAGCCAGCCCGAGATCGACAGCACGATGGCGTTGGCGACGAGGTAGCTCGTGATGACGTAGGTGCTCTCGTCGAGTCCGACCGCGAGCCCGCCGGCAATGTGGCGCAGCGAAACGTTGGCGATGGTGGTGTCCAGCACCTCCATGAAGGTGGCGATGGAGACCACGAAGGCGATCAGATAGGGATTGTGTCCCCCCGCCGCGGAGCGCTCCGGTGACCAGCCGCCCGCCGCCGCGCCGCCCTGCGCGATGTCGGTCATCGCACCTTCGTCCAGGGCACGACCGACATCCCCGGCCCCACCGGCAGATCGGCCGGCCAGTTGTCGACCACGATCTTCACGGGCACGCGCTGCACCACCTTGACGTAATTGCCGGTCGCGTTCTCCGCCGGCAGCAGGCTGAAGGCTGTCCCGGAGCCCGGCTGCACCGACGCCACGCGACCGGTGAGCTTGCGGTCGGGATAGGCATCGATGCGAATCTCGACCGACTGGCCCGGCCGCATGTCCTTGAGCTGCGTTTCCTTGTAATTCGCGACGATCCAGACATCGTCGGGCACGAACATCATCAGGCTCTGGCCCGGCGTGACGTAGGTGCCCTTGGCTCCGCTGAGCTTGACGACACGCCCCGGCTGCGCTGCGAGCACGCTGGTGTAGTCGACGTTCAGCCTGGCCTGATCGCGCTGCGCCTCGGACTGCTTGAGTTGCGCCTTGGCACCTTCGAGCTGCGCCTCGAGCGTCTTGATGCCGAGTTCGGCGCTGCTTACCGCGGTCCTCGCGCGCTCGGTGTTGGCCTGCTGCGCCTGGAGGTCGGAGTGAGTCTGCTGCGCACGCTGGACGGTACCGGCTCCCTTCTGAACGAGATCCTGCGCCCGCGCGTCCTCCTCCTGCGCAAATTTGAGTTGGGCCTCGGCCTGCTCGAGCTGGGCCTTGGCCTGGTTGATCTGCTCCTTCTGGGACTCGATCTGGGCTTCGACGTTGCCGATATTGGCCTGCGAGGCGGCGACCTGCGCCTCGGCCTGGTCGAGCGCAATCCGATAGTCGCGCTCGTCGATCCGCGCCAGGAGATCGCCAGCCTTGACGTGCTGGTTATCGGTGACGGGGACATCGACGACGTAGCCGCCGACCTTCGAGGCGACGGAAAAACTACGCGCGGCGATGAAGGCATCGTCGGTGGATTCATAGTGGCGAATGTTCAGCCAGTAAACGAGGCCGGCCACCAGCACGGCGATCAGGACAAGGGCGCCCGACGTCGCGAGCAGCCAGTGCTCGCGCAGGCGGTCATGCAGCGACGACGCGGGTGATGCATCAGCCGCCTCGCGGGCCTTGTTCGAGACGTCCTGGGGGCTGTCCTTGTGCGGGGGCAACAGCGGCTGCTCCGCGGACGGCCCACGCGCTCGTGTTTGAGCATCCACGATTCAGTACCTCGACTAATTCAGACGTACTGACAGCTCGTCCGCATTTCACGCGTACGACCGCCGTCATGCCCCGGCTTGACCGGGGCATGCAGTACGCCGCGGCAACCGTCTCTGGAATACTGGATCGCCCGGTCGAGCCGGGCGATGACACCGACAAAGTGGCGCGCGCTCTCGCCCGTGGCGACGAACTCCCCGGCTCTCGCACGGTCAATGCGTCTTGCTCTCCTGCCACTTCTCCAGATCGGGTTTCGCCTTGCCCGAGCTCTGTTCCTTCTCCGGATTGCCCTTCGTCTGTGCGTGCGATCCCCAGTCATTTTGCTGGCGGGGATCGTCCGTGGGCTTTTCCCTGCTCATCGGAAACTCCTGCTCGAAAGCGCATGGACGCTCTAGATGATCGGCACGCCGTAGTAAGCGTTCAGCGCGCGGACCCTCGCCTCGTCACTCCAGTTCCACTCGGCCGCCTCGCCATAGTGCGGGGCGCCGCGCAACTCCTTGGCGGTGATGCCGGTGACGTAGCCGCCGAGGTCGGTATCGTATTTCAGCGACTGCCAGGGCAGCGGATAATGGTCGTGGCCGAGCCCGAGGAACCCGCCGAAGCCGAGCACGGCGTAAGAAACCCTGCCGCTCTTCTTGTCGATCATGACGCGCTCGATCGAACCAATCTTGTTGTGGTCGATGCCATAGACCGAAGTCCCCTCGACCTTGTCGCTGCCGATCAGCGTGCCTGTTTCGCTTTGATCCATCATGGTGAGATCTCCGTTGAGACTCGCTTTTCGGATCAACCAAGCCGCGAAGCGATCGTTCCGGCGCTCTCGTCGCGTGTTCCCCGCAGCGGCCTGGAACAAGGCTGAAAAGCAGCGGTTCTCCCATCACCGATGCACGAAAACGGGAGCGCGCGGATGTCTCAGACCGTCTCCGACTTTGTAGTCCAACGTCTGCATCAATGGGGCGTGCGCTACATTTTCGGCTATCCCGGCGACGGCATCAACGGCGTGTTTGGCGCGCTCAGCCGCGCCGATGAAAAGATCGGCTTCGTCCAGGCGCGGCACGAGGAGATGGCGGCGTTCATGGCGGCCGCATACGCAAAATTTTCCGGCCAGCTCGGCGTTTGCATCGCGACCTCGGGCCCGGGCGCCTCGCACCTCGTCACCGGCCTCTATGACGCGCTGCTCGATCATCAGCCGGTGCTCGCGATCGTCGGACAGCAGGCCCGCAACGCGCTCGGCGGCCAATATCAGCAAGAACTCGACCTTGTCTCGATGTTCAAGGACGTCGCCGGCGCCTATGTCGAGCAGGCCTCCTCGCCGGCACAGGTTCGGCACCTGATCGATCGCGCCGCCCGGATTGCGCTCGCCCGCCGCACCGTCACCGCGATCGTACTGCCGAACGATCTCCAGGAGGAGGCTTACGAGGATCCGCCGCGCGCGCATGGCACGCTGCGCTCCGGTATTGGCTACAGCGCGCCAAGGATCACGCCACAGGACGTCGACCTCGATCGCGCGGCCGAGGTGCTCAATGCCGGTCAGAAGGTCGCGCTGCTTATCGGCGCGGGTGCGCTTCACGCCACCGACGAGGTGATCGCGGTCGCCGACCGCTTATCTGCCGGTTGCGCCAAGGCTCTTCTCGGCAAAGCGGCGCTGCCCGACGACCTGCCTTGGGTAACGGGCTCGATCGGCTTGCTGGGCACCGAGCCGAGCTACGATATGATGATGGAATGCGATACGCTGCTGATGATCGGCTCCGGCTTTCCGTATGCAGAGTTCTTGCCGAAGGACGGCAAGGCACGCGGCGTGCAGATCGACATCGACGCCAGCATGTTGTCGATCCGCTTTCCCATGGAGGTCGGCCTCGTCGGAGACGCTGCAGAGACGTTGCGCGCACTGTTGCCGCGATTGAATCCGAAGACTGACGGCGCCTGGCGCAAGGGAATCGAGGATAGCGTTGCTGCGTGGTGGAAGACGTTGGAGGAGCGCGCGCATCAGCCGGCCGCACCGGTCAATCCGCAGCGCGTGACCTGGGACTTGTCGCCGCGCCTTCCCGACCGCGTCATCGTCACCAGCGATTCCGGCTCCTGCGCCAACTGGTACGCGCGCGACCTGAAGATGCGACGTGGCATGATGGCCTCGCTTTCCGGCGGGCTCGCTTCGATGGGTGCCGCTGTGCCTTACGCGATCGCTGCCAAATACGCTCACCCGGACCGGCCCGTGATCGCGCTGGTCGGCGACGGCGCGATGCAGATGAACAACATGGCCGAGCTGATCACGGTTGCAAAATACTGGCGCGAATGGCGCGAGCCGCGTTTCATCGTCTGCGTCTTCAACAATGAGGATCTCAACCAGGTGACGTGGGAGCAGCGCATCATCAATGGCGATCCCAAGTTCGAGGCCTCCCAGCGCATCCCCGATGTCTCCTACTCGCGCTTCGCCGAGCTGATCGGGCTGCGCGGCATTTTCGTCGACCGGGCGGACCTCGTGGCGCCTGCCTGGGACCAGGCGCTCGCGAGCGAGATGCCGGTGGTGCTGGAGGTGAAGACCGATCCCGAAGTGCCGCCACTGCCTCCGCACATCACGCTGCAACAGGCGAAGAATTTTACCCTGGCGCTGGCCAAAGGCGATCCCAACGAGAGCGGCGTGATCAAGGGCGCCGCGCGGCAGGTGCTCGAATCCATTCTGCCGGGAAAGGAGTGAGACATGAGCGACTTTCGCGACATCCAGCATGGCGTCAACGATCCCGTGGGCGGCGTCGACGTGAAGCGGCGGATCAACAACAACGAAACCCCGCACGAGAGGGCGCAGCGCTACGCCGACGTGCGCGCGGTGCCGAGTGCGCAAGCCGGCGAGCCGTTCCTGCCCGAGGGGCTGCGCCGGCCGCCGACCAAACCGCTCAACCCGCGCACCGGCCGCAATCCGACCGACTAGTCGCGCATTGGAACAAGCGCACAACCCGAATGTTGGTCGCCACACGACATCAGTGCGGCAACCGCTTTCCGTGCGCCGCCAGGTTCGGAGGATGAGGATCATGAGACGTACACTGATCGCACTGGGCTGCTGCCTGCTCGCAAGTCCCGTGCTCGCGCAATCAGTCGGCGAGAAAACCGGCGTGAACTCGGTGCTCGGCGTGGCTCCCGCCACGGCCGATTTCGTCAAGGAAGTTGCGATCAGCGACATGTTCGAAATCGAATCGAGCAAGCTCGCCGAGCAGAAGGGCAATGCGCAGGAGAAGACCTTCGCGCAGCAGATGGTGACCGATCACACCAAGACCTCGACGGAACTGAAGCAACTCGTCAGCAGTGGCAAGGTCCAGGCGACTGCGCCGACCACGCTCGACAGCTCGCACCAGAGCAAGCTCGACAAGCTCAAGGGCGCGTCGGGCAAGGACTTCAGTTCGGATTACGACTCCTATCAGCTCAGCGCGCACAAGGATGCGGTGTCGCTATTCGAGCGCTATGCCAATGGCGGCGACAATCCCGAGCTGAAGAGTTGGGCCGGCAAGACGCTGCCGGCACTGAAGCACCATCTCGAAATGGCGGATGAGCTCGGCAAGGCACCGAGCGTCGGTCAGTCCAGCAAGTAAGGACGCTGCGCCGCAATGCGGATGCCGACGGACTCGTCGGCATCCCACCACTTTCTAGCAACGATGCCTCTCCGCGCGCGTTGGGAGCAAAACCGGCGGAGAAGGCGCAAGAGCCCCCTCAGGCAATCGACATCGCGCAGGCACGTCGTCCCACGCAGCAGGCGCAAGCCTGCCGCAGCTTCGCTGCCGTCCGCACCAGCGAAAGGAGACGAGCACATGGCCGAAGAAAAACTCATCGACCCGACATCGCGCTACCCGAAACCGCCCTTCAAGAAGCAATCGCAAGCCTGGCCCGGACTTGCGAGCCAGATGGATCCGCGGCCCGACCACGGCGAGACCAGCTACAAGGGCTCAGGCCGGCTCGTTGGACGCAAGGCGCTGATTACCGGCGGCGATTCCGGCATGGGCCGCGCGGCGGCGATCGCCTATGCGCGCGAAGGCGCCGATGTCGCCATCAACTACGTACCGAACGAGGAGCCGGACGCACAGGAAGTCATCGCGCTGATCAAGAAGGAAGGCCGCATCGGACTTGCCTTTCCCGGCGACCTTCGGAGCGAAACGTTCTGCAAGGAGCTCGTCGAACGCGCGGTTCAGGGCCTCGGCGGGCTCGACGTCGTCGTCTGCAACGCCGCGCGGCAGCAGGCGCGCGACTCGATCCTCGATGTCTCCTCGGAGGATTTCGACGCGACGATGAAGACCAACATCTACGCGCCATTCTGGATCATCAAGGCGGCGCTGCCGCATCTGAAACCGGGGGCCTGCATCATCGGCACCACATCGGAGCAGGCCTACGACCCCTCGCCCGATCTCTACGACTACGCACAAACCAAGGCAGCGACCATGAACTACGTCAAGTCGCTGGCAAAGCAGCTAGGCCCGCGCGGTATTCGCGTCAACGGTGTCGCGCCCGGTCCGATCTGGACGCCGCTTCAAGTCTCCGGCGGCGCCTCGATGGAGAAGTTGGAAAAGTTCGGCGGCCAGACGCCGATGGGACGTCCCGGCCAACCGTCGGAACTCGCCTCGATCTATGTGCAGCTCGCCGCTGCTGACGCGAGCTACGCCACGGGACAGGTCTATGGTTCGGCGGGTGGATCGGGGCAGCCTTAACGGCCAGGAAGCGGAACTTCGCTCTTGCCTCCGCTTTACAACCCTGACACGGAGCCCCCTCGCCGACCGAGCAACGATGGCACTCGTTACAGTCAAGCCGACCCGGATCGATATCGCGATCGCCGATGAAATCGCCGCGCATGCCAGCCCGGGCATGGAAGAGGCCGCTGAGTTTCTCACCTGGGGCGCCGACGAGCACGTGCTGCTCGCCCTTGCTGCCGCCGGTTGGCTCTACGCCTGGACGCGACGTCCCCCGGCGCGACCGGTTGCCAATCATGTGCTTGCGGTGTCGCTCGTGACGGCCGTGCTGCCGCATATCCTGAAATCGATCTTCGATCAGACCAGGCCCGACAGGCTCACTGTCCGCGGCCATCGGCGCGGGATTCCGATATCGGGACGATCGCGCGACGCCTTTCCATCCGGACATGCCGTTCACATGGGCGCGCTTGCCTCTGCTGCCGGTCTGTTGCGGCGCGGTCCGCGCCGCGCCTTGCGCGCCATTGCAGTCGGACTGTCGCTGACACGCATCGTGCTGCTGGCGCATTGGGCGAGCGATGTGGTGGCAGGCTTTGCGCTCGGCGCCGCCGTCGAGCGGCTGTTGAGACCGCGCGCGCTCGTGAAGCGCGATGCGCGGGGATGGCCGTGACCGAGCACCTCCTACGCTTCGTTGCGGGAGGCCTGATCGTATCCGCCTTCGCGATCCTGAGCGACATGCTGCGACCGAAGAGTTTTGCCGGCCTGTTGGGCGCCGCCCCCTCGGTCGCGCTGGCGACGCTCGGCATTGCCGTCGCCCAGCATGGCGCGACTTACGCCGCGGCCGAAAGCTGGACGATGGTCTATGGCGCCGTTGCCCTCGCCTGCTACAGCTTCGTCGTGTGCCAGTTGCTGATGCGATGGCACATCCCGGCGCTGTCCGCGACGATCGTCTCCTTCGCGGTCTGGCTCGCGGTCGCGTTCGGCCTGCTGGCGAGCCTCGGAGGATTCACATGATCCCCGTCAAGCTCTCACCGTTGTCCCTGAAGCAGACACATTGGTACGAATATCTGATCCGTTTCGTGCTTGGCGGTGCGGCGACTGTTCTGGCCGGTCTCATCGGCAAGCAATTCGGCACGTCCGTGGGCGGCCTCTTCCTCGCGCTTCCCGCGATCTTCTGTGCCAGCGCCACGCTGATCGATCGCCACGAACGCCGCAAGAAGGAGAAGGCTGCTCTGAACGGAGAAAGGCGCGGCCGGCAGGCTGCCGCCCTCGATGCTGCAGGCGCCGGATGGGGAAGCATCGGCCTCGCCGCCTTCGCCGCCGTGTTCTGCCTCACCGTCCCGGCAAGCGTTGCAGTAGCCTTTGGCGTCGCGCTGCTCGCGTGGGGAACCGTCGCCGTGTCGATGTGGTGGCTGCGTCGCAGGCTGCGCATCGTGCGCCATCACAGGCAGCAGGGCCACGCTTCGGCCAACCGGCTAACGTCGTAGCGTCAGAAACTCGTGCATCTCGGCGGCGGCCTGAAGCTGCTCGAGACGCGCCACAAGCAACTCGCGCTGGCGTCCACCCTGCAGTGTTTCGCTCCGCAGTTTTGCAAGCTCGTCTTCGAGCCGAAGTCGGTGCTGTTCGAGCCGTTGCTCGAATGTGTGGGGATCAGAACGTTTCCGTTTCCGCATCGCGACCTCGTGGGGGTTGCAGGCCGGGGCTGTTGGCCCAGCGATCGAGTTGCTCAATCACCCTCCGATGGCTTGGCCGGCGCGGCTCGGGCGCCTCGGGCTCTTCGGATAGTTTCCGCGGCAGTCTGACCTGATCGGTCATGGCGTCTTTCCAGTTCGTGGAGCAATCTTGAGCTTCAGCATGAAGCCCTTTCAGCCCCCCACACAATCACATAAGTTATTGAGTTTTCATAATAATTCAGCTCACTTGGCGAATTTTGAGGAACCTGCGGAACCCGCGCCGAGTTGGTTTGTTGAGTAAACTACTCACCTTGCCAACTTTGAGTGGCTGAACATGAACGATCTTCGCGCCGAGCGACTGCAGGTCATGCTCTCGCCTGAAGAACTGAGTGCAGTCGATGATTTCCGCTTCCGCCACCGCATGCCGACGCGCGCTGCGGCGGTGCGTGAACTTCTCAAGCTTGGTCTCGCCAGTGCCGGCATTGATGGCCTGGCTGGCGTCAAGTCGAGCGACTATGGCGTATTCGGTCGCGGCCCCGATGGCCACACGCCGGCACCTGGCGACGGCGACGTCGAGGATTGATCGCGCCTAACAGAGTCCAGAGCAAACGGCCCCGGCACGGGAGTGCCAGGGCCGTCCTTGGAGATTGCCTTCGGCCCACCGGGGTATGAAGCCGTAAGCAATCCACTTACGCGTCCGAGATGGATTCGTTCCTCCGAATCTCAACCGGTCGGCGGCGCGCCGGAATCATCAGGGGTCATACCCGAGCCTGGCGTCTTGGCCTCATCATTCAGTTCGGGATCGCGCGTTGCTTCCTTCGACGGCGAGCCCTTCGCTCCGGATCTGTGCACGGTCTGCGCGCGCTTCTTGTCGCGCGGCTGTTCCTCGGCGCGCTTGTCGCGAACGATGCCATGGTTGGAATGCGTCATGGTATGCTTCCCGCTTTTCGTCTGTGTTCAAGACGCTTACGCGCCGCAGCCGCAATGGTTCCGGTGCGTCAGCGGGGTTCAGGAGGTCAAGCGCCTAGCTGCGCGCATGCTGCGCGGCAGGCGGCGACGAATGTGCCAAATGGACTTGCCGCAGCGTCGTCACGGTCGCGAAGGTGGCGGAAATGCCAAACGCCGTGATGAGGACGAACAGAGCCAGACGGGGAGCCATTGCAATCCTCCTGCTGGAAATGAACAATGGGGTTTGTAGCGACTTTTCCGGATCATCGTAAGTTGGTCGCTCGCCCTCCGGGAGCGGTCTCACACGAGGGCTCACGAAAGCGAGAGCGGCTATGATGCCTGCCTCTTTTGCGGCACGCGTTGGGCAACTGGCGGGATTTCGCCGTCAAGCCAGTCCTGCTCCGCCGCGAGCGCCGACCAGGCTTCCGCCATCCGCTGGTAGCGTTTGAAGGCAGGTTTCCCTTCGGCCCGCTCGGCGAGATGCAGGCAGTTCTCGGCGTTGTCCCTGAAGATATCGGATTGCTTCATTCGGAACAGGTGGGGAGCAAAGCTACCGCACGCAACAGCCCTTACCGGATCGTAATGTCGCGGGAACTTCCGCCGAAGCCCGCCATTGACGGTGCATGCGCATCATCGTCGCCACTGTCCTGTTGTTCATGAGCACCGCTGTCCTCGCGGACAATAGCGGTGAGCGAACATGGGCGGGCCGCGATTCCGCCCGCACGCCGACGGCAACCGACGTCATCAGCGGCCTCTATGCGTTCGGGCGATTCCAGCAGGGATTGCTCGAAAGTGCCGACCTCAGGGGCAACCAGGAGATCAAGACTCTCGCGATCTCGCGAGCCGAGGATGCGGCCAGGCGCGACAAGGCGCTGAAGCAGATCCAGCAAGCGATCGGCGCCGAGCCAAACGTTCGCAAGGCCTCGGCAGCCGACGCCGCCCTGGCCAGCCCCGACGACTCCGAAGGGCCGGCCTATGTCAGGCAGTTCTACGCTGCGCAGGTCGCCGAGTATCAAGAGACCATAACCCTGCTCGAGCATTATCTGCGGGCGCCGGACAATGATGCGCTCGAAGGCTTTGCGCGCGAGCAACTGCCGGTCCTGCGATCACAGCTCCGGGACGCCGCGCGCACGATGGCCGACAAGTAGCAGCTCACCGTTCCGGATGATGCTGTTCGCCCTCCGGCTTCACCGTGCTGTTGCTGTCGGGCATCCTGTCCCTGCCCTGATCGCCATTGTCGTCCCGGCCGCCGGAGGTGGATGTGCCGCTACCGCTCCGGCTCGGGCGCGTCGCAGCCCCCGTCGTCGGGGCGGAGCCGGGCGTCGCCGAACTCGCCGCCGGATCGCCTGTGACGGCCCCGCGGCCACTGGGTGCACCATTCTGCGCGTAGGCCGTACCCGCGATCAGCAAGGCGCCTGCGATGGCTACGGTTACTATTTTCATAACTGGCTCCTTCTCTTCGCGGGTCTAACCGGGGGTCGCCCGCTCCGTTCCGAACAGCCTCGTCCCGTCGTTCCGCATCCGGAACGGTGCTCGCAAGCCAAAGAAAAAATTCCTGAAATCGGATGGAACCGTGTTCCCTGCCGACGCGTTGTTTTGGCCGGGCTGAGCGAGGCAGGTTCCAGTTTTTCATGCTGCAATGTTGCGGCTTGATTTGGAATTTCGCTGACGTTCTATTTCCAAAGTGTGTATTTGCTTTGGATTCGGAAACGCACCTGCGGGGGGAATGACATGAGCGACCTCGATCCCGGACCAGTTTCGCAATCCGGTCGTCGCGTTCCCAAACGAAAAGTGAATGACACTCCGGAAGCCGATTCCCGGCAGGAATTGCTGCTGGCGTTGCAGGCGATGCGCAGCGGCGATTTCTCCGTGCGCATGAGCGGTGACTATCTCGGCATCGACGGCAAGATCGCCGACACCTTCAACGAGATCATCGCCGCCAACCAGCGCATGGCACAGCAGCTCGAGCTGGTCGGCCAGGTGGTGGGGCGCGAGGGCAAGACGCGCCAACGCGTGAAATTCGGGCTCGCCTCCGGCTCATGGGCCGACATGGAAGGCTCGGTCAACACGCTAATCGACGATCTGCTGTGGCCAACGCGTGAAGTGACGCGCGCGGTCGCGGCCGTGGCGCAAGGCGACCTGCTGCAAACCGTCAAGCTCGACGTCGACGGCCGCCCCTTGCGCGGCGAATTCCTGCAATCGGCGACCATCGTCAACACCATGATCAAGCAGCTCGGCGTGTTCACCTCCGAGGTGACACGCGTCGCGCGCGAGGTCGGCACCGAAGGCAAGCTCGGTGGCCAGGCCCAGGTGCCGGAAGTCACCGGCGTCTGGAAGGATCTGACCGAGAGCGTCAACTCGATGGCGAACAACCTGACCAACCAGGTGCGCAACATCGCGGAGGTCACCATCGCGGTCGCCAACGGCGACCTCTCCAAGAAGATCACTGTCGACGTCCGCGGCGAGATCCTGCAGCTCAAGGAAGCCATCAACACGATGGTGGACCAGCTTCGCTCCTTTGCCTCCGAAGTGACGCGCGTCGCGCGTGAGGTCGGCACCGACGGCAAGCTCGGCGGCCAGGCCATCGTGCCGGGCGTCGCCGGCACTTGGAAGGACCTGACTGACTCGGTCAACGCGATGTGCGGCAACCTGACCGCCCAGGTGCGCAACATCGCCCACGTGACGACGGCGGTGGCGCGCGGCGACCTGTCGCGAAAGATCACCGTGGACGTACGCGGCGAAATTCTGGAGCTGAAGGACACCATCAACACCATGGTGGACCAGCTCAACTCCTTTGCATCCGAAGTGACGCGCGTCGCGCGCGAGGTCGGCACCGAAGGCAAGCTCGGCGGCCAGGCCCAGGTGCCCGGTGTAGCCGGCACCTGGAAGGACCTCACCGACAACGTCAACTTTATGGCCTCCAACCTGACGGCGCAGGTCCGCAACATCGCCGACGTCGCGACCGCGATCGCGAGCGGCGACCTCTCCAAGAAGATCACGGTGAACGTGTCGGGCGAGATCCTTCAGCTCAAGGAAACGCTCAACACCATGGTCGACCAGCTCAACGCGTTCGCCGGCGAAGTGACGCGCGTGGCGCGCGAAGTCGGCACCGAAGGCCGGCTCGGCGGTCAGGCCAACGTGCTCGGCGTCGCCGGCACCTGGAAGGACCTGACTGAGAGCGTCAACTCGATGGCGTCGAACCTCACCGCCCAGGTCCGCAACATCGCCGAAGTGACGACCGCCGTCGCAGGCGGCGACCTCTCGAAGAAGATCACCGTGGACGTGCGCGGCGAGATCCTGGAGCTGAAGGACACCATCAACACCATGGTGGACCAGCTCAACGCCTTCGCCGGTGAAGTGACGCGCGTCGCGCGCGAGGTCGGCACCGAGGGCAAGCTCGGCGGTCAGGCCCAGGTGCGTGGCGTCGCCGGCACATGGAAGGACTTGACCGACTCGGTCAACTCGATGGCCTCGAACCTGACCGGTCAGGTCCGCAACATCGCCGAGGTCGCCACCGCCGTGGCCAAGGGCGACTTGTCGAAGAAGATCACCGTGAACGTGTCGGGCGAGATCCTTCAGCTCAAGGAAACGCTCAACACGATGGTCGACCAGCTCAACGCGTTCGCCGGTGAAGTGACGCGCGTCGCCCGCGAGGTCGGCACCGAAGGCAAGCTCGGCGGCCAGGCCGAGGTGCCAGGCGTCGCCGGCACCTGGAAGGATCTCACCGACAGCGTGAACTCGATGGCGGGCAACCTCACCGCCCAGGTCCGCAACATCGCCGAAGTGGCAACCGCCATCGCCGGCGGCGACCTGTCACGAAAAATTACCGTCGACGTGCGCGGCGAGATCCTGCAGCTCAAGGACACCCTCAACACGATGGTCGACCAGCTCAACCGCTTCGCGGGCGAGGTGACGCGCGTCGCCCGCGAGGTCGGCACCGAAGGCCGGCTCGGCGGCCAGGCCAATGTGCCCGGCGTGGCCGGCACCTGGAAGGATCTCACCGATAGCGTGAACTCGATGGCGGGCAACCTCACCGCCCAGGTCCGCAACATCGCCGAGGTGACGACCGCCGTGGCGCGCGGCGACCTGTCCCGCAAGATCACCGTCGACGTGCGCGGCGAAATCCTTGAGCTGAAAAACACCATCAACACCATGGTGGACCAGCTCAACGCCTTCGCCGGCGAAGTCACGCGCGTGGCGCGCGAGGTCGGCACCGAGGGCAAGCTCGGCGGTCAGGCCGAGGTGCAGGGCGTGGCCGGCACCTGGAAGGACCTCACGGACAACGTCAACTTCATGGCCTCGAACCTGACGGCGCAGGTCCGCAACATCGCCGAGGTCGCGACCGCGATCGCAGGCGGCGACCTGTCGAAGAAGATCACCGTGGACGTGCGCGGCGAAATCCTTCTGCTCAAGGACACCTTGAACACGATGGTGGAGCAGTTGCGCTCCTTCGCCGCCGAAGTGACGCGCGTGGCGCGCGAGGTCGGCACCGAGGGCCGGCTCGGCGGCCAGGCCGTCGTGCCCGGCGTCGGCGGCACCTGGAAGGACCTCACCGACAACGTCAACCTCCTGGCCGCGAACCTCACCACCCAGGTGCGCAATATCGCCGAAGTCACCACCGCCGTGGCGCGCGGCGACCTGTCCCGCAAGATCACCGTGGACGTGAAGGGCGAAATCCTCGAGCTGAAGAACACCATCAACACCATGGTGGACCAGCTCAACGCCTTCGCCGGCGAGGTCACGCGAGTCGCACGCGAGGTTGGCACCGAAGGCGAGCTCGGCGGTCAGGCCCAGGTGCCCGGCGTCGCCGGCACCTGGAAAGACCTCACCGACACCGTCAACTTCATGGCGGCGAACCTGACCGAGCAGGTCCGCGGCATCGTCAAGGTGGTGACCGCGGTCGCCAATGGCGATTTGAAGCAAAATCTCACCGTGAAATCAAAGGGCGAGGTCGCGGCGCTCGCCGACACCATCAACAACATGACCGAGACGCTCGCGACCTTCGCCGACCAGGTGACGTCGGTGGCGCGCGAGGTCGGCGTCGAAGGCCGGCTCGGCGGTCAGGCCGACGTGCCGGGTGCGGCCGGCACCTGGAAGGACCTGACCGGCAACGTCAACCTGCTAGCCGCGAACCTGACCTCGCAGGTGCGCGCGATCGCGGAGGTCGCGACCGCCGTGACCAAGGGCGACCTGACCCGATCGATCCAGGTCGATGCCCGCGGCGAGGTCGCCGAGCTGAAAGACAACATCAACACCATGATCACCAACCTGCGTCTCACGACGGATGTGAACACCGAGCAGGATTGGCTGAAGACGAACCTCGCCAAATTCACCAACATGCTCCAGGGCCAGCGCGACCTCACCACCGTCGGCCGTCTCCTGCTCTCCGAGCTGTCGCCGCTGGTCAACGCCCATACCGGTGTGATCTACCAGATCGAGAACGAGGACAGCCCGCAGCTCCGCCTGCTCGCCTCCTATGCCGGCGACGGCGCCTATCCCTATCCGCAGGTGCTGCAATTCGGTGACGGCCTCGCCGGGCAATGTGCGCTCGACAAGCGCCCGCGCGTAGTCGCGGACATCCCGGCCGACGTCGTGCCGATCAACTCGGCGCTGCTGCGCGCCGTGCCGAAGAACCTCGTGGTGCTGCCGGTGCTGTTCGAGAGCCAGGTCAAGGCGGTGATCGAGCTCGCCTCGCTCGCCTCGTTCACGACCTCGCAAATGACCTTCCTGGAGCAGCTCACCGACTCCATCGGCATCGTGCTCAACTCGATCGAGGCGACGATGCAGACCGAAGGCCTGCTCAAGCAGTCGCAACAGCTTGCGGGCGAGCTTCAGGCCCAGCAGCGCGAATTGCAGCAGACCAACGAGCAGCTCGAGCAGAAGGCGCAGCAGCTCGCCGAGCGCAACGTGGAAGTCGAGCGCAAGAACCAGGAGATCGAACAGGCCCGCCGCGCGCTGGAGGAAAAAGCCACCGAGCTCGCGCTGACCTCGAAATACAAGTCCGAATTCCTCGCGAATATGAGCCACGAACTGCGTACGCCGCTGAACTCGATCCTGATCCTCGGCCAGCAGCTCACCGACAATCCGGATGGCAATCTCTCGGCCAAGCAGGTCGAGTTCGCCCGCACGATCCACGGCGCCGGCACGGATCTGTTGAACCTGATCAGCGACATTCTCGATCTTTCCAAGATCGAGTCGGGCACCGTGACCGTCGACGCCGAGGAGATCCTGACCGCGAACCTGCTGGAGACCGTCGGGCGCCCGTTCCGGCACGAGGCCGAAAACCGCAACCTGTCCTTCAACATCGAGGTCGATCCGAACCTCGCCCGCAGCATCGTCACCGACTCCAAGCGACTGCAACAGGTGCTGAAGAACCTGTTGTCGAACGCCTTCAAGTTCACGGCCGAAGGCGGCGTGCGACTGAAGGTCGCCGCCGCGCTCGGCGGCTGGACACCGGATCACCCGGTGCTGAACGCTGCCCCGGCGGTGATCGCGTTCGAGGTCTCCGATTCCGGTATCGGCATTCCCCTGGAGAAGCAGAAGCTGATCTTCGAGGCCTTCCAGCAGGCCGATGCCGGCACCAGCCGCAAATATGGCGGCACGGGCCTCGGCCTCGCCATCAGCCGCGAACTCGCAAGCCTGCTCGGCGGCGAGATCCATCTGCGCAGTGCGACCGGCAAGGGCTCCACCTTCACGTTGTACCTGCCGCTCAAATATTCGGGACCGACGCTCACGCCGCGCGCCGCGCCCGCGACCAATCAGCCGCCCGCGCTCCAGACCCAGGCGACTGCGCCCGAGCGCGTCATCGAGCAATTACCCGACGACCGGCTCGATCTCGAACCGGGAGACACCATTCTGCTGATCGTCGAGGACGACCCGCATTACGCTCGCGTGCTGGTCGATCTCGCCCGCGACAAGGGCTTCAAGGTGCTGGTCGCCGCACGCGGCGCTGAAGCGCTCGAGCTCGCCAAGCAATACCAGCCGACGGCGGTGTCGCTCGACGTGTTCCTGCCGGACATGCTGGGCTGGACGGTGTTGAGCCAGCTCAAGCACAATCCGCTGACCCGCCACATCCCCGTGCAGATCATCACGCTGGACGAGGATCGCCAGCACGCGCTCGCCCGCGGCGCCTTCTCCTTCGTCAACAAGCCGACCACGACCGAGGGTGTTTCGGCCGCGCTGACCCAGATCAAGGAATATGCAAGGCCGCGGCGCAAGCGGCTCCTCATCGTGGAGGACAACGAGGCCGAACAGCTCTCGATCCGTGAGCTGTTGCATCACGACGACATCGAGATCGTGGCGACCGACACAGGCGCCGGCGCGCTCTCGACGCTGCGCGATGCTCCTTACGACTGCGTGGTGCTGGACCTGCGCCTGCCGGACATGAGCGGCTTCGAGGTGCTGGACCAGATCCGCAGCGACGAGGCGCTGTCGAACATCCCGGTCGTGGTGTTCACCGGGCGAGAGCTCTCGGCCGAAGAGGATGCCGAGCTCCACACCATGGCACGCAGCATCGTGGTCAAGGGCGTGGAATCGCCCGAACGCCTGCTCGATGAGACCGCGCTGTTCCTGCATCGGGTGATCACCGAGCTGCCGACCGAAAAGCAGCGCATGCTGGAGAAGCTCAACAGTTCCGACGAGGACCTGATCGGCAAGACCGCGCTGCTGGTCGACGACGACGCCCGCAATATCTTCGCGCTGTCGAGCGTGCTGGAACGGCGCGGCATGAAGGTGCTGACCGCCACAACGGGCCGCGAAGCGGTGGCGCTGGTGGAATCCAATCCGGAGATCGCAATCGTGCTGATGGACATCATGATGCCGCAGATGGATGGCTATCAGACCATCGGCGTGATCCGGGAGAACCCGGCCTTTTTACGCCTGCCGATCATCGCGCTGACCGCGAAGGCGATGAAGGGCGACCGGGAGAAATGTCTGGAAGCGGGCGCCTCCGACTATCTCGCCAAACCCGTCAATACCGATCAATTGCTGCTTGCGATCCGCATGTGGCTGCATCGCTGAGTGGGGTCCGATCAAATGGACCATGAAAAGGTCAACATCCTCCTCGTCGACGACCAGCCCGCCAAGCTGCTCGCCTATGAGGTGATCCTTAAGGACCTCGGCGAGAACCTCGTGATCGCCTCCTCCGGCCGCGAGGCGCTGGAGATCTTGCTGAAGAGCGAGATCGCGGTGATCCTGGTCGACGTCTGCATGCCCGAGCTCGACGGCTTCGAGCTCGCGGCAATGATACGCGAGCATCCGCGCTTCCAGAAGATCGCGATGATCTTCATCTCGGCAATTCAGGTCTCCGACATCGATCGCCTGCGCGGCTACGAGATGGGCGCAGTCGACTATGTTCCGGTGCCGGTCGTGCCGGAGGTGCTGCGCGCGAAGATCAAGGTGTTCGCCGAGCTTTATCGCAAGACACGCGAGCTCGAGCGGCTGAACCAGGAGCTGGAGGATCGCGTTCGCGCGCGCACCGCCGAGCTCGAAAGCTCCACCGCCAAGCTGCTCGAGAGCGAGCAGCGGCGCAGCATGGCGATCGCGGCCGGCAAGATGGGATCCTGGGACTGGGACTGGATCAACGGCGACTGGATGTGGGATGAAGGCCAGTATCGCATTTTCGGCGTCAGCCCGGAGACCTTCAACGTCACCTCGGCCAGCGTGCAGGCGCTGCTGCACCCCGACGATGTCGATCAATTCCGCAAGGCAATCGCCGAGTTCAACACGGGCACGCGCGCCTATGAAGCCGAATTCCGCATTCAGCGGCTGGATGGCGAGGTGCGCTGGTGCGTCGGAACGGCGGCGGCAACGCTGGACGGAAACGGCCGCGTCGTGCGGGTGAGCGGCGTCACTGTCGACATCACCGAGCGCAAGCGCGCCGAGGAGCGGCAGAACCTGCTCGCCCGCGAAGTCGATCACCGCGCCAAGAACGCCCTGGCGCTCGCGCAATCAATCGTCCGGCTGACCCGTGCCGACGACGTCAAGACCTACGTCAATGCCGTCGAAGGACGTATCAATGCACTGGCGCGCGTGCACACCATCCTGTCGCTGTCGAGCTGGCAGGGCGCCGAGATCAACAAGCTGATCGAGGAAGAGCTGGCGCCCTATTCGCTCGGCGGCCAGATCCGTCTGTCAGGTCCGGAGGTGCAGCTCGTGCCTGCTACCGCACAAACGCTGGCGCTGGCGCTGCACGAGCTGTTCACCAATTCGGCCAAATACGGCGCGTTGTCGACGCGATCGGGGCGGCTAGCGATCGGCTGGGAGGTCAATGGCGAGATGCTCGCGTTGACCTGGGAGGAATCCGGGGGGCCGCTGGTCAGGCCGCCGAAGACGCGCGGCTTCGGTACCAAGAGCCTGCTCGCGAGCGTCGAGTCTCAGCTCGGCGGACAGGCGCAATTCGATTGGCGCGCCGAGGGGCTTCTATGCCGTCTCGAAGTGCCGCTGACTCGGAAGACCGTGCTGCCGTCCACCGACAAATTCGACGCTGCGGTCTCCGGCGAGTTGCAGCGCGCCTCGGGTTAACGCCGGGCGCGCACCCTCACCGCCTGCATCTCCAACGGCGCATCCGCGACGCGCCCTTCGAGCCAGGCCTCGCTCCGCTCCAGATCGCGCAGCGCCATCGCGTAGCTTCGCGCAGCGCGCTGCTCGGCGCCACGCGGCAGCGTGCGCGCCTTGCGCAGCATCTCGGCCGCCGCGCTGCGATAGGCAAGCGAGCGATACAGAAAGATCACCTTTCCCATGATCGAGCTTTTCCCTGTCGTTGCTTCAGTCCTGATCTTCTCAGGCGTCGGATGAACGACACCTGAAGATCGCGCACGATGAACATTTGTTCAGGAAGATTCGATGTTCGAGGAACTTGCAATGACCCGACGCGTTTTCAGGACGATTGTCGAGGACGGCAATGCGAACGCGAAAATCGTCACGTTTGGTTTCGACGGCAGGCGCCATCACGCTGATGACGCAGGCAATGATGGGCGCCGCCCTCGGTCTCACCTTTGGCCTGGCGCTTGTGCTCGTCAATCCTGCCGTTGCCGCGCTGCTCAGAGATGGCGGAAGCCCAACCATTTTCGTGTTCGTGATCGCGCTCGTGACGAGCTTTGCTATCGGCGCAACACTGACCGGCGCCGTGTTCGTTTTGATGGACGACAAGGAAACTTGAACATGTGGCGGCGCATGTTGCGCTCGCGCTGGAACTCTCTCGCCCAATCGCTGTTGGCTCCCTGCGTCAATTTAACTCAAGGGAGTTCCGCGCATGAAAAAGACCCAACTTGCGTTGGCCATGATCGTAGCCTCCGGCCTCGTCGCCGCGCCATTAGCTGCCCAAGCCAAAACGCACAAGAAGCACCATTCGGCCACGACATCGTCGCAGACCACGACCGGTGCGAACATGAAATCGAGCGGCGGCGGAGCTGCCAATCCGTCGAGCCAGGGCAATGTCGGCCCGGGCACCAATCAAGCCGGCAGCATGAATACGCCGAGCAATTCGAAGTAAGCGCATTTGCGTCACCCGGAAGAGCCCCGCCCTCGCGGGGCTTTTTTCTTGCGCGTCGGGATGCGACGCGCGATGCCGCTAGCGCCAGATCGTCGGCTCGCGGTCGAGCGCCTGAGTTCGTCGACCGGGCAGCAGCCCATCCGGATCATCTGTAGAACTGTCGCAACACTGCGCCCGCGTGCGGCCATCCAAAGCGCGATGAGATCGGGATGACTCGTCGTGGCGCTTTCGCGCTATCGTTTGCCCGCATTCTTCGTAACGGCGCGGAAGGTCACTCGCTCGCCGATATTGGGAAGAAGATCGCCGCCGCCGGCTGACTTCCAGTCTGCGATCAGCCGCTTCATGTCCTGCCGCAGTCCGAGCAATCGAAGCGCACTTTCGCTGCAATCGCGATCGCGGTTGATGAGGTCGCGCACTGATGTCTCAAGGTCGATCATTCCCGACCTTAATGCACTGATTTTACGACGAATTTCATTAATTCTGTTGTCCATGGCTTGTTAGAACAAAATAAGAACATATAGTCAAGTCACGATTCAGGGATGGAGAGTGGAAATGCGAGTGGAAGGTAAATACGGCGCCAGGGATTTCCTCGCCGCGCAGATGACGCGGGCCCAGGTCCTGCGGCTGAGGCGGCTTAGCGAGGAGGCCTATCAGCCTGGCCAGTATGCGAGGGACCTCAGCTTCGACGAGGCGGCAAAGCGCATTCAGGCGCTGGAAGCCGAGATCGAGCTTGCCAATTCGTTCTGAACTGCCGCGTCACTTCCGCGCAAAGGCTTCCTTGAGGAAGCAAAGCCCATCATAAGTGAGCCGCGTTTCACCGGTCTCACCTCTGGCGATCTCCGCTTCGAGGAAGGTCTCGAGCTCAGGGAGCGTGCGTTCGAACTTGTCGCGCGCACCCGCCATCTCGCAAGTCTCGCGGATGCGTTCGATCGGCTTGTCGAGGATGTTGATCGTGACCATAGCGGACAATCCGCTCTGCCGCCGGTCCGTTCCGCGCGCGATGATTCTGTTCTCTCTCGCGCGTCAACCGCCAGCGGTCACGCGCCAGACGGCGTTGCCGGAGTCATCAGCGATCAGAAGCGCGCCGGATTTGTCGACCGCCAGCCCTACCGGACGGCCGCGCGCCTTGTTGTCGCTGTCGAGAAAGCCGGTCACGACGTCCTGTGCCTTGCCGTCAGGCTGGCCATTCCTGAACGGCACGTACACGACCTTGTAGCCGTTGAGCGTCTGGCGATTCCAGCTACCGTGCTCGCCGACGAAGGCGCCGCCGCGGTAGCTCTCCGGCAGCGCGCTCGCCGTGTAGAAGGCGAGCCCGAGGGGAGCGACGTGCGAGCTCAGCGCATAATCGGGAACGATCGCGCTGTCCACGAGATCCGGCCGCTGCGGCTGCACGCGCGGATCGAGGTGCTTGCCGTAATAACTGTACGGCCAGCCGTAGAAGCCGCCCTCCTTCACCGAGGTCAGATAGTCGGGCACGAGATCGGGGCCGAGCTCGTCGCGCTCGTTGACGACGGTCCAGAGCTTTCCGCTCTGCGGCTCGAAGCCGAGACCGGTCGGGTTGCGCAAACCTTCCGCAAACAGGCGCGAGCGTCCCGTCTCACGGTCGACTTCCCAGATCGCGGCACGATCGCGCTCGGCGCCAATTCCGTTCTCGACGATGTTGCTGTTGGAGCCGACGCCGACATAAAGCTTCGAGCCGTCGCTGCTCGCGATCATCGCCTTGGTCCAGTGATGGTCGATCGGACCGCCCGGCAGAGGCGTCAGCACGGTGCCCGGCGCGGTGATCTTGGTGTCACCCTCATGATAAGGATATTTCACGATCGCATCCGTGTTGGCGACGTAGAGATCATTGCCGACCAGCGCCACGCCAAAGGGCGATTTGAGGTGATCGAGAAAAGTGCCCTGCACCTCCGGTACGCCATCGCCATTGCTGTCACGCAACAACGTGATCCGGTTGCTCGGTCGTTCATCGCCTCCGGATGTCGCCATCTTCTCGATCCAGCCCATGATCACCGATTTGGGACGATGGACCGGCTCGATCGCCGGCGATCTGGACTCGACCACCAGCACGTCGCCATTGGGCAGCACGTAGATCGAACGCGGATGCTGCAATCCCTTGGCGAGCGCCTTGATCTTCAAGCCTTTCGCTACCGTCGGCGTCTCGTTCTCCTTCCAGCCGACGATGCGCGCGACGTTGATCGGCGGGAACAGATATTGCCGGATCGCGGGCAGGTTTGGCTGCGGTCCGACCTGAGCCGCAGGATCGCCGCTGCCGTCATTGCAGCCGGCAAGAAGAAGCGCCAGCGACGCTCCGGCAAGTGCAAGCTTCGCGGCTTGTCGTTTGCGCAAGGCCGATGTCATCGCGCAATCCCGATCCGATCACGATAGACCATCGTCCAGCCTTGCCAGCCCGTGAACAACAACAGCAGCACCACGATGGCGGAGAGGATCAGCCCGGTGGGCACGACCGAGGTCCAGCCGTCGCGGCTGTGGACGAAGGCGTTGACGAGCGACAGCACCATGACCAGCACGTTGCCGGCAAGGTGTAGCCAGGCTCCACCGTGCGTTCGCACCAGACGATTGCTGAGAAAATCCGTCAGCCCGGCAATTGCGGCGAGCACTCCCATCACGAGGCCCGCCAACAGCAGCCAGGATGAAAAATTCGCCCACATCACGTCCGCCGTCCGCCAATAGGCAAGATCAGTGATCAGCGTTCCGACGAAGCAGGCGATCGGAAACGGCACCAGCATTGGATGGATCGGATGCTTGGCGATGTGCACGGTTGGGCCGAGATCGGTGGTCGTCAAGACATGACCTCCCGCTGAGGAATATGTGTTGCCAACACCTTGGTATCGCGGCCGTTCCTATCTCGTTGCGCCAGACGGAACCATGCATGTACGGAACGGTTTTGTCTTTGAAGGGAGCATGCTCATGGCACGCAAAGCAAAGAAACGGCGCTATTCGAAGAGCTCCGGCAAGGATGTCGAAAGCGAGATGCGCCGCTACAAGAAGGGCACGGCCAGGAGCGGTCGTGGCGGACGCGGTGGACGCGTGAAGAGCCGCAAGCAGGCGATTGCGATCGGCCTGTCGAAGGCGCGCAAGAAGGGCAAGAAGGTCCCGAAGAAGAAGACGTCGAAGCGAAAGAGCTCGAAGAAGAAGTCGAGCAAGAAACGCTCCCGGTGAGATGACATTCGGCGGTGCGCGAAGCTCATGCACCGCCCGATGTCGATGTCGTGCTCTTCAGATCATGGTGCCGGGCATGAAGCAGCGGATCGAAATCCCGAATGCTGTTTTCACCGGCCAGACCATTGTTCGTCCGGCCCGGTTGGGCTCGGTGATGACGGCCTCATCGGGCACCTCGACCCACTGACCGTCGATGCGGACGCGGTAGTGCCCCCCATATGATTCCCAATCGGGATCGGCAAGAGCCACGCCGTCGGCATCCGAGCAACATGGCCCGAGGTGGCTGCGCAGACTATCGAACCATGGCTTGAGCGGGGAATCAGTGTAACGCCCGTCATCGCGACCCAGCGCGCTTTGGGTGCAGAGCACAAGCAGCACCAGCAGCAACGCGCCCCTGCTGAAGGCCTTCAATCGATCCATCGTTGGCACCGATCTCTGACGAGGTCCGGTTCCAGAAAGCGGTGCCCCCACTGGGAGTTCCGCTCGCGCAACCATCTCTCGCCCGCCAAGCCGCAAAGGGCGACTCGCGACCACCTTGAGTGAATGTAAATTTTTGGGCCGAACCCTGTCCGCAACAGATCAGTTAACGCGAATGTTATCGGGCCTGACCGGCTTATCCCCTCAAATGGACGGCTTCCCGGCAAGTTGCGCTCGTCGGGAACGCCGGCCAATCTCCAATGAAACTCGCGGCGTTCCCGAAACGGTTGTCGGCGGCAGGTGTTGACCCGCCGTGTGAAGACAACGGAGACAGCACATGAACTGGAAACGAGTGGCCGCAGCCGCAGTCCTCACCACCGCCATGGCAGCGCCTGCGCTGGCCCAGGAGCCTCACGCGCGATCGGTAGCCGCAAGGCACCATAACGGTGAGGTTTACTACCACGAGGGCTCGGGTTTCTGGCCGGGCGACGTAGCCGCAGGCGTGGTCGGCGGCGCGATCGGAACGGCAGGCGCGATTGCGACCGCGCCGTTCCGCGGCGGGTATTGCGAGCCCGGCATGAGCTATATCGGCCCAGACGGCTTGCGTCACCGCTGCTGGTAAGCCGAGCCGATACGAAAGAGGCGGCCGCGAGGCCGCCTCTTTTTTTGTTGCGTGATCGCTCTTTGCTCAGGCGATCGGCACCGCGACGAATTTCGTCGCCTCCGCGCTCTTCACCTGCAACAGCACGCTGCGCTTGCCGGCGGATTTCGCCTGCTTCAGCTCGGTCCGGACGTCGTCGATGCTGGCGACGGCCTTGCCACCGACATTGAGGATGACGTCACCGGTCTGGATGCCGTGGCTTGCCGCCGCGCCTTCCGGATCGACGGAGGTCACGACGACACCCTTCTGGCCCGCGCCCTGCACATCACCGGCCGGAGCGAGGCTGAGGCCAAGGCGGGGCGTGCCGTCGGTCTGCTGACCCTGGTCCGCCTTGTCATTGGCCTTCGCCTGACGCTCGTTCGGGAGCTCGCCGAGGTTCACGCTCACGGTCTTGCTCTCGCCCTTGTGCCAGACGTCGAGCTTCACCGAGCTTCCCGGCGCCATCGTACCGATGGTGCGGGCGAGATCGCGGGAGTCCTTGATCGCGGTGCCGTTGACGGCAGTGATGACGTCACCGGCCTCGATGCCGGCCTTGGACGCCGGGCTGTTGTCCTGCGGAGTATCGACGATCGCGCCGCGCGCTTCCTTCAGCCCGAGGCTGTCGGCGATATCAGCAGTCACCGGCTGCACCTGGACGCCGAGCCAGCCACGCGTGACCGAGCCGTTGTCCTTGAGCTGGGCGACCACGAGCTTGGCGGTATTGGCCGGGATGTCGAAGCCAATGCCGACCGAGCCGCCCGACGGCGAGAAGATCGCAGTGTTCACGCCGATCACGTTGCCGTTCATGTCGAAGGCCGGACCGCCGGAATTGCCCTTGTTGATGGGCGCGTCGATCTGGATGTAGTCGTCGTAGGGGCCAGCGCCGATGTCACGCCCGTTGGCCGAGACGATGCCGGCCGTCACCGTGCCGCCGAGGCCGAAGGGATTGCCGACGGCAACCACCCAGTCGCCGATCCGCGGACGCTGCTCGGAGAACTTCACGAACGGAAAGTCCTTCTTGCCGTCGACCTTGATCAGCGCGAGGTCAGTCTTCGGGTCGGTGCCGACAACCTTGGCCGTGTAGATCGTACCGTCGTCCGCGGTCACCTGTACGGACTGGGCATGGTCGACGACGTGATTGTTGGTCACCGCATAGCCGTCGGCCGAGATGAAGAAGCCGGAGCCTTCGCCGGTGATCACACGGTGGCGCTGCGGCATGCCGTTGGGCATTTGCTGCATGCCCTTCGGCAGGCGGAAGCCGAATTCCTTCGGGAGCTGATCGAACGGTGAATCCTCGTCTGAATCCATCCGGTTCTGCTGCAGCATCGCATTCTTGTCGTCGGTCTGGTCGATCTTGACGCGCACCGAGATCACGGCCGGCTTCACCTTGGCCACCAGATCGGCAAAGCCGGGCGGGGTCGGCGTCGTCTCGGCAGCCAGCGCCGACGAGGTGAAGGACGTACCGTGGAACGGCGAATGGCCGCCGGGAGCGGCGGCAAGCACGGCAACGCCGAGCGCGGCCACGGTACCAAGCAGTGCGAGGCGTCGGGGTTTCAGGATCGCACGCGGCTTGGCTGAATCGGGATTGATGTGATCGTTCATGTCGAAATGTCCATGTTGGATGAGCAGTCGCCTTGCTCCCAACAATTGACGACGCAACATTACGGTGTCCCGTCCACGCGATTAATTCTTGGCAAAGAAAGCTGCGACCTGCGGCCGCGGGTGACAGCGCTTGATGCAGGTCAACGCGCGTGGGATGGCAGCCGCGTAGCGGCCCGCGCCTTGCGCGACGCGATGCCGTTCCTGTCGCGGGCTGGGAAGATCGTCATCATGACGGTCAACGAGGCGACCTCCGTGCCGGGTGAAGCTTCGGCGGACCAACTCGCAAAGCATCTGGCGCGGCTCGGGCTGGAAGCTCGCATCGTCAACCTGTCGGCGAGCCGCGCCGACATTCAGCCGACGATCTTGTCACTCGCGGCCGATGAGAGCCTCGATCTCCTAGTCATGGGCGGCTACGGCCATTCGCGCTTGCAGGAGCGCGCGCTCGGCGGCGTCACTCGCGCGATGCTGCAAACGATGACAGTCCCGACGCTGATGTCGCACTAGCAGCGAAGAGCTTTGCGCCTCACGCAGCGGCGTTGTGCTGCCACTCTGCCGGGGCTGCTGCGTCGTCAGCGCCTTGCGCATTGCACGCGTCGAAGTGAGCCTTCAGCTCGGCTTCGGCGAGATGTTCGAAATGCTCGGCCTGGCCGAGAAGATCCCAGCTCTGCAGGGGTCGATACGCCGCCTGCTGACGGCACAAGGACGCCAGAGCACGGTACCGACGCACGTTCTCCATGAGATTCTCCCACCTTGGCTACGCCCGGCTTATTTCGCCGGTTTGCGTCACGCTCATTGCACTCGTGCGAAACATTTGCTGCGCGGACCACTCTTCCTTGAAAGAGTTAACGCGGAAGCCAGCCCGTTGGCATTGCCCTGGGTCAAACTTCAGGAAAGTTTCGCCGAGACCTGAATTGGGATCATGCCACAAAGTTGCGGCATGTGTGGGGCAAGTCACAGCCAAATGCAGCAATTTTCGGCTATGGGTTCCACTGTATGGCCGCAAACAAGGTAACGGCGGTACACAGGGGCTGCGACAAACCTGCATGCAGCCTGCGACTGGGGCCGCACGGAACTGGAACCGGCGGCTCTTTCATTTTGGCGTCACGTCGGGTTATCGAACCAGCTCGCTCGCGCCGGTCCGCAGCAGTGATGTCGAACCATATTGCAGCTTCGGAACCCGGCCGGCTTCCGCCGCAGCGCGGATGGCCGCAATGTTGTTCGCGTAGTCGGCCCTGCCGTTACCACGGAACACAGCCGATCCCGCCACCAGCGCATCTGCGCCGGCGCCTGCAACCGCAGCCGCATTGTCGCGCGTGACGCCACCATCGACCTCGAGTCGGATCGGCCGGTCGCCAATCATCTGGCGGATGCGCCGGATTTTCTCGATCTGCGATCCCAAGAACGATTGCCCGCCGAAGCCCGGATTGACCGTCATCACCAGGATGAGATCGAGGCGGTCGAGCACGTATTCGATCGCGCCTTCCGGCGTCGACGGGCACAGGCTGACGCCCGCCTTCTTGCCAAGTGCGCGGATCGCCTGCAACGAGCGATCGAGATGCGGGCCGGCCTCGGCATGAATGGTGATGATGTCTGCGCCCGCCTTCGCGAACGCTTCGAGGTAGGGATCGGCAGGCGAGATCATGAGATGCACGTCAAATATCTTGGCCGTGCAGGGACGGACTGCCTTGATGACGTCGGCGCCGAAGCTGATGTTCGGCACGAAATGCCCGTCCATTACATCACAATGGATCCAGTCGGCACCGGCGGCATCGATCGCGGCGATCTCCTCGCCGAGCCTTGCGAAGTTCGCGGCGAGGATCGAGGGTGCAATGATAATCTCGCGAGTCATGGCTTTGCCCTCCGTCCATCGCCCGCAGCCCCGCCGCTGAAGACACGGCTCGCCAGCACGTCCGCGGAATCGATGGTTTCGAGATCGGCGATATCGAGCATGCGGTCGAGATCCGAGACGAGACGATCGGCCTGCCGCAGACGGATGCGGTCGACCGCGTTGCGGATCGAGCGCGCGTTGGAGAAGAACGGCTGGGTCCGTCGTAGCGCGATGTACTTCTCGAACGCATCGCGCGCCGCGGCCGAGAAGCGATAGCCGCGCTCCTTCAGCATCAGCTCCGCGATGAAGATCAGCTCGGCTTCCGAATAATCCGGGAATTCGATGTGATGGGCGATACGCGAGCGGAAGCCTGGATTGGAGGCAAAGAAGCTCGTCATCCGCTCGCCATAGCCTGCGAGGATCACGACGAGGTCCTCGCGCTGATTCTCCATGACCTGAAGCAGGATCTCGATCGCCTCCTGGCCGTAGTCGCGTTCGTTGTCGGGCCGATGCAGATAGTAGGCCTCGTCGATGAAGAGCACGCCGCCCATGGCCTTCTTCAGTATCTCCTTGGTCTTCGGCGCGGTGTGGCCGATATACTGCCCGACGAGATCGTCACGTGTCACCGAGATCACCTGCCCTCGCCGCACGAACCCGAGCCCGTGCAGGATTTTTGCCATGCGCAGCGCCACCGTGGTTTTGCCGGTCCCGGGATTGCCGGTAAACGACATGTGCAGCGTGGGCGGGGCCGAGACCAGGCCTGCACGCTGGCGGATGCGCTCGATCAGCAGGAGCGATGCGATTTGGCGCACGCGGTTCTTGACCGGCTTCAGGCCGATCAGCTCCTGCTCGAGCTGTTGCAGCGTGTCGGTTATCCCGGCCGTCTCGGCTTCCTTGCGGAGATCGAAACTGGTCTCGTTGGGCTCGGTTGTCGTTGCGTGGGGGACGTCCAGCATGGCTACCCTCGAAGAAAAGAGCTTCGCCGCGGGGGGAGAGCGGCGAAGCAGTGGTCCGCCAAGGATACGGAGCAGGGAGAGCTCCGCGCGGAGGAGAACGACTTAGGTTGATGCGTGTGCGGCCTGCCGGCGAACGGTGGTGTAGCGGATGGCACGGCCGCCGACCTCCTGTCGCACCAGATCGAACTCGGCCTCCTGCGGCGGCCGGCTGACGAGGAACGAGATCCGCACCGACTCCCAGCCGTGGCTGGAGTCGAAACCGCTGACACGGATGTAGCGATCGCCATATACCCTGCGGCATTCGGCGAGTTCCATCATCACGCCGGCGGCGTCCTGGAGATCGAACATCGGCAGGCCCCACATCTCCCAATAGGTGTTGCGGGGATGCGGATCGTCGGTGAACTCGATGTTCACCGCCCAGCCGTTGGCGAGGCAGTACTGCACCTGCTTGTAGATCTGATCGTCGGTCAAATCAGGCAGGTATGAGAAGCAGCCTTGGGTCAGTTTCATGTTGCGTCTCCTCAAACGGTTTCCAGCGCGGTCGGCACGAAGTCCGGCGTGTCCGTGGATTGGTAGTTGAAGGTCACGTCCTTCCAGACGTCGAGCGCGGCCTTCAACGGCGTGCAGGTCTGCGCCGCCTTCGCCAGGATCTCCGGACCTTCGTGGACGTAATCGCGGCCCTCGTTGCGGGCGAGGATCATCGCTTCCAGCGCCACGCGGTTGGCTGTCGCGCCCGCCGCAATCCCCATGGGATGACCGATCGTGCCGCCGCCGAATTGCAGCACGACATCCTCGCCCAGAAGATCGAGCAACTGGTGCATCTGCCCGGCATGAATGCCACCGGAAGCCACCGGCATCATCTTGTTGAGGCTCGCCCATGACTGATCGAAGAACAGGCCGTGCTCGAGCCTCATTGGGTTGAAGTCCTCGCGGCAGACGTCGTAATAGCCTCGCGTGGTGTTCGGGTCGCCTTCGAGCTTGCCGACCACCGTGCCGGCATGAATGTGATCGACACCGGCAAGCCGCATCCATTTGGCGATGACGCGGAACGAGACACCGTGACTCTTCTGCCGCGTATAGGTCGAGTGACCTGCGCGATGCAGATGCAGGATCATGTCGTTGCGCCGCGCCCATTTCGCCATGGATTGGATCGCGGTATAGCCGATCACGAGGTCGATCATGACGATGACCGAGCCGAGCTCCTTGGCGAACTCCGCGCGCTCGTACATGTCCTCCATCGTGCCCGCGGTGACGTTCAGGTAGGTGCCCTTCACCTCGCCGGAGGCCGCCTGCGCGCGGTTCACCGCCTCCATGCAGTAGAGGAACCGGTCGCGCCAGTGCATGAAGGGCTGCGAGTTGATGTTCTCGTCGTCCTTGGTGAAGTCGAGCCCGCCCTTCAATGCCTCGTAGACCACGCGGCCGTAGTTGCGACCGGAAAGGCCAAGCTTCGGCTTCACCGTTGCGCCCAGCAGCGGCCGGCCGAACTTGTCGAGCCGCTCGCGCTCGACCACGATGCCGGTGGCTGGCCCCTGGAACGTCTTCACATACGCAACCGGGAAGCGCATGTCCTCGAGCCGCAGGGCCTTCAGCGGCTTGAAGCCGAAGACGTTGCCGATGATCGAGGCCGAGAGGTTCGCAATCGAGCCTGGCTCGAACAGGTCGAGGTCGTAGGCGATGTAGGCAAAATACGACCCCGGCGTGCCGGGCACCGGATCGACCCGGTAGCACTTGGCGCGATATTTCTCCGCCGCGGTCAGGCGATCGGTCCACACCACCGTCCAGGTCGCGGTCGAGGATTCACCGGCCACCGCCGCAGAGGCCTCGATCGGGTCGACGCCCTCCTGCGGAGTGACGCGGAACAGCGCGATGACGTCGGTGTCCTTCGGGGTGTAGTCGGGCTCCCAATAGCCCATGCGCTTGTATTCCATGACGCCGGAGCGATAGCGTTCCTTGCCGCGGACCGTGCCTGCATGTGCGTTCATGTCTCTCTCCTGCTCTTCTTTCTCTGCTCTTTCTGATTGATCAGGCCGCGACGGATTCGCGGGGGTCGATGCGCTGGTCCAATTCACCGGCGCGGTACCGCCGCGCCATCTCGTCCATGGGAATGACCTTTATTTTGCTGGCATGACCGGCGGTGCCGAACTGCTCGAAGCGTTCGCGGCAGAGGTTGCGCATTGCATCCATCGCGGGCTTCAGGAATTTGCGCGGATCGAACTCCGAACGCGCTTGCGACGCCACTTTGCGGAACACCGCGGTCATCGCCAGGCGGCAGTCGGTATCGATGTTGACCTTCCGCACGCCGCTCTTGATGCCGCGCACGATCTCCTCCACCGGCACACCCCAGGTCTGCGGCATCTCGCCGCCGAACTGGTTGAACATGTCCTGGAGCGGCTGCGGCACCGATGAGGAGCCATGCATTACCAGATGCGTATTCGGCAGCCGGCGGTGGATCTCCTCGACCACCCGCATCGCCAGGATATCGCCATCCGGCTTGCGGCTGAACTTGTAGGCGCCGTGCGAGGTGCCCATCGCGATCGCCAGCGCATCGACCCCGGTGGCGCGGACGAAATCGACGGCCTGATCGGGATCGGTCAGCAACTGGTCGTGACTGACTTCGCCTTCGACGCCGTGACCATCCTCCTGCTCGCCGCCGCCATGCTCGAGCGAGCCGAGCACACCGAGTTCGCCTTCCACGGACGCGCCGACCCAATGCGCGAGATCGACGACGCGGCGGGTGATCGCGACGTTGTAATCATAGTCGGCAGCTGTCTTGGCGTCGGCCTTCAGCGAGCCGTCCATCATCACGGACGTGAAGCCATGAGCGATGGCGGACGCGCAGGTCGCCTCGTCATTGCCGTGGTCCTGATGCATGCAGAGCGGGATGTCGGGATAGGTCCGCTCCAACGCATCGATCATGTGCGAGAGCATGAGATCGCCGGCATAGCTGCGCGCACCGCGCGAGGCCTGGATGATGACGGGCGCATCGACCGCGGCTGCCGCCTGCATGATGGCGATGCCCTGCTCCATGTTGTTGATGTTGAACGCCGGCACCGCGTAACCATGAGTTGCGGCGTGATCGAGCAGTTGCCGAAGGGTAATGCGTGCCAAGGGAGTTCTCCGTTTCTGTTCTATGGTCAGCTCAGATCAGTCGGCCCATCGCCACCGCGGTGTCGGCCATACGATTGGAAAAGCCCCATTCATTGTCGTACCAGCTCATTACCCGCACGAGATTGCCATCCATGACCTTGGTCTGGTCGAGATGGACGATGCTGGAGCGCGGGTCGTGGTTGAAGTCGGTCGAGACGTTGGGCGCGTCGGTGAAGCCCAGAACGCCCTTGAGCCGGCCATTCGCGGCGGCCTGCACGGCGTCGTTGATCTCTTTCGCGCTCGTCGCGCGCCTGGCGACGAACTTGAAATCGACCGCCGAAACATTCGGCGTGGGCACGCGGATGGCGACACCATCGAGCTTGCCCTTCAGCTCCGGCAGCACCAGGCCAACTGCCTTGGCCGCACCGGTCGAGGTCGGGATCATCGACAGTGCGGCGGCACGGGCGCGGTAGAGATCCTTGTGGAAGGTATCGAGCGTCGGCTGGTCGCCGGTGTACGAATGGATCGTGGTCATGAAACCCTTCTCGATGCCGACGACATCGTCCAGCACCTGGGCGAGCGGTGCGAGACAATTGGTCGAGCACGAGGCATTGGAGACAACGATGTGATCGCCGGTTAGCTTCAGATGGTTGACGCCGAACACGACGGTGAGATCGACCTCGCTCGCGGGCGCCGAGACCAGCACGCGCTTGGCACCGGCCTGAAGATGCGCCGCCGCCTTGTCGCGCGAGGTGAAAAGTCCAGTACATTCGAGCGCGATATCGACGCCGAGTGCACGATGCGGCAGTTGAGCGGGGTCCCTGACCGCGGTCACCTTGATCGGACCGCGGCCGATGTCGATGGTGTCGCCATCGACCTTGACTTCGGCCGGGAAGCGGCCATGGACGGAGTCATACCGGAGCAGGTGTGCATTGGTTTCGACCGGACCAAGGTCGTTGATGGAGACCACCTCGACGTCGTTGCGGCGAGACTCGGCGATCGCGCGCAAGACGTTGCGACCGATCCGTCCAAAGCCGTTGATGGCGACACGCAAGCTCATGCTGCTCTTCCTTCCCTTGCGCGGTCGACCGAGCGCCTGGCCGCTTCCGCAACGCTCTGCGGCGTGATCTTGAATTCGCGGTAGAGGATAGGCGCGGGCGCCGAGGCGCCGAAGCCGCGCATGCCGACGAACTCACCATCCGCGCCGATCCAGCGCGGCCAGTCGCCGGGCACGGCGGCCTCGATGCCGACCCGCGGCGCGGTGCCAAGCACGGTCGCGCGATACTCGTCGGGCTGCTCTTCAAATAGCTTGAAACAGGGCGCCGAGACCACGGCGGCGCGAATATGCTCGGTCGCGAGCAGGCGCGCGGCCTCGAGCGCAATCGAGACTTCCGAGCCGGTCGCAATCAGCGTCACGTCGCGCCCGCCGTCGGGCGTGACGACGAGATAGGCCCCGCGCCCGACGCGGTTCCGGCCGCGCGCATCGCTGCGGAAGGTCGGCAACGCCTGGCGCGACAGGCACAGCACGGAGGGGCGGGTCGTCGCCTCCAGCGCGCAGTCCCAGGCTTCCAATGTTTCCACCGCGTCAGCGGGACGGAACACCAGCAGATTTGGGATCACGCGGAGCGCGGCGAGATGTTCGACCGGCTGGTGCGTCGGACCGTCCTCGCCAAGACCGATGGAATCGTGGGTCATCACATGGATGACACGCAGCCGCATCAGCGCAGCGAGCCGGATCGCCGGCCGGCTGTAGTCGGAAAACGCGAGGAACGTGCCGCCATAGGGAATGAAGCCGCCATGCAGCGCGATGCCGTTCATCGCGGCGGCCATGCCATGCTCGCGGATGCCGTAGTGGATGTAGTCGCCGGCAAACCGGCCGCACGTGACAGGGACCTGCGCCTTCGCATGCGTCAGGTTCGAATGGGTCAGATCGGCCGAGCCGCCGACGAGGCCCGGGATTGACGACGCGATGCTGTCGAGCACCTGTTGCGAGGCCTGCCGCGTCGCAAGCTTCGGACGCTCGGTGGCAAAACGCTCGCGCAATTTCGCCAACGCCTGGGCATAGGCACTCGGCAGGGCCAGAACCTTGCCCTCGATGAACAGCTCTCGCTGCGCAGGGTTCGCGCACTCATAGCGATCGAGCCAGGCGAGGCGATCGACCTGCCCCCGCTGTCCGATCATGCGCCACGCCTTGAGGATCGGAATCGGCACCACGAAGGGCTGATAGTCCCAGCCGAGAGTCCGACGTGCGGCCGCCGCCTGCTCGGTGCCGAGCGGCGCGCCATGCGCCTTCTCGGTGCCCTGGCGATCCGGCGCGCCATAACCGATGATGGTGCGGCAGGCTATCAGCGAGGGCCTTGCGGTTGCGCGCTCTTCCGCGATCGCCTGCGCGACCGCTTCCGGATCATGTCCGTCGACGCGACGCACCGACCAGCCGGACGCGGCGAAACGCGCGAGCTGGTCGTCCGAGGTCGCAAGCGAAGTCGGCCCGTCGATGGAGATGCCGTTGTCATCGAACAACACGATGAGACGTCCAAGCTGGAGATGACCGGCGAGCGAGATCGCCTCCTGGCTGATGCCTTCCATCAGGCAGCCGTCGCCGGCAATCACGTAGGTGAAGTGGCCGACGAGGCCGTCGCCATGCCGCGCATTCGCCATGCGTTCGGCGAGCGCCATGCCGACCGCCGTCGCGATCCCCTGCCCCAGCGGGCCCGTTGTGGTCTCGACGCCCGGCGTGTGGCCATATTCCGGATGACCCGGCGTCTTCGAGCCCCACTGCCGGAAAGCCTTGATGTCGTCGAGGCTGACGGCGCCGCCGGTGAGATAGAGCAGCGCGTAAAGCAGCATCGAACCGTGCCCCGCCGACAACACGAAGCGATCGCGGTCGGGCCAATTCGGATGCGCCGCGTCGAATTTGAGGAAGCGCGAGAACAGCACGGTTGCGGCGTCGGCCATGCCCATCGGCAGGCCGGGATGGCCGGACTGCGATTGCTCGATGGCATCGACGCTGAGGAAGCGGACGGCGTTGGCGAGATCGGCATGGCTGACCATGTTGAGGTCAGCTTCGGCATGAACCGAGATGTTCATCAGACCCTCCCGTTGGTCTCGTTGTCGTTCATCATTTCAGGCTTCGCTTGCGCTCGATGAGCTGCATGATCAGAGGCGTCAGGATGAGCTGCATCGCAAGATCGAGCTTGGCACCTGGACAGACGATCGAATTTGCCCGCGACATGAAGCTGTGCGGCAGCATCGAGAGCAGATAGGGGAAGTCGATGCCGCGCGGATTCTTGAAACGGATCACGACCATCGATTCGTCCGGGGTCGGGATCCAGCGTGCGATGAAGGGATTGGACGTGTCGACCGTCGGCACGCGCTGGAAGTTGATGTCGGTCTCGGTGAATTGCGGGCAGATGTAGTGGATGTAATCAGGCATCCGCCGCAAAATGGTGTCGGTAACTGCCTCGGTCGAATAGCCCCGCGCGCTGCGGTCGCGGTGCAGCTTCTGGATCCATTCGAGATTGATGACGGGCACGACGCCGATCTTGAGGTCGGCATAGCGCGCCACGTTGACCTTGTCGGTGACCACGGCGCCGTGCAGGCCCTCATAGAACAGGAGGTCCGAGCTCTCCGGCAGCCGCTCCCATTCGGTGAAGGTGCCGGGTGCTGCGCCATGCAGCGCGGATTCCTCGGCGTCGTGAACGTAGTGCCGCGTCACCGCGGTGCCGGTCTCGCCATAGTCGCGGAACGCCCGCTCCAGCTCCTCGAACAGATTGGTCTCGGGGCTGAAATGGCTGAAGTGCTTGTTGCCGCGCTCCGCCTCCGTCGCCATCTGCGTGCGCATCTCGGCGCGGTCATAGCGGTGGAAAGCGTCGCCCTCGATGTAGACGGCGTTGACCCGCTCGCGAAAGAATATCTGCTCAAAGGTCTTCTTGACCGATGTCGTGCCGGCGCCGGACGAGCCGGTGATCGAGATGATCGGGTGTTTCCTCGACATTCGCTATCCTCCTCACAGCCGGAAGAAGCCGCGGCGCGCGAACAGCGGCGCCGACACGCTCGCGACCAGCAACGGATCGCAATGCAATTCCTCGACGCGCCGCACCTCGTTGTGCGAGCCCATGATCAGCGGCACGCGCTGGTGCAGATTGTGCGCGGCGAGATCGAGGATGCGCTCGCGGCCCGTCGAGGCGGCGCCGCCGGCCTGCTCCATGATGAAGGCCATCGGATGCCCCTCGTAGGTCAGCCGCAGCCGGCCGTCGCCGTAACCGGGGCGCGCATCGGAGGGATAGAGGAACACGCCGCCGCGGGTCAGGATGCGATAGGCTTCTGCGACGAGTGAGGCGATCCAGCGCATATTGAAATTGCGGTTCGCCGGACCGTCGACGCCGGCGAGACATTCGTCGACGAAGGCGCGCACCGGCGCATCCCAGTGCCGGCGGTTCGAGGCGTTGATCGCGAACTCGTCGGCCGTCTCGGGAATCTGCACGCCGCGCCGCGTCAGGCGGAAAGCGCGCCCGCGGTCCAGCGTGAAGACATCGACACCGTCGCCAAGCGTGAGCACCAGCGAGGTCTGCGGACCGTAGGTGACGAAGCCCGCCGCAAGCTGCGCCGAGCCGCGCTGGAGGAAGGCAAGGCTGAGATCATCGGGGGCCGGCAGGATCGAGAAGATCGTGCCGACCGTCATGTTGATGTCGATGTTGGAGGAGCCGTCGAGCGGATCGATCGCGACGCAGACCTTTGCCGCGCGGTCCGCGATCTGCGGCTCGCGCATCTCCTCCGAAGCAAGCGCGGCAATCGGCGCCCTGCCGAGGCAGCGGCGAAGGATGGCATCAGCCCGCAGGTCGAGGTCGCGCTGCAGGTCGCCGTCGCTGTTGCAGCCGGTGGTCAGACCCGAGGCATCGGACAACTGACCGGTGCCGGTGAGATCGGCGATCTCGATCGCGGCGGTGGCGATGGCATCGACGGCAGCGGCAACGGCCAGCGCCTCGGGTGCGGTCTCAGAATACCGTTGAAGATAGTCATCCAGCCTGATTTGCCCGGTCATCTTGCGTCCATCCCCTCGTGGCCGCCGCAGTCCTTGTTCCCGGATCGGGAGCGGAGCGGCTGGTCCCAGCACGAAGAAATTGACAGAGCCGACCTAATAAGGAAAATTTCTATTCGTAATGAGCGCCAAAGAATTTTCTTATAATGGTCACCCCGCAAGCCAGCTCCGGCATCTGACGATCCGGCAGCTCCGGTCGCTTGCCGCGCTGTCGGCCAAGGGCAGCGTGACGGCGGCCTCGACGCATCTCGGGCTCACGCAGCCGGCGGTCACCCAGCAACTCCGGCAATTGCAGGATCTGGCGGGGCTGCCGCTGGTGCAGCGGACCGGCGACGGCATGTTGCTGACCGAAGCGGGCAAGGAAGTGCTGGCGCTCGCCGATCGTGTCGAAGCCGCGATCGCGGATTGCCAGGGCGCGCTCGATCTCCTGGCGGGGCGGACCGGCGGCATCGTGCATCTCGGCGCGGTCTCGACCGCAAAATACTTCGTGCCGCACGCCATCGCGGCGTTCTCGCAGCGCTATCCGAAGATCGAGATCAAGCTGACCATCGGCAATCGCGAGGACATCCGCGAGGCCATGCACGGTTACGATCTCGATTTCGCGGTGATGGGTCGGCCACCGGCCGACGTCACGGTCGACGTGCGCCAGCTGGGGCGCAACCCGCACATCATTGTCGCGCGCAAGGGGCATTGGCTGGAAAAGGATTCCGGCCTCAACCTGACCGACCTCGTGCACGAGACCTTCCTCACCCGCGAGCCTGGGTCAGGCACGCGGACGCTGATGGAAGGCATGTTCCAGAAATCGGATCTCGAGCCGATCATCGGCATGGAGATGAGTAGCAATGAGACGATCAAGCAGGCGGTGATCGCAGGCCTCGGCATCGCCTTCATCTCCGCGCACACGGTGGCGCACGAGCTCGCCGAAGGCCGCCTCATCATCCTCGATGTCGCGGGCCTGCCCATCGTCCGGCAATGGTACGTGATCCGCCGCAGCGACAAGGTGCTTCTACCCCCGGCGCAGGCGATGTTCGATTTCCTGGGCTCGGAGGGTTCGAACTATCTACCTGATGTGCCGGAATTGCGCGGGAGGTAGATCCGACTCGCGCTGGCAGCGCGTGCTACTGCGAATTCGGCGCGACCGTCTTGTCGGTCGCCTCGAGGCCACCGCCATTGACGATCGTCACGGTCTGTCGACAGAGATCGGCAAGGCCGATCAACAACACGCTGAACAGGAAGAACAGATTGATGTCATGCGCGTCGGCGCGGGTCAGCGTGCTGAACTCGAAGAAGGGCGGCATGAACGCCCACCAGACCAGCGGAACGGCGAGCAGGATGGCGAACACCGCCGCAGGTGCTCCCGCAACGAACCCCACGATGAAAACGGCCGGCAGGAACGCGGCAAAATAGAGCTGGGCGCCAAGGAGAACGCAAGCGCCCTGAAAGCCAGCCGAAGCTGCCACCACAAGGAAGGCGAACGCAAAGGCCTGTCCGGACCACGGCCGCATTTTCGGTCCTGACAACATCCCTGGGCGGCTCATTGAAAATCCCCTTTTGCGCCGCGGACACGGCTGAGGTTCCAATCAAGCTAGCACACCTGTTCAGGGCCTGCGATAGATGTGCACTGCGGAAAGGAGTTCTACGGGGCCTTGGTAACTCTCACCGCCAGCCTGCGCGATACTGTAAGAAAGGTCGAAAACAACCCCATGCAAAGCAGAAATGGGGCTTGGCTTCACGCCGCCATCAGTTCCATGCGGGCTTCGGCAACCCCGGACCACGCGCGGTCGCCGCCGGCAAAATAGGCCTCGAGTTCCGCCAATGCGCGGGATTCCCACTCGCTGGCCTGCTCCAGCAGAGACCAGCTCTGACGCGGCCGGAACGCGGCCGTCTGGCGGTGCAGTGACGCGATCGCCCGATACCGCCGCACATTCTCCAGGATGGCTTGACCGTCCATGTCCAAAACTCCCCAATTCCCGTTCTCGGGGCCAAAGTTGCTTCAGAACCTTTTTCGATTCGTTAGCGGCGGACAGAGAGACGGCGGATAGTTTCCGAATCCTTGCCCACGCCGCCAAACGCTTCGCTCCAAGTGAGTGCCTCACTCGAAGGCAGCATAGATCAACGCGGCGGCCGGCAGCGCAAAGCCTATCCAGGACGCAAGCATCCAGCCGCCATGCGCAAAGGCAAAGCCGCCGAGCGCGGAGCCCACGGCACCGGCCGCGAAGAACGTCGCCATGTAGAGTCCGTTGAGACGGCTGCGGTGCTCCGGGCCGAGCGCAAAGATCGCGCGGAAGCCGAGGACGACATTGCCCTGCACGCCGAAATCGATCGCGACCGCCGCAACGACGAGGCATGCGAGATTCAGCATGGAGCCGCCGGCGCCGATATGCATGATCAGGAAGGCCGACGCGACCAGCAGCATTGCACCGAGAGTGGCGACACGGCTAAATCCCCGATCGGCAAGACGTCCCGCGATCGGCGCGGCCACGGCACCGGCGACACCCGCGAGCGCGAACAGCGCGATGCCGCGCTGGGACAGGCCGAACGCAGGCCCCGCCAGCAGAAGCGGCGTCACGGTCCAGAACAGGCTGAACGCTGCGAACAGAAAGGCTTGATAGAGCGCGCGGCGCTTCAGGACCGGCGTCGTGCGGGCCAGATGCGGCATCGATCGCAGGAGGTCGAGATAATGTAGCCGCTCGACCGGGATGCGCTTCGGCAGCGCCCGCCAGAGCACAGCAGCGAGCGCGACCATCAGCGCAGCCGAGCAGAAGAAGACGGCATGCCATGAGGCGATCGCCGTCAGGAAGCTCGCAACCGGTCGCGCCAGCATGATGCCGAGCATCAGGCCGGTCGAGACGTTGCCGACGACGCGTCCGCGCGTTGCGGCGGGTGCAAGATGCGCGGCAAAGGGAATGATGATCTGGACCGCGACCGAGCCGATCCCGATGAAGAGGGCGGCAAAGAGAAACGGCAAGGCCTGTGTCGCGCAGGCCGCGGCGAGCAACGCGGCGGCACCAAGACCGATCACGGAGCAGATCAGCGTACGGTTTTCGATGAGATCGCCGAGCGGCACGATCAGCAGGAGCCCGACGCCATAGCCGATCTGGGTCATGGTGACGATCAGGCCCGCGGCGTCATGCGAGAGGCCTAGTGCCGCGCTGATCGGCCCGATCAGCGGCTGCGCATAATAGATGTTCGCCGCGACCATGCCGCAGGCGGCGGCAAGCAGGACGGTCAGGGCTTGCGAAACCGAGCCCTCGTCCGGCGCGGCTTCGATCGTGGCGTTCATCGTCATCACGTACTCCGTTGATAGGAAACGATCGTTTCCTAATTAGATAAAAAAATCAGGCGACCAGCTTCATCGCGACCTCGACCAGACGCTCGCCGTCGAGCGGCAGTCGCGCCTTGCCGACGACGCGCAGCCCCTGCGTCATGCAGATCATCAGGCGCGCGGTATCGTCGGCATCGACATGGCGAGGGACCGAGCCGTCGGCCTGTCCTTCGCGAATGAGGCCGGCGAGGAAACCTTCATTGGTTTTGAGCCGGGCCGCGACCCACGCCGCAATCTCCGGATCGACGGCAGCCAGTTCGACGGCAGTGCCGACCACGAGGCAGCCGCGACGTCCTTCGACGCCCTGGGAAGCCTCGACGTAGGAAAGCAGCACGTTGCGCAGGCGGTCGCGTCCGCTTGTGCCCCGCGCGGCAGCACGCCGAACTTCGTCCTGGCGCCGCGCCGTGTAGCGCTCGAGCGCGGCGAGGAACACGGCATGCTTGTCTCGGAACGCCTTGTAGATGCTGCCTGTCGCAAGCTCCATTGCCGCGGTCAGATCCCCGATCGACGTGGCATGGTAACCGCGCTCGCAAAACACGCGCACCGCCTTGTCGAGCGCCACGTCCAGGTCGAACTCGCGCGGCCGGCCCGGCGGACGGGAGGTGGGCTGCAATTCTCGTGCGCTCTTTCGCATTCGCACACATTAGAGAACAATCGTTTCCAAATCAAGCAGCTCTTGATCGTTTGCTACCCTGACCGCCATTCGCAGCGCTCGGACCAGAATTGTCGCAGAGCCTCGATCAACATCCGGGATCTCGTTAGAGCGGAAACCGTGCTGCTCGAAAGCATCGTCGTCGAGCTCGCCTGATCATGATCGCTGAGCCCCATGACCAGCGATGACCCACGCCACACCGCGGCACCATTACGACTGCCGTAAGGAACCAACCGGCCTCGTCACGATTTCCCCCGAAAGAAGAGGAGAGGAACATGGCCAGACACCTGACACGCGCCCGCCTCGCGCGCGGCGTCGCCGGCGCGGTTTCGACGCTGGTTCTCTGCGCGACCGCCGTCTTCACGATCGCCCGTCACTTCGCTGCGTGAGGGAGAATTTCGCATGACCTCCGATCCGGAAGAGGCGGTTCGCTTACAAGGCTATGGCGAGATGACGCTGCGCACCGCGCTCGCCACGCTGATGGCATTGCCTGCGCGCGACCGTTCGGAAGCCGCCATCTACCGTGTCCGTGACGCTTCAAAGCTCACGCCACGCGAGATCGGCGTGCTTGCATCGGAATGGGGAATTTGGCCGACGGGCGAGACCGGCACGGACCAGCACTGGCCGGACATCGTCCGCGGCATGGTGCGCGAGGCGCCGCTGCCGTCATTGCTGGTGGCCTTTCTGCTCGGCGTGCTAGTGGCGCGCAGATGATGCTGCGCGTACTCGCCATGGCGCGCTCATGTGAGGGGGGTCACGGTGTTCCATGAAACCCGACGAAACCCAATTGCTCGCGAAATCGCGACCGTCGGTTAAGGAACGGCCATTAGCGGGAGGGATTGGTCCCCTGTCAAACCGAGACATGGAGACAACCATGACACGTATGAAACTTGTGAGCGCGGCCGCAGTGATGGCCACGATTTTGCCGCTCGCGACTGCAAGCCCAAGCCTGGCCGCGGGACGCGGTCCGGGCTGGTGTACTCCCTCGAGTGAAAACGCCGTCGGCGCGGCCGGCCCTGCGCTGAGCGGCGGCCAGTTGATGGCCGGCGTCGGCCAGTGTCGTCGCCTTGGAAGCTGGCACCACACCAACGCTTACGGCTATTGGGGCCCGGACTCGGGATATGGCGGCTATGGATATAGCGAGCCTGGCTGGGGCGCACCGGCGTACGTACCGGATGACTACTGACGCCTCGGCTCTGTGATAAGGCCACAGCGGCGCGGTCGACCTCGGCCGCGCCGTTTGCGTTTTTTTAATGAACAGAACCAGAGTGAGGAATTCAGGTGCTCGCGTGCGCCTTGATCAGCGAGACCTCACCGACCGAAGCATAGAAGACTCGGCGATGCCACGCACATATGCGGCCCTGCCCGCTCAAATCCGCCGTGGAGCCGTTTTCAAAATTTCTTCGTCGCGAGCGCCAATGCAGTCGGAGCCATCTACACTGCTCTGGCCGCGAATCTGGTGGAGGCTACGGGCCTGCCACTGATGACGGTGCTGATGATTCAGGTAATCGGCTTCTCGACTGTTGCGTTTGCTTATCAGGCGCCGCCGATCATGGTCACAGTCGGATTGGGCAATATCAGTCCGTCACAGGTCGCGCGGTTAGGAATCCCCTTGGCGATCCTGACTCTCCTTGTTTTAGTGCCCGTAGACTATGCATGGTGGTGGCTGCTCGGATTGTTTCCCATGTGACTACCGCGAGCACCGACCGAGATTGAGATAGGGGGCAAGTCATCAGGAAGTCGAAATCCCGGTCCCCAGCCATGCCGCGCGCATAGCCCGCTCTGCCGGGCCAAATCCCCCGTGGACCGGCCTTCAAAATCCGTGCAAAAAGGTCCCGCTGGGCGGGGCGATATTTCGCCCAACCCTCTGCAAAACGTCAACTTTTGGAAAGAATGGTCGGAGTGGTAGGATTCGAACCTACGACCCCTGCGTCCCGAACGCAGTGCTCTACCGGGCTGAGCCACACTCCGACAAGAAGGCGGCTTATAGCGTCGGGTTTGGCACACCGCAAGCGGCCGATTTGAGGAATTTTGTCCCAGTGAAAACGGGCCTGACCACCGAGATTCTGCCGGCCGGACCGGCCGCCACGGATGCCGCCGCACGGGCGCTTGCGGCCGGCCTGCTCGTCGCGTTCCCGACCGAGACTGTGTACGGGCTAGGCGCGGATGCCGCCAACGCGACCGCGATCGCCCATCTCTATGCCGCCAAGGGCCGCCCCGCCTTCAATCCGCTGATCGCTCATGTCGCCGATCTCGCGGCGGCGCAGCGCATCGGGCGATTCGATCCGCAGGCGATCAGGCTCGCGCAAGCCTTCTGGCCGGGGCCGCTGACGCTGGTGGTGCCGAAGACGGATGACTGCCCGGTCGCGGATCTCGCGACCGCCGGGCTCGATACGGTCGCGATCCGGATTCCCGCCCACCCGGTCGCGCAGGCGATCCTGCATGCCTTCGGCGGCGCGGTGGTGGCGCCGTCGGCGAACATCTCCGGCCATGTCTCGCCGACGCTGGCGGCGCATGTGGAAAGCGATCTCGCGGGGCGGATCGACCTGATCGTCGACGGCGGCCCGGTCGAGGTCGGCGTCGAATCGACGATTGTCGGCTGCTTCGAGGCGCCGATGCTGCTTCGCCCCGGCGGATTGTCGCGCGAGAAGATCGAGGCCGTGCTCGGCGTGCCGCTGGCGCGGCCGCCGCAAGATGCCGAGAGCAACGACAGCCAGCCGCTCGCACCCGGCATGCTCGCCTCGCATTACGCGCCGCGCGCCATCGTGCGGCTCAACGCGCGCGACGTCGCGCCAGGCGAAGCGCTGCTCGCCCTCGGACCGGCCGTGCTGCCGGGTGTCGAACAGGCAGCAAGTGTCATGAATTTGTCAGTGAGCGGTGACCTCGATGAAGCCGCCGCCAATTTGTTCGGCTATCTTCGCGCCCTCGACGCGAAGACCCCGCGCGCCATCGCGGTGATGGCGGTGCCCGGGGAAGGGCTCGGTGAAGCGATCAACGACCGGCTGCGGCGCGCAGCGGTGGCGCGGTAGCGCATGATCCGGACAAGTGTGTAGCGGTTTTCCGATAGGATCACGCGCAATAGAATAGATTGCGGTGAAGAAAGAAGAAGAGATGAACGTCACGACGTCTGCCATCCCTCCCCTTGCGCCCGAGCTGATCGAGAAATTCCGCAAGATCGTCGGCGCCAAATATGCCGTGACCGATCCGACCGACATCGAGCCTTACGTCACCGAGGACCGCGACCTGTTCCACGGCCGCACGCCGCTGGTGCTGCGTCCGGGCTCGACCGCGGAAGTCTCCGCGATCTGCAAGCTCGCCTCCGAGCACAAAATCGCATTGGTGCCGCAGGGCGGCAACACGGGCCTCGTCGGCGGCCAGACGCCACTCAATGGCGAGGTGGTGGTGTCGCTGCGACGCCTCGACAGGATCCGCGAAGTCGATGCCGCCTCCAACACCATGACGTGTGAAGCCGGCGTGGTGCTGCAAATCGCCCAGCAGAAGGCGGCCGAGGTCGATCGCCTGTTCCCGCTATCGCTCGGCGCGGAGGGGAGCTGCACGATCGGCGGCAATCTCTCGACCAATGCCGGCGGCACCGCTGCGCTCGCCTACGGCGTCGCGCGCGAGATGGCGCTGGGGCTCGAGGTCGTGCTCGCCGACGGGCGCGTGCTCAACGCGCTGTCGAAGCTGAAAAAGGACAACACCGGCTACAACCTGCACAACCTCTTCATCGGCGCCGAAGGCACGCTCGGCATCATCACCGCTGCGACGTTGAAGCTGTTTCCGAAGCCGCGGGCGATCGAGACCGCATTCGTCGGGCTGAAGTCCCCGGCGGAGGCGCTCAAGCTGTTGACCATCGCCCAGGGCGAGGCGTCGACCGCGCTGACGAGCTTTGAGCTCCTGGCGGCAATGGCGGTCGACTTCTCGATCCGCCACGGCATCGACGTGCGCGATCCGCTGCAAGAGAAGCATCCCTGGTACGTGCTGATAGAATTGTCCTCGCCGCGCGACGACGCGCGTGCCACGCTCGAAGGGATCCTCACTCGCGCGCTGGAGAAGGAAATCGTCGACGACGCCGTGATCGCGGCGAACCTGACGCAGCGGTCCGACTTCTGGAAGCTGCGCGACGAGATGTCTGCGGCGCAGAAGCCCGAGGGCGGCTCGATCAAGCACGACATCTCCGTTCCCGTCGCCGCGGTGCCCGTCTTCATCGCGGAGGCCGATGCCGCAGTGGTCAAGCTGATCCCGGGCGCGCGGCCGGTGCCGTTCGGCCATCTCGGCGACGGCAATCTGCATTACAATGTCAGCCAGCCGGTCGGCGCCGAGACTGCCGAGTTCCTCGCACGCTGGCACGATGTGAACGCAGTCGTGTTCGAGATCGTGCTGCGCATGGGCGGCTCGATCTCGGCAGAGCACGGCATCGGCGTGCTCAAGCGCGACGAACTGCCCGACGTGAAGGACAAGACGGCGATCGAGCTGATGCGCCAGGTCAAGGCGATGCTCGACCCCCTCGGAATCATGAACCCCGGTAAGGTGCTGTGAACGTATCCGTCTTCTCGTCTCCGCTCGCGATCGATCAGATCGCGGATGCCGATGTCGAGACCGTCGTCGCGTTGTGGCAGCGCTGCGGCCTGACACGGCCCTGGAACGATCCGCATGCCGACATCGCGCTGGCCCGGCGCCGCGACAATTCCACGGTGCTGATCGGCCGCGAAGCGGGAGCGATCGTCGCAACCGCCATGGTCGGCCATGACGGCCATCGCGGCTGGGTCTATTACGTCGCGGTCGATCCCGACTGCCGCAAGCGCGGCCATGGCCGCACCGTCATGGCTGCCACTGAAGACTGGCTGCGCGCGGCGGGTATCCAGAAACTTCAGCTCCTGGTCCGCCGCGAGAACAAGCAGGCCGGCGCGTTCTACCAGTCGCTGGGCTTCGCCGAATCGACCTCGGTCATGTTCGCCAAATGGCTCGACGGCCGCGATCCAACTCCTTAGAGGCCCGCATGTCCGTTTCCGATCGCGTCCGCGTCAAAGATGTCCGCCTGCTCTCGGACAAGAAGTACATTCTCAAAGCGACGACCTTCGAGTGGCGCCGCAATGATGGGCAATGGCAGACGCAGACCCGCGAGGTCTATGACCGCGGCAACGGCGCAGCGTTGTTGCCCTACAACCGCAAGCGGCGCACCGTCGTGCTGGTGCGGCAGTTCCGCTATCCCGCCTTCGTCAACGGCTATGACGACCTCCTGATCGAAGCCGCCGCCGGCATGCTCGACGACGCCGATCCCGAAGCGCGCATCCGTAGCGAGGCCGAGGAAGAGATCGGCTATCGCCTGCACGACGTCCACAAGGTATTCGACGCCTTCATGACCCCCGGCGCGGTGACGGAGAAGCTGCACTTCTTCGTCGCGGAATACGAGCCGGAGATGCGGATCAGCGACGGCGGCGGCCTCGTCGACGAGGGCGAGGAGATCGAGGTGCTGGAGCTGTCGATCGACGAAGCGCTGGCGATGATCGCGGATGGGCGTATCGTAGATGCGAAGACGATCATGCTGCTGCAATATGCGGCGCTGCATGTGTTTCGGTAACGCTTGCGAGCTTCCATCCGTTCTCCCCTTGCGGGAGAAGGTGGCGCGAAGCGCCGGATGAGGGGTCTCTATCCGCGCGCTCCGTCGTTGAGAGTTTCACACACCGAGAGAGACCCCTCACCCGTCTCGCCGCTGCGCGGCGAGCCACCCTCTCCCGCAAGGGGAGAGGGCAAGGGCGGCGCAATTCGCTCCAGCGCCCCTGCAATTCAGACCTGCATCGCCCTCGCCCCCCGTTGAGCAAACCGCCAACTATCTCTACTCTGTCCGCAACGAGAACGAGAGGAGACGCGCCCGATGTCGACTTCCATGTCAGCGCCGCGCGACGACGAATTCGGCTTTGCGCCCGACTATGACGCTCCCATTCCCTATATGCAGCGGACCCGCGATTACTACGCGGCCATCGGCTACACTACGCCGTATCGCTGGGCGCATTACATCGACGCGCCGTTCCAGCCGCTGAAGAAACCGCTGGCGCAATCGCGCGTCACGATCATCACGACGGCCGCGCCCTACGATCCGGCCAAGGGCG